>CAZZJR010000074.1:11581-13986 GCA_964654585.1 uncultured Bdellovibrionales bacterium
TCAAACTAGCCAGCCTACGGAGACTCCTGCAGACACTCCAACCAACGAACCGACGTACACTCCGGTCACTGTCTACACCAACTCGCCGAGCGCTCCTACGGAGACCCCCGAGGGCACCGCGACGGGCACGGCCACATACACCCCCGCAGCTACTCAAACTAGCCAGCCTACGGAGACTCCTGCAGACACTCCAACCAACGAACCGACGCACACTCCGGTCACTGCGGGTACCAGCTCGCCAACAGCCACGGCGACGTTCACCCCGACCGATACTCCAGAGCCAACAGCAACCTCAGCGTCAACGAGCACTCCTCAGGACTCACCGACCAGCACTCCAACAGAAACGCCCCTCGCGACGGCGACTAGCGCTGCAACTGAAACTCCACTTGAGACTCCAACCAACACCCCAACTAAGACGCCCTCTGACGACGATACGCTCCAGGATCTCACCGATACAGAGGAAGAGCCTTCGGAGGAAGAGAGCCCTGACCAGTGCATCTCGGAAGACGCCTTCAAAGAAGAGATCAATCTCGCCGCGGCCGACGCCGGTTTTCAATCACCGGATGATATCAAATGTCCGACAGATATTGTGGACGGAGAAGACTCCCCTGAGATCGGCCCACTCTCCTACCTGAAAAGTGAGATGTACGACGAAAGTGGTCAACTCATCTCGATCTCAGAAAATCTCCTCAAGCCCGAGTCCTGCCCGGTAGGGGAGGAGTCAGAAACTTCCGAATCTGAAGATGAAGATCTTTTTGCTGAACCTCCAGCCCCAGGCACTGGCGGAGGCAACAGCATGCCTTCAGAACCAGGAGAGCTCAAACCGCCGCCTGTACCAGAAGAAGAAGAAGAACCAGGAGAGCTCAAACCGCCGCCTGTACCACAAGAAGAAGAACCAGGAGAGCTCAAACCGCCGCCTGTACCCGATAAAAACTCTTCGGAGAGCGAAGTTCTGGATGAGCCGCCCGTTCCGGAAACCAAGAATGCTCCCTGCTGCTTCTTCACCTACTCAGACGAAAAGTCAGGCGGCGGCACATTTAAGAGCGGCGATGATCACGACAAACATGCGTTAGCCTTCAAATGGGTCAAGGTGGACGCAAAAGGAAAGCCGATCAAGGGGCCGGATGGAAAGACTATCCCGCTGTGCCCAGGCCGCGTTTTAAACTGTGCCCTCGATGCCACTAAGAATCCCTTCGGTGTGCGATTCTGCAACCTTCGTGGCACGGAAACAACTTACAGATCGCTCACGGAAGCAGCTGAGCAACTTAAGTGCGGCGCTCAGCGACACCTCACCCTGTACCACGCAAATCCCGAGTGGGGCATGAGGATGTGCCGTGCCGTGATCTCTGCCTGCAAGAAGTACACTGACCGTCCAATCAATTCGCAACATATCAACATGGGGTGCTCAACTTTTGGGGATGCCTCCAAGATCTGCAAAGCCGCTTCGCAAGTAGCCGACCAGTTCAAAAAGCGCTGTGATAAGTTCCAAAACGAATCGTTCGTGTTGACTGGAAACACCGTCGATAATTGGTTCCCAGCCAGTCCAGGTAGCTGCTCCTGGCGATTCCCAGATGGGCATGCCGGAGATAGCAACTACGAGACTCTCCGCAAACTGAAAGTTACCAAGGACGGCTTCATCGCCTGCAAGAAGAAGAACGGAAAGTGGGTCGATGATTCGAGCTTCTGCAGAGGGGTGCCCAACTACCTAGCCCCGGGCAACTCTAAACGTCCAACGTCGTTAAGCTGCGCAAACACTAACTAAGTAACTTAAACCACGGAAAAGAGCATAACTACAGATGTTTTGTATGAGGTTACGTATGAAGTTGTTAACCCCCCTACTGATCGGCTCACTCATCGCTTGGCAGGCTACAGCAGCTATCGCAGAGGTCGCTGACCTACCGGTCTCCGAAGAAATGCTCGATAGCCTCGGGCTTTCGGTCGAGAGTTTTGAGGAGCAGTTCGATGCCAACCTCTCTGCCGAGGGGCCCTTCGATGAGGAGGCGATCGACCAGATGCTTAGCTCGGGAGACTCCAATTCCGAAGCTCCAGCAGATGCAAACACTCGGGAGGTTTCCGCAGACGACAACACGCTCGCGGATACTAGTTACTATCAGGACAGCTCTCCATCTGAAGAAGATCAGACTCAGCTCGACGCGCTCGAGGATGCAATCACCGAATCGGTGCCTGAGCACAACAGCCCTGCGGCGTACGATACGACCAGCCCCTGGGTAGACCAAAACACCTCAACTACCACTACGGGTACGTCAAACTCTACGACTGATACTTCAAGCACTACGACCGAGACATCATCGGATTCGAGCACGCAAACACCAATCGAACCATCGGCGAACAATGATGTACCGCCACCCAGTCAGCCATCTGCGCAACCATCTACTGGACCCAAT
>CAZZJR010000075.1:0-13628 GCA_964654585.1 uncultured Bdellovibrionales bacterium
GCCTCCGCGTTGCTTAACCAAAAGGCTTGAACACCGAGAGATCTCGCTCTTCTCAATCAACCGAGAGCGTATCCTCGCAGCCTCTGTCGATACCGGGAGCTTCTGGTTTAATAACGCGGAGGCGCGGAGAACACGGAGTCCACGGCGATGGGGCTTTCTTTTCAGAGAGCACGTAGCTGCTGGCGCCGTTCCTGGGTTTTGGGGGTGAGGTGTGGCGACTGCTCTGTGTCGTGTGCGTTTACGTGCATGAGCACGTGCACGGGGGCGTACACGGGGCCCGAGTTTACGGGAGAGCGATAAAAAGCTGGAAAATCAGCTGGTTACTTTGAGACAGGGATTGTTTCCCCTACTTTGACAATCATGTCAGAGACATATAAGCTCGCCCGGCATTTCTGAGAGGAAGTTTCTATGGCTCGTCGTTGCGCAATTTCAGGGGTTTCACACCAAAACGGTCACCGCGTTAGCCACGCTAACAACAAGACCAACCACAAGTTCGAGTCGAACCTGCAGTCGAAGCGCCTCTTCGTGCCGGAGCTTGGCAAGTACGTCCGCGTTCGTGTTTCGACCCGCGTTCTCCGTACCATCGACAAGATCGGTTTCGCCGGCGCTCTCAAGAAGGCTGGCCTAACGTTGGCTGACGTTACTAAGTAACGCCTCATCCCCTCTTTCTATCGCAGCTGCCGAGAATAGGCGCGAGAACGGGGAAGTAAAACAAAGAGAGCAACGAGAACAACGAGGGGAATAGCCCTACAACTCCGCCTCTATGCCCTCGCCGACCTCTTTGTAAATAAACAACCCTCAGCATCGCCGGTGCCGGAACCGGTGCCGTTCCCGTTGCCGGGGTTCGGGAGTACAGGGTGTGGGTGAAACAGCACAGCCGCGGCGGCTAATGCATCGCCCCTTTCCGCTGGGCGTTGAGCTTCTCGGCTGAGAGCCTCACGGCTTCCCACCCGGTCATAATCGCTTGTCCACTGTCGACGCTGTCTTTCTCTACTGCGACGCGGAGCGCTTTGTAATCGAGGATCCCTAGGCGCTGGGTGCATGGGACGAATATCTCGCTGCACGAGCGGCACTGCACCACGACCACAATTCCTTCGTACGTCACCTTGGTGAACTCTGTCGAGAAATTCTGGTCATCTGAACCTACGGTGCCGCAACACGGGCAGGTGATCGTGTCGACGAAGGTCTCTGCCAGCCCTTTAAGCCTAAATTTAAGTGCCATCTCTCTACGCTCTCCTTGCGCGCTTGGTAGCCTTTCGAAGCGTTACTTCAGATCCGTTCTTGTCAAATAAGACCTCATCCACGGCGCTCGACATGAGCGCCAGTCCGCGCCCGGAGCACGAGACATCCTGAGGGCCGCGACGAGCCTGCGCGCCCTGCAGATTGAGAAATCCTTGCCCTTCATCCTTTATCCGGATTTCGAGCACTCCGCCGTCGTACGAAACAGCCACAAAGATCGATCGCTCGGAGTATGCTGGATCGAGCAGCCTCTCGCGGCGCACCGCTGCGAAGCGGTCTTCGCCGTTTGCCTGAAGCTCTTCCTTCCAGGCAGATTCGAGCCCCAAGTTGCCGTGCTCCAGGGCGTTGAGCACTGCCTCCTGCACGGCAAGCCGCACTTTGATCGCCTCGTTTTGGTCTAGGGCGCCAACAGCCTGCAGTCGGCCCACTATCGGCAGCGGCACCGTGTCGAGCTCAATCACATCTTTGCACGAGAAGCGCATCTCGGTTCGCTCACTGGTCACGAAAGCGTACGAGAGCCGCTCACGCTCCTCGTTGCGCCGAGAGCAGACTACCTGCTGCACGACTCGCTCAAGCCACATGAAATCAACGGGGCGGGCCAACAGGTCGGTGGCGCCACTGCGGAAGAACGTCAGTGCGTCGTCGTACGAGGCCTCGTTGCTTACGGCGATGATGGCCTGCGTTGGATGCTTCCTGAGCACGTCTGTCAGCACCTGCAGCGCGTCGACGCCCGGCATCTCTACGTCAGCGATAACGATGTCGTACGGTGTGCGGTCGAGAACTGAGCCGAGCATGCGGGAGTCTTGGAGGACGTCGTACTGCCAGCCTCTGCGCTGGAAGAAGCTTCCAAACACCTCGCGGCTGCGGTCGTCTCCGTCAGCTAGCAAAATGCTCGGGGGTGTCGACGCGACGCTCATGGGCTATCTGCTCCGCTTCTCCTCCATTCAGCTCACTGCAACTTCGCTCCCTGCTCTCTCCTTCTCCCTGCTACCGATCCTTGTCTTCCGGCAGCAGCTTGTCGAGCATCAGCAGCTCGAACGTCTCTTTCACAAATCCACTGAGGGGCTTCACCATCAGCACCCCATTCTCGGCCTTGAGGCGCTTGTAGCACATGAGCACCTTGCCGATTCCGTAGCTGTTGATGATCTGTGTGCTTGAGAGGTCGAGCACAATGGTGCGCGTCCCCTTGTCGTACACATCGTTAAACGCAGCTCGGAGCGCTTCTCCCGCGACCTCTGTGTCGAGATCACTGGTCACCCTGATGTACGCCTTGTCACCAACGATCTCTGTCGGAAAATCCATAGCTCTTCCCTCGCTAAAGTAGCTGCCCTTACAAGACTAGTCGGCGGAGTCCCGGTTTTTCTTGAGGGTGGGCGCGTCCCGCCCGGCTCAGCCTCGCGATAACCCGCCAATTTTCAGCACCTTAGCGCCTCGCGGCACAGGCTAACGGCACCCCCAGAGGGGGAGGATTCCTTGATTTTTTAGGCACTTACCCTATATACTCCGCCCCCTTGATACGGTTGGCTGGCGCCTAGAGCTTTCGCTCTCTGCGCGCTGCCCCGCGCCTTCGCCAGGACTCGCATGTCGAACGCAGTGATCGACTCTCCACACGGCAGCCCAGAGATCGTCCGCTACGGGGACGAGACGGCTGACATTCACTCCTCGTCTGAGGAGTACGCAGCACGCTTCGGCGGGCCCGTTGGCGCCTGGATGCTGGCAGTCCAAGAGCGTGCCGTTATCGCTGCGCTAGACCACGACTGCACCTCGGTGCTCGACGTGGGTGGCGGACATGGCCAGATCGCTGTCCCGCTCTCGCGCGCAGACCGTGACGTCACCGTGCTCGGCAGCGCGCACATCTGCGCAGAGCGTTTGAGGGACTTCATCGAGTCTGGCGCCATCTCCTTTCGCGCCGGGAACCTGGTTGAGCTCCCGTTCCCGGAGAGGTCGTTTAACCTCGTGGTGAGCTTTAGGCTGATGAGCCACTGTACCGCGTGGCGCACGCTGATCGCTGAGATGTGCCGCACATCGAGCCATGCGGTGATCGTGGACTATCCAGTGTGGCTCAGCTCTAACTTCCTCTCCCCGCTCCTCTTCGGCATCAAGCGCCGTATCGAGGGAAACACACGCACCTTCCGCATCTTCACCACCTGGCAGGTGCGGCGCGAGTTTAAGCGCCACGGATTTCGGCTTGAGTCCTCCACTGCGCAGTTCTTCTTCCCGATGGGGCTGCACCGGGCTCTCAAGCGCCCCGAGCTCTCGCGCCGGCTTGAGCGTGTAGCGCGCGCAATCGGATTAACGTGGCTCTTCGGCTCGCCAGTGGTCGCGAAGTTCGTGCGGGAGGAGCAGCATGGCTAGCGGCAGCGAGGCAACCGCTCCCGAGCGGAGAGGCAAGCCGGCCTCGCTCTCAATCGTCGGGCAGCCAGCCCCGGCGCCGTACACGACCCTGCGCGGCTCAAGCCCGATAACATCCCCTCTCACCTGGGAGCACGACAAGAGCGACACAACGCCGCGCGCGCTTCGCAGCCTCGGAAAGATCATCGACGGCGGCCTCTGCCACCGCTGCGGCTCGTGCGTCGGCATCTGCCCAACCGGCGTGCTCGGGCTCGACAACGACGACTACCCGGCAGTACACAACCTCTCAGCCTGCACCGACTGTGACCTGTGCGTCAAAGTGTGCCCGGGAGACGAGTTCAACGTCATCGACGCCTACAAGAAGCAGTTCGGAAAGGAAGCAGACCTGTCCTCGACCCACGGCTCGTTCATAGACGCCTTCCTCTCCTACTCGACAGACCCAGATATCCGCGAGCGATCGACGAGCGGCGGGCTCGTTACGGCGATCTTGCTCAACATGATGCGGCGCGGCGAGATCGACGGCGCAGTCGTTATCACCTCTGATCCCGAGCAGCTCTGGAAAGGCAAAGCGATCGTTGCCCGCTCACGCGAGGAGATCCTCGCTGCGATGAAGTCGAAGTACGCCATCTGCCCGACCAACTCGGTCTTCAGCGAGATTCGAAACGTCCCAGGCCGGTACGCGCTCGTCGGGCTCCCCTGCCAGATCCACGGCTACGTCAAGGCTGCGGAGCTCGACCAGCGGCTGCGCGAGCGCATCGTCCTCACGATTGGGCTCTTCTGCCACGCCGCTGTCGAGCACGACGCTCTCAAGATCATCTGGGAGAGCCTGGGCGAGAAGACCAAGAACGCCAAGCGCTACATCTCTCGCGTCGGCAAGCACCCCGGAACGCCGCACCTTGAGATGAACGACGGCTCGCTCTACCCGGTGTACTTCGGCGAGAAGAAGGGCTACCGCCCCTCCTCGATGGAGATCATCAACATCGTCTACCGGCTCTACACCCCGTCACGCTGCCTGACCTGCTTCGATGCGCTGGCTGAGTTCGCAGACGTTGCGGTCGGCGACCCGTGGATGGCTCCGCCCCACGAGGGCGTGGACTTCTACAAGGGCTGGAGCTTCGGCCTGGCCCGCACCGCGCGCGGGCAGGCCGCCGTTCGCCGCATCGCTGAGGACGGCGACGCCGTCGTTGACCCTGTCACCGAGCGCGAGGCGCTCGCGTGCAACCGCATGATGGCCACCGAGAAGCGCTGGCGCGCCTTCCGCGTGACCGAGACCCTGCGCCGCCAAGGAAAGCCCGTTCCGGCATACGGCGATCACGGATTCCGCTTCCCGCGCCAGACTGGGAAGCAGTTCGTGAAGACTGAGATTCACATGTTCACCCACATGTTCTGCCACCTGCCGAAGCTGCGCCCGGCGGTGCTCAAGTTCACCCTCTCCACCGGCGGCTACATCCTGCTCTGGCTCAACTGCCAGCGCCGCTCCCTGCGCTTCTTCCTGCGCGACACCAAGGCCCTCATCCGGCGCAAGCTCTTCGGGAGGACGTAGCGTGAAGATTCTGGTGCTCGCCCCCCAACCCTTCTACCAAGAGCGCGGCACGCCGATTGCGGTGCGGCTGGTGCTTGAGACGCTCTCGACGAAGCTAGCCTCCCGCTCTGGCGAGCGCCCGCAGATAGACCTCCTGGCGTACGACGAGGGCTCAGACATCGAGATCCCCGGAGTGCGCATCGTGCGCACTCGCTCGCCACGCTTCCTGCGCGGGGTGCGGCCTGGCATCTCGCTCAAGAAGCTGCTTTGCGACGTGTTCTTCACCCTCTCGGCGTTCTCGCTGCTGTGGAGGGCGCGAAAGGAGCAGTACGCCGTCGTGCACGCGGTCGAAGAGGCTGTGTTCATCGCCTGGCTCGCCAAGAAGATCTTTGGCACGCCGTACCTGTACGACATGGATTCCTCCCTCTCGATGCAGCTCACTGAGAAGTGGCGCATCTTCAGGCCGCTCCTGCCGCTCCTAAGCTTCCTGGAGGGTGTCGCCGTGCGCGGAAGCTCTGCCGTTGCCCCTGTGTGCGATGCCTTGCAGCTCATCGCTGAGCGCCACGGCTCGCCGCACACCGTCATGCTGCGTGACGTTTCGCTCCTGCCGGAGGGCGAGAGCCCGCGCATCGGCGCCTCGCAGCTCTTCGGCAGCCCCGTCGAGGACGGCCGCCCCGTCGTCCTGTACGTTGGAAACCTCGAACGGTACCAGGGAATCGACCTTCTGCTTGAGTCGTTCGCCTTGATCGCGGAGCACCATACCCGGCCGCAGCTCGTAGTGATCGGCGGCACTGAAAGCTCGATTGAAGCCTACGCCCGCAAGGCCTTGGCCCTGGGCTGCCGAGAGAGCGTGGCATTTCTCGGCCCCCGGCCAGTCGCAGACTTAAAGTCGTTCCTGCAGCACGCCCAGATCCTGGTCTCGCCGCGCATTAAGGGGAACAACACTCCGATGAAGGTGTACTCGTACCTGCACTCTGGCACGGCGCTCGTTGCAACCGACCTCCCAACCCACTCTCAGGTCCTAGACGGAGAGATCGCCGTGCTAGCAGCGGCAACCCCTACCGAGTTTGCTGCCGGGATACGAACACTGCTCGATAGCCCTGAGCTGCGAGCCGCGATCGGAGCCCGTGCGCGGGAGCGCGCTGAAACCCTCTACACCGTTCCAGCCTTTGAGACGCAGCTCCTTGCCCTCTACACCCGCCTCGGCGGACAGGAGCGCGAGCCTGATGCAGAGGCCCTGCTGCAGCCGGAGGCGCCGCAATGAGCCCCAAGAAGTCCCGCTTTGCCCCCCTGCTGGCTGGCACCTTCGGGCTTGCCGTGGCGCTCGTGCTGCTGGAGATTGTTGTCCGGCTGACGGTGCCCGTCCGCTCTGAGGCTGGTCCCGGCTGGAGCGACCGTCCGCGCTTCTACTTCCGTTCGCCGCTTGTGCCCTCAATGCAGGACTTCCCGCACGAGGCAGTGAAGCCTGCAAACGTTTACCGCATCGCAACCATCGGCGACTCGTTCACCTTCGCCCCCTACATGCAGTTCACTGACACCTTCCCCAAGAAGCTAGAGCAGATGCTCAACGTGAGCGGCAGCCCACGCCGGGCTGAGGTGATTAACTACGGCGTCCCAGCCTACTCCACCTCGCACGAGATCCCGGTTGTGAAGACCGCGCTCAAGGAAGGAGCAGACATGATCATGCTCCAGATCACCTTGAACGATCCGGAGATTAAGCTCCATAATCCCTCCGGCATCACCGAGAACATGCAAGACCGCTTCGGCGCGCTCAACATGACCGGCAAGAAGGCGTGGCTTGCAGCTAACTGGCGCACGTACGGCTTCGTCGCCACCCGGCTCCACAACTCTCGCACCCACCAGGCGTACATCGACTACTTCAACGACCTGTTCAACAACCCACGCTCGTGGAAGCAGTTCACCGACTCAATGACAACGATCGTCTCGCTTGCGCGTGAGTCCAAGACACCAGTAGTCGCTGTCGTATTCCCGCTCTTCGGCCTCCCGATGGACGAGCGCTACCCGTTCTACCCGCTGCACGAGAAGGTGGCGAAGTTCATGCAGGGGCTCGGAGTGCCCGTGCTCGATGTCTCCGATGCCTACAAGGGGATTCCGCTTGAGCGGCTGCAGGTGATCCCTGGAGTTGACCGCCACCCGAACGAGATCGCACACCGCATGGCAGCCGAAGAGATCTACCTCTGGCTCGAAGAGCAGAAGCTCTTGCCATCTGACTTTTTAATCCAGGAGAAGTTCGCCACCCGTCTCGGCATCAAGGGGCAGCGCCCCTGGACCCGTGACGGCGAGAAGGCGGCACAGGAGTAGCGTATGCAGAAGAATCGGATGCCAGCAGAGTGGGAAGAGCACCGCGCAACGTGGATCGCGTGGCCCTACCTTGAGTCAGACTACCCGGGAAAGGTCGACGCCGTGCGCTGGGCCTACTGTGAGTTTATCCGCCACGTCTCTCAGAACGAGCGCATCGAGCTGCTGTGCCTCGACGAGGAGACCGAGCACGACGCGCGCGAGCGCCTGTCACGCCAGGAGATTCGCGGCGACATCGTCTTCCACCGTGCGCAGTACAACCGCGCCTGGCTGCGTGATTCTGGGCCGATCGGGATCGTTGGCGAGAGCCCAACGTGGCTCTCGTTCCTCTTCACCGGCTGGGGCGCCCTGCCGGAGGTTGAGCTTGACCGCACAGTGCCAGAGTTCGTCTCCGCCACAACTAAGATCCCGCTCCAGAAGGGCTTAAAGGGCGGCAAGCAGCCCGTGCTCGAGGGTGGCATGCTCGACGTGAGCGGCGACGGCTTGATCCTTGTCACCGAGGAGTGCCTGCTATCTGAAGACCAGCAGCGAAACGCCGGCTTCTCGAAAGCCGACTACGAGGAGATCTTCCGCTCGCAATTTGGATGCTCCAGCACGATCTGGCTCCCTAACGGCGTGTCGGGCGACGATACCCACGGGCACATCGACAACGTGGCGCGCTTCGTTGACCGCCGCACGGTGGTGGTGGCGAGCGCTGAGAAGAGCGACACCGAGCAGTACGAGCGGCTGCAACAGAACGTCGAAGTGCTCAAGAGCTTCCGCACCCCACAGGGCGAGAAGCTCACAGTCGTAGAGATCCCCTTCCCCACCCCGCGCTTCTGCGACGGTGTGCGCTGGCCAGCCGGCTACGCGAATTTTTACTTCGCCAACGGGCTGTGCCTCGTCCCGACCTGGAACGACGAGCGCGACAGGCACGTGCTAGGCCTCCTGGCGGAGCTGATGCCAGGCCGAAAGGTAGTGGGAATTAACTGCACCGACTGGATCCTCGGCGGTGGAACGCTGCACTGCTCGACGCAGCAAGAGCCACGTTGGGGGTAAGGCTTCAGCATTTCACTGCGCGAAAAAAAAGGGGCGGAGATGCTCTGTAGAGAAGGCGCTGGCTCGCGAAGGAGTTACTAGCCAGCCATTATCCCCCTCGTCCTTGCCCTAGCCTTCCTCTTTCTCATTCTCCTGCACTTGCACTGGATTCCTAGTCCTCGTCCGTCCCCTTTTTGCGGGTATATACCGGTCACTTCCCGAACATTTTTTGAGTTTGAGCAGGTACAGGTGCAGGGAGATGATTAGTATCAGGACGAGGAATGAGATGCACCGCTACGACTTGAATTGAGACTGCACACCTTTTCTACAGAGCATGTCCGTCCCCTGTTTCGCATCGCTCTCCTAAAAAGGGGGAGGGCAAGAAAGTGAGGGTTGTAACCATCAAAATCTGTGCCCTGCCGGTTTATGTGACGATCCAGGCAATTAGTGCCATGAATCCAACGGAGAAGAGAATAGCCATTGCCTGAGCAATGAAAGCCACCACTTCTCCAGTCACTTTTAAGGTTGTGTGCACAGAAGTATCTCCCTTTGAAGCCGAGCTCGGGACAGCGCATGCCATCTTCTCCTAAGCTCACAAGGGACCGCCTCTACGATGCCTTGTGAGCTTAGGGAGTGCCGGATGTCCGTAGTCACAGTTTCAAGGGTGAGCTATCGCTTGAGTTCCTTTAGAGTGAACACCAAAGCGGTATAAACCTCTCCTCACTTTCTGCGCCTCCGAGCCTCCCAGAGTTTCAGGGACGGTCGGATACGCAGGAATTCCTTCTACTCATCTGGCTGGTCGTAGACCGTATCCTAAGAGTTATTCCGAGGGATGACGTCTCTGTGACTTGGCATTGGGTAAACTCCTGTCAGTCATGACTTTCTTCCTTTCTAGGTGTCGCGTTGTTTGTACGGGACAACTCCCTTTCCTGTTTTCGCATGGGGCGCACGGATTCTGTCGAGTTATGCACCGCGCGTCGCCGGAATCAAATTGTTCCAAAGAGACGCTCGCAGGTATTGCGGCTGAAAAAACTCGGAAAGTCATGACTGACACGAGTTTTCGACAGGAGAACGATGAAGGGGCCGAGATATTGTGTTCCCTCTCGGTGCGGGACAGGTTGATAAAACTCAGAGGCTTACGCTAGGTGCTCAAGGCTGCCAACAAAGTGGCCGCTCGGAGCACAAGGATTGAGCCGTCGGTACACCTTTACAGAGCCATCCGCAGACAGCCTTGCAAAGTAGCAATCTCGATCGATCAAGCTGAACCGGTTCGAGCAGAGCTCTGAACCAGCAACTGCCTTGATCTCTTCCGTCAGCGGCCCCTCGTACAGCGGCTTGCTGAGCACAGAGAAGCCATCGTGCATCAGGATCGCCACAGGCCCCATCGAGCGCTGCGCCGGCTCAAACCTCGCAATTTTTAGCCCGAGGGCCGATTGCGGGTTGACCCACGCCAAGTTGACCGCCTCGTCGCTCTCCTTCGGAGGGCCGTGAGGCACAACAAGGAAGAGGTGATGCTCCACGATCCTCTTCTCGACCCCCCGCACTTCGTAGAGCGGGTTTCCGATTCTGACGTGGTAATCCGAACGGATGTTGACTTCCTCAAGAAGCTCGCGCTGCAGGGTCCTTCGAACAGACCTGTCGTGCGACCCTCGTATCAAGGGATCATCATCCGAGATGGCATCCCCCGGCTCGGCAGAGCCTCCCGGAAGATCCCAATGCCATGGAAAGCCGCCAATTCCGTCACGCTGCTTTAGCAGCAGGACTGGCTGGCCAACGTTTGCCGAGAGATCGCTCTCTTTGCCAATAATACCGAAGACTGCAACCGTCCGGCTGTAGCCCTCAACTTTCGGGCACTCAGAAAAGTGCTCGTACAACATATCCGACTCCTTGGGAGCGAAACTCCCGTTAGAGAAAAAACCTTTCAAACCCAGTCCGGGAGTGTCATTCAGCGAGGGGTGGAAAGCAACGACTGAGGCTGCGGATTAGGCAGGAAGGGCCGGCATACCCTGTCTAAAGCTGGCGGTTTTGGAAAGTCCTGTCGGAAAGTCCTGTCAGTCATGACTTTCTTCCTTTCGCTGCTTTGCGTTGTCTCCGCAATTCCCCCGCCTTCCTGCTTTTGCACCGGGGCACACTTAGCCCGCCGCGTTGTGCAAGGCTCGTCACCTGGAACGAATAATTCCGAGGAGCAGCTTGTACGTATCGAGGTGGAGAAAACTCGGAAAGTCATGACTGACACGGGTTTCCTCCGCGTTACTTCCAGAAATACCGCAGCGCTGCGCGCAGCGGCGAGTTGCGCCGCCCACAGGTCTTGAGCGTTTCAGCACCACCGTACAGGCTCTCAAGGATCGCCGATACGAGGTCGCCTTCGGGCAGCTTCTTGATTGCACGGCCAAAGCTTCCGACGAGCTGCTCGTCTCCTTTGCGCGGCAGCGGGTCGGTGCCGTACAGCATCGAGTACCCCTGCCCACGCGCGAAGCGCAGCAGCGGCGACGGCGGCCCGAAGAAGGTGCGCATCGAGATATCCCCAACGGTGAGCGTCTTCGGGGTGTGCGACTCAAGGAGCTGCCGCACGAGCCGACCGCGGCGGCCGAGCCACTTCCCTGGCGACCACGGCAGGCACGGCACACCGCCCTCCTCACTGATCAGCTCGATGAGGTCCGACGCGGGAGCGCCGTCTGCAACGCGGCGCGAGACGCCTAGCCCGAGCACCTCGATCTTCTCTTTAGCGACGTACTGCACACCGCGAACTACCAGCAGCTTTCCGGCAAAGACCGTGATAAGCCCCGAGCGCCCGTCGGGGTTCTCCTCCCAGTCCCCGAACAGCGGGACCTCTTTGCGCAGGCGCGAGAAGGAGTCTTGCCCCTCACGGTCAACGATGAAGACAACCGGCAGGATCTCTTTTAGGTCTTTCGTGAGGTTTACAATCGCCGCGTCGACCCACTTCTTGAGCGAGTAGCTCTCGTACAGGTGCGCGTGCGGGTCGAAGCGGACGTTAGTCATCGAACACTCTCGTGCCGTTTAAAGCGGCTGAGCACAGTGAAGAGCTCGTCTCTGAGAGGCTTGGTAACCGCGATAAGAGGGTTCTCTCTTTCGATGCGCCAGGAGTGCAAGGGGATCTTTCTCTTGAGCGGGTCCAGGATAACCTCGAGCCCAGCCTCCTCAGCCAGCAAAGCAGCCGAGAGATCCCAGGGCTTTACGGTAAACTGGACCGAGAGCTGCTCTAGCCCCTGAGCGAGCCGCGAGCAGTCGTTTGCGAAGCCCCCGAAGCGGTACAGGTTCTCAAGCGCATTCTCGTTGCGCAGGTGCTGGACCACCTCGGACTCCCCCTGCTTGCCGATGAAGAAGAGCACCCCAGCCTCATTCAACCTGGAACACGAAGCGGGCTGAAGCTTCGTTCGCGGCAGCCCATCAGGGAGCACCCCGCCCTTCGTCTCAACACACCAGGTGCCCTGCCCCGCCACCGCCGAGAAGAGCCGACGCTGCGGGATGCTGTAGAAGCTTGCAGCCGAGAGGCGATTGTTCTGCACGAAGCCGACGAGTGGCCCGTAGCCAACCTGCCCGCCGAGCATGCCGCGAAAGCGCTTGCACGAGGTCGTGCCGTCGAGCGGGTCAACCAAGAGGTACGTTCCGCCAGCATCGATCAGCGAGTGCGAGCTCTCATCTTCCTCAGCCAGTATCGGATACGTGCCAGCGAGCTTCGCCAGAATCCGGCGCTGGCTCTCAAGGTCTAGGTTTAGCACCTGGGTGTGGTCGGCCTTGAGCGTGACGTTGATCGCCTCGCCCGACTCAAGGCTTGAGACGAGGTAGCCAGCCGCGTCGAGCACCGCAGCCTCAAGCTGCGTGATGACGGGCGCGAGCGCGCCGCTGAAGGGAAAATGTGCAGTCATGGCGGGGAGTCTAGCCTGACACCGCCCTACGAGGGAAGCGACGCTGGAGCCCCAAAAGGGGTACCGTTTGCGCCCACTGTGACTTACACTAACTCAATGCGGCATATCTCCCACTCGCTCTTCGGCGACGCTGAGCCCTCAAAGCAGGTCGCCTCGATGCGGCTGGGCGAGGTGTTCCGCGAGTACCTGCGCTTCTACGCCGAAGGAGTAAGCCACACGGCACGCGCCAAGCAGCTCGACGCAGACAAGTTTCTAGACTTCCTGGCGCGCTGGAAGGGTAACGGCGAAGTCGACAACCTGCAGGTCAAGCACTGGGACTTCTCCGCCACGCAGCGCTTCGTAGACGAGTGCCTGCGCATCGGCGAGGCCCCTGCCACGGTCTGCCGCCGGCTTGCCACGCTCAAGCACATGGGACGGATGCTGGCCGAAAAGATCCCTGGGTTCGTCAATCCGGCGCGCGACGTGAAATCACCCAAGATGCAGTCGACACGCCCCAAGTCGATTCGAGCCTCGGAGATAGACGAGATCCGCGAGCACGCCAAGCGGCTGCGCACCGACAAGCCAACCTTCAAGCAGGCGCGCAACGAAACCTTGCTCAACCTGCTGCTCGACACCGGGCTGCGCGCAGACGAGGTGCGCTCAATCAAGATGAGCCAGATCGACCCGAAGCTTGAGCAGATCGAGAAGGTTCGAACCAAGGGCCGCCGCTTCCGCACGATCTACATCACCTCAACGATGCGCCCCGCCCTGCGCGAGTACCTTGAGCGCCGACGAACAGAGCTGAAGCGCTTCTTCCCTGAGCTTGGCCCCGGCACCGACCAGAGGCTGCCGCTCTTTATCAGCAGCTACGGCGCCTCTGCCTCTGACCTCTCATCGTTTGAGATGAGCCCGAAGAGCGTCTGGCGCGCCATCCGCGAGTGCTCGGTCGACACGCGGCTTCACCCACACCTGCTCCGCCACACCTTCGCCACCGAGCTGCTCGAGAGCTCGCGCGACATCCGCCTCGTGGCGCAGGCGCTCGGGCACAGCGATGTGCGAGTCACAATGCGCTACACCGAGCGCACCGACGAGGAGGTGGCCGCGGCGCTCGAGAAGGTGCGGGCGGAGAAGCGGTCGGGGCGAAGCGGGCCTGCGGGGCGTGGCAGGCGGCGTTAGCTAGAGGATCGGACAGCAACCTTTCAACAGCACCCGACCCTGGCCTCGACTAATCCTGCCACCGTCATGCCGCAGACCTCTTTAGCGCACATGAGTCACTGCACCGAGGAGCATACCCGGCCGATTTAGTGTAAGAT
>CAZZJR010000076.1:0-13438 GCA_964654585.1 uncultured Bdellovibrionales bacterium
CCTTAGTTTAAGCCAGAGAGAAAAAGGACCCGCTCCTACCTTGTAGAAAACAGCCACGGTCCCGCGCAAGAGCGTGTTGGGGTTCGGATTCCCTCGCTTCATCCTGATCATCCTCCTTCTCCCGCACCTGCATCCCGTTCCCCCTCATAATCATTACTAAATTCTTACGGCTTGCCCGCGATTTGCGCATTCACGCTCTCAGACAATGAGCAGGAAGCCGGTGCAGGTGCAGGAGAAAGATGAGGACGAGGATGAGGACCAGGAAAAGAGCTCCCAGACAGCTCACCTTTGGAGAAATCCACTTTCTGCAGAGCGGCCCATCCCCTTTTCACCCCGCTGAGCTACAGTCCCGCTATGTCCACCCCTACCCGCCGCTTTACGGCCTACCGAGTCAGCGCTCTGCTCTTCCTGCTCTTGGGGATCGGCAACATCGCGGTTGGGCGCTCACGACGCGCCTACTACGAGGGGAAAAAGAGTGAGTTCACCTTTCAGGTGCAAGACCCGAGCTACAAGGACATTGCCTACCTGAGGACCCTCGACGGGCAGTCGTCGTTCTACAGGCTGGTGCAGCACGGCGGCGTTCTATTCCTGCTGGTGGCCGGAGGGATTCTGTTGGTCGAGCGCCTCAAGGCGCGCTAGTAGTGTGGGACGCAATCTCTAGCAGTGCTTGAGTCCCCTTCTCGGCGTCGACGCCGTATTCCTTCAGCACTGCGTTCACCTTGGTGGAGACAAACAGCTCTTCAATCTTCTCGATGTCTTCGTGGATAATCTCCTGCGGCAGCTTGCCGAGGAAGATCTCGCTCGCGAGCACCAGAGAAACGAAGGACCAAACGACGAGAAAAACCGCCGCGCGGAAGAATCGCAAGAGAGCCATCGACATGCTAAGCATCGAGGCGCACAGGAGCACAACACCCGCCGACTCGCGCCAGCCCGGGGCGTACGTGTTAAGCGCTGCAGGGTTCGCGAGCAGCAACCCGACTGTAACGAGCGCGCCAGCAAGAACGCATAGGTACGCGCAGCGCACTAAGCCGAAGCTCTTCACCGCCCCAGACGCCAGTGGCCTCACGAGCACCCAACCGAGCGCAAGGCTGAACAAAAGCAGCCAGCCCGCTCCGATCATGTAGTGCGGATTGCGGTGGGTCAGCTCCTGCGAAAAAGGCAGGTCCATGAAGGGCAGCGCGAGCGGCAGACAGCCGGCCACAAGCGTGCCGATAAATGAGAGCTTTAGGAATTTGCTTACGAGGTACGAGCCCGCCAAGAGGGCCAGCGGAAGAGCTATGGTGAGCCAGGACTCAGAAAGAGGCGCGGTCATGATTTTTCCCCAGAAAGAGGACTCACCGTGTCCTGTACAGCTCCTTACATCACTGCCGTATCAAGTAGGATGCACCTGCTCTCGAAAGGTGCCAGGGATTACCCAGAAAAAATGCCACCACGAAGCGCGTGTTCGAACGGCTGTTTGAGAGGGTATCAATAGACGGAAAATTGGCACCGACTTTTAGCGGATTTGCGCCGGACGGGTGGGCCGCCGCTTCGAACGACCAGTGCCGTGAAGAGTTCGCAAATACTGAGAATTTTTACTACAGCGAAGTGTTCTTGTACCGGCATGCTCACGGGCACCTGCACGGCTATCGCTCCGCAGCGAAACGGTGTTGCGAATCCCTACGGTTGAGAGAGCCGTGCCATGTCAATCGAGGCGCGTTCAACCTGTGGGTCAAGGGCTCTCGGCGTCACGTACTGAACGCGCTGGTCGAGCACGTACCCGACAGCCATCCCGGTCATTACGGCGATAGAAACCACCAGAGCGACAGCTCGGACAGTCATAGGAACCATGGGGCCTCCTTCTGTTTGGGGGTTCTGCCATAAACGGCCAACCCCAAGAGTACTGCGCCTTGATTCAACGTTCCCTGCGAGACGTTACAGGCTGGCCAGAAGCTCCGGCAATACCCTAACGAACTTGGAGCGCGCCATAGGCTGAGGCAATCCCGCCTGCTGCGCTTTTTCCGCAGTATCTACGTGCACATGAGAGAAGAAGCTGGCGACCTTCCAGTGCTTCTGGGCAAGCTCCCGAGCAACCCCAGCAAGGGCCTCTAGCGGCATCGTGGGCTTCTCTAGGTCAATTAAGAGCAGCCCCCCCTCGCCGCCGGCTGCAGCCTCACGCTGTAGCGCCTCATGCGACCGAACGGTCTTAACTTCACGCGAACAGGCAGCGGCAGCCTCCTTAACCTTGGCGATGAAGAACAGGTCTGATGAGACGAGGAGCGCGCAGCCTGCCATAGGCTACTCCAGGCCGAAGCTCTGCGCCTTGGCGATCAGGTTCGAGCGTGAGATGCCGAGCTGGCGCGCGGCCTCGCTCTTGTTGTTGCTGGTGCGCTTAAGCGCAGCAACGATCATGTCGCGCTCCAAGAGCTCGAGCGCCTCTTTGAGAGCGCCGGTCTTCTCGACTGGAGCCCCCTCGCCGGCCTCAGAGACGTTCAGCAGAGATGGCGAGAGGCAGCTACGGGAGATCGTCGCTTCTGTGCCACTCATGACCTGAGCGCGCTGCAGCTCGTTCTCAAGCTGCCGTATGTTGCCCGGCCAAGCGTAGCTCTCGAGGGCAAACATGGCGTCTTTCGAGATCGTTTTGCGCGACTTCCCGGATTTTTCAGCGAGCTTCTCGAGGAAGAACTCAACCAGGAGCGGGATGTCTCCCGTGCGCTCGCGCAGCGGCGGGAGAGCGAGGTTCACAACATTGAGGCGGTAGTAGAGGTCTTCACGGAAGGTGCCCTTCTTTACCATCTCTTCGAGGTTGCGGTTAGTCGCTGCGATGATCCGCACATCGACCTTCTTCTGTTTCGTTCCGCCGACCGGCATGAAGGTGCCGTCCTGCAGCACCCGCAGAAGCTTGACTTGCAGCGCCGGGCTCATCTCGCCCAGCTCGTCTAGAAAGAAAGTTCCGCCGTCAGCCACCTCGAACAGCCCCTGCTTGTCGCGAATCGCGCCAGTGAAGGCGCCTTTGACGTGCCCGAACAGCTCAGACTCAAGCAGGTTCTCATTGAAGGCCGAGCAGTTCTGCACCACGAACGCCTTGTCGCGGCGCAGGCCGTTGGCGTGCAGCGCCATCGCAACCATCTCTTTTCCCGTGCCCGACTCACCCGTAATGAGCACCGGGACATCGCTGTCGACGACCTTCGCCATGACCTGGTACAGCTCCGCCATGGCGGGGCTCTTGCCGATAATCGTGCCGAAGGCGAACTGGTCCTTCAATCGAACCTGGAGCTGGCGATTGGCGATGCGGGTGTCGTGCAGGTCGCTGTACAGCTTCCGCGTTCGGACTGCCGCGTGTAGCCGAGCGATCAGCTCCTGAGCGTCGTAGGGCTTCGTCACGTAGTCGTCTGCGCCCTGGTCTAGGCCGTGGATGATATCTTTGAGCTCGTCCTTGCCCGTCACGAGAACGATCGGAGTGTAGCGCAGCTCTTCGTCAGCCTTCAGGGTTCGGGCGACTTCGTACCCGTCGGGACCGGGCATTACCACATCGAGCAGGATGATGTCCGGGCGCTCGCTAAAAGCCTTCTCGAGGGTCTCTGTGCCCGAGGCGGCAGTGATCACCTCGTAGCCACGCGCAGTGAGGAGCTGCTGAAGGAGGAAACGCCCCTCTTCGCTGTCATCAACCGCTAAAACCTTCAAAGGGCGACTGGAGTCGGTCATGCCGTTTCTGTCCTGTACCTTGGGCTACCCCTTCATCGAGTCGAGGAAGTCCTTGTTGCTCTTGGTGCTCTCGATCTTGCCCATCAGCCACTCCATAGCCTCAACCGTGTTGAGCGGATTGAGAACCTTGCGCAGCAGCCACACCTTCTGGAGCACGTCGTTTTCGAGCAGCAGGTCCTCCTTGCGCGTTCCTGAGGCCTTGAGGTCGAGCGCTGGGTAAATGCGGCGCTCGCTCAGCTTCCTGTCGAGGACGATTTCGGAATTGCCGGTGCCCTTGAACTCTTCGAAGATCACTTCATCCATGCGGCTGCCAGTTTCGATCAGAGCTGTGCCGATGATGGTGAGGCTTCCGCCCTCTTCCACGTTACGGGCAGCGCCGAAGAAGCGCTTCGGCTTGTGCAGCGCGTTTGAGTCCACGCCGCCTGAGAGGATCTTGCCGCTCGTCGGAACGACCGTGTTGTACGCGCGGGCCAAGCGTGTGATGGAGTCGAGCAGGATCACCACATCGCGCTTGTGCTCAACGAGACGCTTCGCCTTCTCGATAACCATCTCCGCAACCTGAACGTGACGCTGAGCCGGCTCATCGAACGTAGAGCTGACGACCTCGCCCTTTACGGAGCGCGCCATGTCAGTAACCTCTTCAGGCCGCTCGTCGATCAGCAGCACGATCAGCACCACCTCTTTGTGGTTCTCGGTGATGGCGTTAGCGATATTCTGCAAGAGAACCGTCTTTCCCGTTCGCGGCGGCGCAACGATCAGCGCGCGCTGGCCTTTGCCGACCGGACAGAAGAGATCCATGATACGGGTCGATAGGCCGCCCTTCTTGCTGTCGAGCTTGAAGCGCTCCTTAGGGTACAGGGCCGTGAGGTTGTCGAAGTGCGTCTTGGTCTTGAGCACCTCAGGCGAGTCGTAGTTGACCGAGGTGACCTTCACGAGGGCGAAGTAGCGCTCCCCCTCTTTCTCGCGCGGCGGTCGGATCTGGCCCTCGATGATATCTCCGGTCTTTAGGCCGAACCTTCTGATCTGCGCCGGTGAGACGTACACGTCATCGGTGCCGGGGAGGTAGTTGTAGTCGGGGGACCGGAGGAAGCCGAAGCCGTCTGGAAGGCTCTCGAGAACGCCGCCGGCGTAGATGCTGCCGTTAGACTCAGACTGAGCGCGCAGGATGGCAGCGATCAGGTCCTGGCGACGCTTGGCGTTCGGCGCCTCAATGTCCATGTCGGCCGCTATCTTCACTAGCTCTTCGGAGGTGAGGCGCTTAAGGTCGTTTAAGTTCATGTGTTAGCTCTGGATTGTCTTACTAGACGTTACGTTACGTTTGGTTACTTGCTTTGCCGCGCGCTCTCTCCTCGGGGACTCCACCGCTGGGGTCCATAGATTCCGTAGAGACTCGGCAGTTCTTGTGGTGGCGTACTCAGCTTATGTCCTGTGTCGACTCAGCGTATCTGAACAACTCACTCTCTTTGGCGCGCCTGACTGAGTAGTCTTCGCCCCTACGTTTCCGAACCCGTAACGGTGGCCTTGCCTGGCGACTGTTGTGGGATGACCGGTGCTTCAGGGGGACTTCAGAGAGACCGCGCCGCTCAAGAAAAGCGCACGGGTGCAAAGAGCGGTGCCTAATTGCGGCACCTCTGGACGCAAGTCATAACCAGGGTTTAGCCGGGTGTCAAGCCCCCTGACGCCGCTCCTCGATGGTCTTGGCCGCCACAGCACGCAGGTACGAAGGCTCCAAGCTCGCGATTTCTGAGAGAGAAAAAGCCGTTGGCGCAGGGGCACAGAGCAGCAATCCCCGGGCTAGCGAGGGGCTGACGGCGAGCACCCTGCCCGCCAATTCGAAGTCGCGCTGAGGTGAGTACCATCCCCAGCCAGCCGTCCCCCACGGCTCCTCACCGAGCGCCGAGACTGAAACGATCGCCGGCCCCGCCACTGCTCGCACACCCGCACCGTTAGCCTGCCGCTGGTAGGCGGCAACGAACACCTCTTCGCGCCGGGCGTCCGACACAACCACCACTCCCGGAAGCTCCGGCCGCTCCGCAAGCGCCACAGCAGCAAGGGCGTCGAAAGACGACACTCCCTGCAGCGGCACGTGCGCCGCCGTGGCGAGCCCCTTCGCGTAGCTCAAACCGATCCGAAGGCCAGTAAAAGAGCCCGGCCCCAAGCCAACTACGATACCTGTGAGGTCGCGCGCAGAGACCTGCCCCTCGCGCAGCGTCTCAGCAACGAGATCCGGCAGGCGCTCGAAGTGGTCCCCTTCGCCAGATGATGCACGCTCAAGCGTGACGCCATCGTCGCGCCGCAGCGCGATGCTGCAGAAAGATCCCGATGTGTCGAGTGCGAGGAGAGCGCCGGACATCAGAGACTCGCTACCCAAGGTGGCGGTAGAGATCGTTTCCGATCGCAAACACCATCAGCGCAAGCAGCAGCGCCATGCCTACCTGCGTTACACCTTGCTGGAAGCGCAGGCTGAGGGGGCCGCCTTTAAGCTTCTCTATCGTAAAGAGCGTCAGGTGTCCTCCATCGAGCACTGGAATAGGCAGCAAGTTAAAGACGCCTAGGCTCACGTTGAGGAAGATCATCATGCTGATAACAGCGACCAGCCCCTCATCAGCGCTCTGAGCCGTCTGCTTAATCATCTCGATCGGGCCGCCGATGGTCTTGGTCGGCGAGAGGAGCCCAGTAACGAGGGCCTTGAGCACCCGCAGAGTGCGAATCGAGAGGTTCACCACCTGTGTGCCGCCTGCAACGACGGCTGTGCCGAAGCTCGCCTCAGTGTAGGTGATGCGCGCCGCTGGCGTTAGCCCGATACGGAACGTCTTCTTTGGGTCGGTGCCCTCAAGCACATCCATCTCAGCGATATCCGGAATCGGCTGCACCTTGACCGTGAGCCGGTCGAAAGATGTGGCGTCTTTTGCGCTCTGCCCCTCTGCAACCTTCGGCCGGTCAACAACCACCGATAGCTCGCGCCCGTCCGAGCCACGAACGAGCTTTACGAACGCCTCGAAGGTCGGGATCTCCTGGCCATCGACGCTGACCACACGGTCGCCTGCCTTGATGCCGCTCTTCTCTGCCGGAAGGTCGCGCATGACTGTCTCGACCGTTACCGGACCATCCTGAATATCTGGCAGCCCCTTGAAGAAGACGAAGCCCGTAGCGAGGATCCAGGCGAAGAGGAAGTTGAAGACCGGTCCGGCCAAGACAACCGCACAGCGCGGCAGGTACGCCTTCTTGAGGAACCACCGGGACTCATCCTTGAGCAGCGCCTCCTGCTCGGGCGATAGCTGCTGCGTCCCCTCGATCGGGGAGGCTCCGCCGGCATCGCCAGCCTCAATCGCCTTCCCTTCCAGAACGAGCGACGGATCGTCACCCGCCATCCGAACGAAACCGCCGAGCGGGAAAGCGCGCAGCGAGTACGTCGTCTCTCCGCAGGTCTTCGACCAGAGCACCGGGCCAAACCCTACGGCGAACTCAAGTACCCCCACCCCGCACCACTTGGCGACGAGGAAGTGCCCAAGCTCGTGCACCGTGACGAGAATTCCGAGAATGACGATCGCCGCTACTATGCTCATCCGTGTCCTATCTTGCTAACGCACTCACGCGCTGTCGCGCCCAACTGGTGACGGAGCCGCACAGGTCCGCCAGATCCCCTACCGATTCATAACCACGATCCCCGAACTTTTGCAGGGACTCTTCGATAAGCACATGAATTGACGGGAAGGATATACGATGGCTCAAGAACTGGGCGACCGCAACCTCATTCGCCGCATTGAACACGGCGCAGGCACCCTTGGCGCCCTCCAGGCACTGGTGGGCCCGGCGGATACCCGGAAAACGGGCGTCGTCGACCGGAAAGAAGGTCAGCTCACGTACCGCCGTGAAGTCGAGCGGCTTCATCACGTTAGCTAGCCGCCCCTGCGGGTGCCGCAAGGCAAACGCTATCGGCCCCTTCATGTCCGGCACCGAGAGCTGCGCCATAACCGTTTGGTCAACGAGCCGCACCATCGAGTGGATGATGCTCTGCGGGTGCACGACGACTTCAATCTGCTTGCTGCTGACACCGAAGAGCCAGCGCGCCTCGATTACCTCAAGCGCCTTGTTCATCATCGTGGCTGAGTCGATCGTAATCTTGGCCCCCATCGTCCACTGCGGATGCTTGAGCGCGCGCTCTGGGGTGATCGCTCCGAACTCTGCCGCTGGCAGATCACGGAATGGGCCGCCTGACGCAGTTAGGATCAGGGAAGCCACGTCCCGCGGCTGTACGCCCTGCAAGGCCTGAAAGATAGCCGAGTGCTCACTGTCGACCGGGATGATGCGGGCAGAGCCGCGCTGCGCCGCCTCAAGCACCAGCGCTCCCGCCACGACCAGGCTCTCTTTGTTGGCGAGCGCCACATCTTTTCCGGCCTCAAGCGCGGCAAGAACGCCCGAGAGCCCCGCCATGCCGACCACAGCCGCGAGCACCACCTGCGCCTCGCAAGACTTAATAGCGGCTGCAATCTCATCCTCACCGCAGATGAGCTTCGTGCTCTCCCATGTCCCTGCCCCCGCAGAGACGCCGAGCTCTGCGCGCAGCTCTTCGAGCGCCGCCCGACCGGCCACACCGGCGATCGCCGGACGAAACTCGCGCACCTGCTCTGCTAAGAGCTTCGCCTGCCGTCCAGCAACGAGCAGCTCAACCGAGAGATCCTCCGGATGGGCGCGCACTACGTCGAGCGCCGATGTGCCGATTGAGCCGGTTGAGCCGAGAATCGCTACGCGCTTCATACAGGGGTGTTACCGAAGCCCGAGCAGTGTGAGGAAGATGAGCACGACTGGAGCCGCACCGATCATCGCGTCGAAGCGGTCGAGCACGCCGCCGTGCCCCGGAAAGAGCGCGCCGGTGTCCTTTACCCCGCGCAGCCGCTTGAGGAATGACTTTGAGAGGTCGGCCGCTTGCGCGGCGAGCGTTACCCAGAAGGAGCCGCACACGAGCGAGAAGATCGAGACGCTGTCGCCGAGCAGGAGCTTCCAGAAGAGCACTCCTGCTAGGATCCCCGCGAGGAGGCCAGCCGCCATGCCCTCAAGGGTCTTGTTCGGCGAAAGCGCTGGCGCCATCTTGGTGCGCCCGAGCCAGCGACCGATGAAGTACGCGGCGGCGTCGTTGAGCGCAACTACCGCCACGATCCACCACAGGATCTGGATGCCGAAATTCGAGCCGCTCAGCAGGATAAGCTGCGGCGCGCACACACCGAGCAGCAAGAACGCCGTGCCGTACGCCTCAGCGAACCGCGACGCCACCGAGATCTCCGAGCGGCCTTCAATCGCCTGCATGATCATAAAGCCCGCACCCGAGAGCACGATGCAGAGCTGCAGAAAGGAGCCCGACTGCCCGTACCCCAACACCTCGCTCACTCCAGACACCGTGGCTCCGATCGCAGGGGTCGCCAGCAGCGCGTACTGCAGCACAGCACTCAGCAGCCGGAAGCGCTGCGTCTCCGGGTCGCGCGCAAAGAGCCGCACCACCTCGAAGACCGCGACGAACACAACAGCCGATGCCCACGCAACCGCAAGCAGCCTGCCGTACGGAACGTAGACCGCAACAAGCGAGACGGCGAGCGCGCCCGCGAGCACGTAGAGCGCTGTCAGAAGACGATCCTTCGGCCCTCCGCTGCGGTCGAACGAAAATGTGGAGAGGATTGAGCTATGCACCCTGGAGCTGCTCTTGGGTGAGCCCGAAACGCCGGTTTCTTCCTGCAAAGACATCGAGGCACCTATGGAATTCATCCCGCGAGAAGTCTGGCCACAGCACCGGAGACACAACGATCTCCGCGTACGCCAACTGCCACAGCAGGAAGTTTGAGATCCGGGTCTCGTCGCTGGTCCTGATCATCAGGTCTGGGTCGGGGACATCCGGAAGGTAGAGGTGTTGCGCGAAATACTCCTCGGTGATCGACGCCGGATCGAGCTGCCCGGCTTTTGCCGCAGCCGCCATCTTGCGCGCCGCCTGCACCAGCTCGTCGCGACCGCCGTACGAGACCGCCAGGATCAGGTCCATCCCTGTCATGTCTTTCGTGCGCTCCTCGTTGCGGCGCAACATCTCACGCACCGCTGACGGCAGGCGTGACGTGTCTCCCATAGCGCGCAGCCGGATGCCGTTCTTGAGCAGCAGCTCAAGCTCGCTCTCCAGGTGCTGCACGAAGAGGCTCATGAGCCCGCCAACTTCATCTTGTGGACGCCGCCAGTTCTCGGTCGAGAACGCGAACAGGGTCAGGTACCGGATGCCGAGACGCCTGCACTCCTCAACCAGCATGCGAACGCTCTTTGCGCCGTTGCGGTGCCCCTCAATTCTTGGCAGGAACCTGCGCTTCGCCCAGCGGCCGTTGCCATCCATGATGATAGCAACGTGACGGGGCACAGCCTTGAGCGACACTCGCGCCCCTTGCCCTGATTCGGCAACTGCGACGGCAGACTCTGTGACTTCGCTCCCCATCTCGACCCTAGCTTGAGAGGCTCACACCTCCATCAGCTCCTTCTCTTTCGCGTTCGCTGAGGCGTCTACGTCAGCGATGTACTTGTCGAGGATCTTCTGGATCTCCTCCTGCGCACGACGGCCGTCGTCTTCAGATATCTCCTTGGCCTTCGTCTTCTTCTTGACCACTTCAATCTCGTCGCGGCGCAGGTTGCGCATCGCAACTCGGGTCTCTTCGGACATCTTGCTGACCTTCTTGATCAGCTCCTTGCGGCGCTCCTCGTTGAGGCTCGGGATGACAACGCGGATGAGTGAGCCGTCTCGCGACGGATTGAGCCCGAGGTCTGACTGCTGGATAGCCTTCTCGATCGCCTCGACCGCACCCTGGTCGTACACCTGGATCGTCAGCATGCGCGGCTCCGGAGCTGCCACGAGCCCAAGCTGCTGCAGCGATACCTGCGACCCGTAGTAGTCGACCTGCAATCCCTCGAGGATCGACGGCGCGGCGCGTCCCGAACGGAGCCGCTTCAGCTCGCCCTTAAAGTGCTCAAGGGTCTTGCTGCACTGTGCCTTGTAGTTATCGTATGTGCTCATTGCCTCTAGCCTCCCCCAAACGTGAATGGCTCTTACCCTTCAACCAGTGTGCCGACCTCTTCGCCGTGAACGATGCGCCGCAGGTTACCCTCAACCCCCACGTTAAACACGATAATTGGGAGCTGGTTGTCCATGCAGAGAGAGATAGCAGCGGTGTCCATCACCCGCAATCCCCGCTGCAAGACGTCCATAAAGGTGATCTTCTTAAACGGCTGGGCATCCTTGTTCTTCTTCGGGTCAGAGTCGTAGACGTAGTCTACCTTCGTGCCCTTGAGGAGCACATCTGCGTCCATCTCCATGGCGCGCAGGCTGGCGGCGGTGTCTGTGGTGAAGAACGGGTTTCCCGTGCCGCAAGCGAAGATAACAACGCGGCCCTTTTCAAGGTGGCGGGTAGCGCGGCGCTTGATGTAGGGCTCTGAGATCTCTTTCATTTCGATCGCCGAGAGAACCCGGGTGTAGACCCCTTCAGCCTCAAGCCTGTCCTGAAGCGCGAGCGCGTTCATGGCTGTCGCGAGCATCCCCATGTAGTCGCCGGTGACCCGGTCGAGCCCCTGCGAGCCGGCCTGGACACCGCGGAAGATGTTGCCGCCGCCGATGACGATAGCTGTCTGGATGCCGAGCTGGCTGACTTCTTTTATCTGAGCGACGAGCTGGTTCAGGATCTTCGGGTCGATGCCGCCCTGATTTTCGCCGGCGAGGATCTCGCCGCTAAGCTTAAGGAGGATTCGCTTGTACTTTATCGCTGCCATCTCCGACCTGCTCACCCTGCTCTACGAAACACCAACCAAACTGTGCCGAGAGCGCCGCAAGCTTGAAGCCTGCGGCGCTCTCAGCGCGGCGACTACGCCACCGACCAGGGCAGCGAGCGCCCTGGAATGGGGCTAGTTGCCCCCAACCATCGCAGCAACGTCCGCTGCGATGTTGCCGACGGTCTTCTCGATCCCCTCGCCCACTTCGAGGCGCGAGAAACGGCGAACCGTGACCTTCTCGCCACAGCGCATGCTGAGCGCATCAACGAGATCCTTGATCGTCTTCGACTCAGTCTCATCCTTGATGAACACCTGGCGCATGAGCACGATGCCCTCGAGGAACTTGTCGATCTTTCCTGGGAGGATGCGGTCGGCCTTCTTCTTCTGCTCCTCGGTGAGCTGCTCCATCAGGATCTCTTTCTCCTTGTTGAGCACTGACTCTGGAACTTCCTCAACCGACACGTAGAGCGGCTTCATAGCAGCAACGTGCATCGCGAGGTCGCGAGCGAGCGCGCGGAAGTCGTCTCCGCGAGCAACGAAGTCCGTCTCGCAGTTGAGCTCAACGATCGAAACGACCTGGTCGCCTGGGTGCGTGTACACGCCGAGAGTGCCTTCAGCGGCGGTCTTGCCCGAGCGCTTCTCAATATCCTTGAGACCCTTCTTGCGGAGGACTTCGATGGCCTTCTCCATCTCGCCCTCGGCCTCACTCAAGGCCGCCTTGCAGTCCATCATTCCCGCGCCGGTCATCTCGCGGAGCTTCTTAATCATCTCACTGGTAATAGCTGACATGGTTCTTCCTTAACTTGACTGAACAAACAAAAACGTTTCGGCAGCTCGCCGCCGCTTGGCGCCCGTGCGAGGGGCACCCGCGGCGGCGAACCATCCTTAGGCGATAGCAGCGCCGGTCTCAGGAGCCGCAGGCGCGTGCGCGCCGTTAACAGCTTCCTTGCGCTCAGCGCCGTTCTGTCCGCCCGACGGAACGCGGGCCTGGTAGATCGCCCTGCCCTCAAGCACCGCATCGGCAACCGCCGACATGAACAGCTTAATGGTGCGGGTCGCGTCGTCGTTCGACGGGATCGGGAAGGCAACCTTGCCTGGATCCGCGTTCGTGTCGCACAGCGCAACAACTGGGATGTGGAGGCGAGTTGCTTCCGCAATCGCGATCTCTTCCTTGACGACATCAACTACAAAGATAACGTCTGGAACCTTCTTCATGTTGCGGATACCGCCGAGGTTAGCCTCAAGCTTCTCAACCTGGCGGCTGATGTCGAGGCGCTCCTTCTTGGTGAGCTTGATCTTCGAGCCTTCCGTCGCTGCCTCTGTCAGCAGCGTCTCCATCTTGCGCATGCGCTCGATCGAGTTCTTGATCGTCTGGAAGTTGCTCAAGCATCCGCCGAGCCAGCGCGACGCAACGAAGAACGCGCCACAACGCAGCGCCTCTTCCTTAACGATATCCTTCGCCTGCTGCTTCGTTCCGACGAAGAGCACGTTTCCGCCGAGCGCAACGCGATCGAGGATGTACTTGCGGGCGATCTCCCACTTCTTCATGGTGAGATCGAGGTTGATGATGTGCACACCGTTGCGCGCGCCGAAGATGTACGGGAGCATCTTCGGGTTCCAGCGCTGCGTCTGGTGACCGTAGTGGGCCCCAGCGTCCATAAGCGTGCGGATGGTTACAGGAGTGCCCGGCTGAATAGCCTGAGCTGGAGACGCGGATGCGTCAGTTGCCTTCGACGCGGATGCGTCAGTTGCTTTCGACATACTACCTCAAGTGGTGTCTTAGTTAGTCCTCCCCGCCCGACCACCACCTTAAGAACTCTCCTTTCACAGAGCGAACTCAGGCAGCACTAAGACCGATGCGGGTGCGATAATTTCGCGGCGTTATAGCACCTTACGGGGGTAAGTGCCAACTTTTGGGGGGTGCGGGTTCAGGGGCGGGTGGTTTGCGTTATATCAGGCAGTTAGAGGG
>CAZZJR010000077.1:0-7806 GCA_964654585.1 uncultured Bdellovibrionales bacterium
AGCATCAGGTTCCACGGAACAGACTTTGCGTCGCCGCTCTGGCGGAAGTCGGAGCGCAGGATTACCGCTGGGATATCGAGCATCTTTGCGTAGAGGAACTCAGCCGCGGTGCCGGAATCCAGCTCGGGACCGTCAAAGTGGAAGATCCCTAGGTCACACGACATGCAGTAGTAGAGGTCCTGGTTGCGGATGGCGGTCGCCGTTGTCTCTCGCTGCTCAAGGTCCTGCGGGAGGATGCAGCGGTAGGTGTTCTTCGAGAGCCGGCCGATCGCGTCGGCGAGCAGGGCGTTGCCGACCAAGTGCTTGAGCGAGAAGAGCTCTCCAGCGAAGTAGATAGTATACGGAGCTGACATGCGCGGAGTATTTACCGCAGCAGCGCGCCAGAAGCGAGAGAAACCGCCCCACGATTTGAGCCCCTTTTTTAAACCTCTGAGAGGGGCGCTTGGGACAAAAGCTCGTTTCTTCAGTTACTTAGTTTTTGTTCGTCGTTAAATCGAGAGGGTGGGTCTCGGTGTTGTTGTGCCCTGGTCATAGCAACAGATTGAGGTTCACAAAGAGGGCAGCGAGAACAGAGACAGGGCTGTTCCGTTATCCCCCCTCGCTGCTCTCTTTGTACCACCCCCTCAGCCGCGCACTACGCGGCGGCAGCTAGGCGCTGCTTTTTGCGGCCCCTGAAGCGAGCCGCCCGAACGGCTAGCTCAGCGAAGAAGAGCAGCAGCGCTGCCGCCAGGAACTCAAGCGAGAGGTCGCGGCTCTTTGTGCCCTGCGTGAGGAGAGGCTTGAGGTCAGCGGCGGAGGGGTTAAGGCGCCCGCCGGTTTTTGAAGCAATCGACTCAAGCACCTGCAGGTTCGGGGCACGTTTCGGCTGCTCGCCGAAGAGCTCTCCGGAGAGGGTCCAGGCGACCTCTGGGAGCGGCAGATTGCCGAGAGAGATTATCGAACGGTAGGTGCCAGCGGTTGCCTCCGGCAGCTCTGCCCGGTAGTGCCCGCGCTGCCGCGGCGAGAAGGTCACTTCTCGCTCTTCGCCCTGCGGGGTCTTGAGCAGCGCTGTGACCGAGCCGGCACCGGTGTCCTCGAACACGGCGAGGTCCATAATCAGGGTGCCGCCCTCAACCCACGTGCGCAGATCAAACTCTGGAGTCGGAGACTTCGATACGTTCTCTGGCTGCGCAGACTCTACGATATTAGACCAAAACTCCTGCACCTCATCCCACGCCATCCAAGGCGCTGACCAGCGCCCGTTCGCGTCAGAGGTAAAGGCTATCGCCTTACCCGCGCCAACCTTCCACGATGCAAGGAGAGGAAACCGACGATCTTCCTCGGGCGCGACCAGCTCGGTGTTCGCTGCGGGCTTCTCAAGCGTTTCGACGTAGCCTCGCAGGAACGGAAAGCTCCGAATGTCAGTGCTGCGAATCCCGCTGGGACCAACGAGCACGGGGATTTCGGGGTTCTCTATCAGCGTGCGCTCGCCCGTTGCGATCTTGAGGTCAGAGAGGAAGATCTTCGGCAGGTTTCGTGGATCGTCCGTGTGGTAGAACGACCCGCCGCCGAGCTGCGCCATCATCGTCATGAACGCGTCGGGAGCATTCGATCCAACGAGAACTGTTGAGACCGTCACACCGAGCGTCCGGAGCTGGTGAATGAGGTTGAAGTAGATCGGTCCCTGGTCGGGGATCTGCCCGTCAGTCAGCACGATTAGGTGCTTGCGCCCAGCGGTGACTCGCGAGAGCCCGCGGCGCGCTTCCTCCATCGCTGGGTAGAGGTTCGTGCCGTTCGTTGGGAAGAGGCGGCCGATTCTGTCAGATGCGATGCGGCGCGCTTCGCTGACGCGAGTCAGCGGCAGCGCAACGAAGGCTACGTCCTCAAAGCCGATGACTCCGATGTAGTCGTCGTCGTGGAGTGTTGAGACGACCTCGCGAGCGGCAGACTTGGCAAACTCAAGGCGGCTGCCGTCTGCCATGCTGCGCGACTTGTCGATCACAAGCTCTACCGCGATGTTGAGCCGCTTCTTCTCGGTGCGCGGCGGAACGAGCTCTACCGGCAGTATCGGCTCGATCTCTGAGCCGATGTAGCCGCCCAGCCCGTAGCTCTTGTTGCCGCCGATCATGACGAGCCCGCCCCCGCCACGCACGTACTCCGGCAGCGCTCGAACGAGGCTCGGCGGTAGCGCGTCGAGGGGTGCGTTGTTGATCACTACTACGCGGTACTTCGAGAGCTGTTCGACGGACGTGTCGGGGTCAGAGATTCGGGCGTCGAGCTCGTAGGCCTGGTTCTTAAGAATCTGTGGGAGGATGCGGTGGTCGTCGTACGACCCAGAGAGGAGCAGCACCCGGTTTCGGCGCTCTGAGTTGAGCCACGCTGTGCGAGTCACGGTGTGGTTCCCTTCTGAGTCGCGCCACGTGAGGGTGGCAGTCACGACGTTGAGCCCCTCCACTTCAGGGTTGCTCTGCGTTCGGACGAGCAGGTCTTTTCCGGGCTCAAGCGACACCGTGCGCTTGAGCAGCACGGATTCTCCGTGCTTAAGCTCAAGCTCAGCCGAGAGCGGCTCGGTTGCAGCGCTGGAAACGGTCGCCCGAATCTCGGCCGCCTTCTTCGCCTTGACCGTGAGCGGAACGTAGAGCTGCGAAACCCGAAGTGCCGGCTCCTGAGACTCTCCTGGCTCCGTGAGCGGGAAGACCCGCGTGGTGGAGCCGAGGAGCGAGGCCGCGGTTGAGGCGCTACCGGCAGTTTCGTAGCCATCCGAGAGGAGCAGCGTAGCCGGCGGAGGAGATGCGTCAATAGCGAGCCGAGTGAGAGCTTGTCCGATGTCGCTCGCGCCGCTGTCTGCTGATTCGCTCGCGCGACGCAGCGTTGCGAAGTCTTGGCCAGAGTCAGCGCGCTGCGGCAGCGCGCTCTTTCCGAACGGGACAAGCGAGAGCGAGACCCCAAGCTCTGATCCGAGAGCACGGGCGCGTTTCAGGAGCGCATCGCCCTGCCCTGCGCCTACGCTTGAGGAGACATCGACCAAGACCGGGATAGCCTCTGGGAGCTGGTCGAGGCTCGTGAAGGGTCCGGCGAGCGCGCAGAGGACCGCGCTTCCGCACAGGACGCGGAGCAGCGCCGCGAAGAAGCCCCTAACAGTTCGGGACTGTTTTTTGCGAAGCGTCAGCAAAACGAAGAGCGCAAAGAGAGGAATGGCTGCGAGGATGAACGGGAAGGTGAACTTCATCGCATCCCCCACGACGTGCGGCCACGGATACGCCGGAAGACGTCGATGGCGAGCACCAGGAGCGCGAGCGCTGCAAGCCACGGAGCGATCGGGAGCGGTGCGCGGGCTCCCCGGCGAGCTGCTGCTGCTGGCTGAGCCGAGACCTCGATCGCGCGCTGCCGGGAGAGATCGGACTCTTCGTCAGAGAAGATCGTGACCGCGCGCAGCTCGGCCTCTCTGGACTGAGGCGGAACGAATGAGATGATGCCTGGCGAGGGGAGCGTTACGCGGCCATCTGCAGAGACTGGCACCGCTGACGGAGTGGGAGCGAGGTAGCGCACGCTCGTTGCGCCGGCCGGCAGGCTCACCCGACCGGGCTGGAAGTTTAAGTTCCCTGCCGCACTCTCGGCACCGAAGAGCCACTTCATCGAGTTGAGGGTCAGGATGCTCACCGTTGGCGACGCAGCGCCATCGAACGGGAACAGCTCAAGCGATGTGACGAGGTACCTCTGTCCGCCACGCTCGCCCGCACACGCGAGCGCTCCAGAGCTTGAGGAGAGGATCTCTTGCGCGCCGGCATCGCAGGTGAGCGAGAGCGCGCTTGGGGCCGAGATGAGAGTCGGCTTTACGTACTGCAGGAGCGGGTGCGAGGCGTCCCAGCGGGTGACTGCTATCCCCGAGGCCACGGCAGGCCCTGACTCTCCACCCCACGGGAGCTTGCCAGCAGGGGGAACGACAACGAGAAGAGGTGCAGTGAGCTTCTTCGGCGGCGACATGCGGTGCACGATCGTCGAGCTGTTGGGGCTGAAGAGCGGATCGCTCGCTGCTGGCAGCCGCATGAAGGAGTAGCCGGAGATGCGGTTGAGCCCCAGCTCGCCAAGGGTGAGCGGGCTCAAGACCTGGATAGCTGCGCGCTGCGCTGAGCGCGCAACCCACGCCTCGTTGTCGACTGAGAGCAGATCGGCTGATGAGTCCCTGGGCTGCGCTGTGACCTTGCAGTACTTCCACTCCGAGGGAAGCGGCGAGAGGCTCACGCTCTCTGCCGAGCCGGATGATGCCGAGAGAGAGGCTGAGAGCGGGCTGCCGACAGCGGTGCCGTTTTCGCTGAAACACTGCGCCGAAACGGTTGTGCGGTCTGCGGCCCGGCCGATGGTCGAGATCTGCACGGCGAGCGCGGTCGATGATGCCTCTACCGAACGGATCCAGGTGTTCTGCGCGCTGGCGGGGTCAGACGGGATGGTGGTGACGCGGATGGTGGCGCCCGACGCCGAGTTTGCCAGGGGCCGGTCAGTGTAGGCCCAGACAGCATCGAACGTTCCCTCAGAGATCAGGTTTCTGAGCGCTGAGTCGATCCGATCGGGCTCAAAGGTTTGCGAGATCGAAGAGAGCGCTGCGGTCGCAGCCCTGGCAGAGACGTCTGGCTCAGAGACCTTCGTCAGGGTTCCGCCTGCTGAGTACACGGTGAAGCGCGTCGAGCCGATCTGGCCAACGGCATCTGCGGACGCGAGCCTGATGGCGTCTGCCAGGCGAGTAGTCCCTGAGGGCGCTCGTGCCGCCATGCTGAGAGACGAGTCTACGACGATGGCGATTCGCTTGCTCGCGTCGATCGCGAGGATTCCGGCTGCGGCGAGCGACAGGAGCGCTAGCACTGCGAGGTCGATCCAGAACTGTAGCGGCGGAAAGAACCTGCGGCGTGAGGTGTATCGCTCTGGAAGGAGCCGCAGGAGGAGCAGCGTCGAGACGACCTGCTCAACAACCTGGTCGCGGGTTCGGTAGATGTACACTAGCGCAGCGAGCCCAACGGGCACTCCGACCAGCAGCCACGGCGCTGTCGCCGACAGCGTGAAGCCGAAGAGCGAGATCATACGAAGAGCCCCATGCGCCGGATGGTGTCTAGCCCGACCGAAGCTGGGGAGCCTGACGCCGTGGCTGAGATGAACTTAACTTGGCTTGCCAGGCAGTGCTCACGCACCCGGGTGATGTGGTCAGAGAGGAGCCCGGAGTACTGCTCTTGCGAGCCCGAGTCGAGAGCGACGCCGCGAACCTCTCCGGTCTCGCTGTCGCTCACCGTTAGCGCATCGAAGGTCGGCTCGAGCTCAAGATCGCTCTCGCCGAGAACCTGCACGGCGTGGACCTCCATGTTGCGGGCGCGGAATGCAGCAATGGTTGCGGCAACGTCAGCGAGCGGAAGCAGGAAGTCAGAGATCACCATGCAGATGCCCGGAAAGCTCACGCGCGTCGCTGCGCGGCGCGCCTCCTCTGGAACGTTGATGTCTCGAACGTCGGGAGAAATAAGCGACTCGCCGGCTTGTGAGAGGAACGACGAGAGCGGACCGAACGCCTTTCCGCTCCAGAAGCGCGGGCTGTGCGGCCCACCAAGCACTGAGATCGTGACGGGGTCTTGGCTTGCAAGCCCGATGTAGGAGGCGAACGCCGCGACGTGGCATGCCAGGTCCCACTTCTCCCGGAGCGAGGGGTGCGTCATCGAGCGCGAGCCGTCGATCACGATGTAGAGCGCCACGTTCTCCTCTTCGAGGTAGCGCTTGACGAGCAGCTTGTCGCTGCGCGCGAAGAGGTTCCAGTCGATGTAGCGCGGATTGTCTCCCAGCTCGTAGTTGCGGTAGTCGGCGAACTCAACGCCATGACCGCGGCGCTGCGAGCGGTGCGAGCCCTGGCGGATGCCGTAGAACGAGCGGCGCGTTCGCATCGCAAAGGCATTCAAAAGTCGAAGCGTTTCCTGCGAGAGCTGCATGATCTACGACCAGTCGATTTCTGGCTTTGGCACCCGAGCCGCAGCACAGGCACTACTTCGCGTTCCGAACCTCTTCGATCAAGTCGTCGGCCACAATGCCATCGGCCTCAGCCTGGAAGTTCAGGATGAGGCGGTGGCGCAGCGTCTGCTTGATATTGGCGCGGATGTCTTCGAAGGAGAGGTTGATGCGGCGGTCGAGCAGCGCGCTCACCTTGGCAGCGAGCACGAGCGACTGTGCACCGCGCGGCCCAGGCCCGAAGCGCACGTAGCGCTTCACCTTCGGGGTGGCGAACTCAGAGCCCGGAGTGAGCGCCGAGATGAGCCGAACGAGAACCTCTTGCATTGGGTCTGGCACGATTACGTGCCGCACAATTCGCTGCATCGAGGCAATTTGGGCAGAAGCCTCTTCGGGCCCAAAGATCGGCTGAACGTCGGACGTTGCGGTGCCGGTTGTGCGCGAGAGGATCTCTTTCAGGTCCTTGCCCGTCGGCGGCGGCACGAGCAGCTTCATCAGGAAGCGATCGAGCTGCGCTTCTGGCAGCGGATAGGTGCCCTCAAGCTCAATTGGGTTCTGGGTAGCGAGCACGAAGAACGGCTGCGGAAGCGGGTACGTTTGGTCGAGCACCGTGACCTGGCGCTCTTCCATCGCCTCGAGCAGCGAGCTCTGCGTCTTCGGCGTCGCTCGGTTGATCTCGTCGGCGAGAACGATGTTGGCGAAGACCGGACCCTGCTTGAAGACGAAGCGACGCTGCCCGCCGGCGTCATCCGTCAGCACCTGCGTTCCGGTGACGTCTGACGGCATCAGGTCGGGAGTAAACTGGACGCGCTTGAAGGAGAGGCCGAGCGCGCGCGCGATTGATTTCACCAGGAGAGTTTTCCCGAGCCCTGGTACGCCTTCCAGCAGCACGTGACCGCGCGCACAGATGGTCGACACCACTCCACGCACCACGTCGTTCATCCCAACGATCGCTTTGGCAACCTCCTGCTCGATCCTCGAGAAAGAGGCCTGGAAGTCACCGATTGCGCGGTCGAGCGCTGCTGCGTCACGAAGCTCTAAGTCACTCATAGGTGCCGACAATCTACTGCGGCACGGGGGGAGCTGCAACTCGCAGAAAAGGTGGCATACCCCTTTTTTGGCGCCGATCCTTTTCTTTTTCCTCCTCCTCATCCGGGCGTCTCAACGCGAATGTAGGGAGCGATCATCGGAGAATGGACGATAACGAAGAGGAGCTGGGTGTAAGTGTAGGATAAAGAGGAGGAGTAGGATGAGGCGCTACTTCAGCACGTCCTGATATTCCAGCGGAATGGGCTGCTCTGCGCGCTGTAGCGCGGGCTTTGGCTTAGCAAGGGTCACGTCTTCAAGCGAGGTTCGCGGCTGCGCCTCTTCCTCGTTCTCCTCAATAGTGGACTCGTCTCCAACCGAACGCTCGTCGATTTGCTCGTCCCGGACCTCAATCGCCTGCTCGTTGAACTTCGCGTCGGGTCCGAAGCCAGGCCCAGACTCTCGGTCGCCGAAGCCACCTTGGCGCGGCGCAGCATTCCTGTCGAGCTTTGCGCTCATCCTGCCCGCAGGACCATCGACGTTCTCGCCATCTCCTCCCGCAGAATCGTTGCCCTGAGCCTGGCTCGTGGTGGGTTGCTTTGAGTCGAGCGACCCACTCTTCTTGTTGCTCTGGCCTACCTCGAATGGCTCGTTGCTTGAGCTGCTCTGCCCGCTGCCTGCGGATGAGTCTGGTCCACCAGAGGGCTGCTTAGTCTTGCCGCTTCCGCTACCGCCGCCGCCATTCCCCTGCTGACCACTTCCTTGGCCGCCTTGCTGACCGCCCTGTTGACCACCTTGCTTTCCGCCCTGTTGACCGCCCTGTTG
>CAZZJR010000077.1:7906-13147 GCA_964654585.1 uncultured Bdellovibrionales bacterium
CCCCTGCCCCTGTTGATTGGAGCTTCCTTGCTGCGAGCCCTGCTGCTGACCTTGTTGCTGACCTGAGGGGCTCTGCGAATTCTGTCCCTGCTGTCCCTGCTGATTTTGCGCGCCTTGCTGCTGGCTCGCAGCGCCCTGAGAACTTTGCCCCTGCTGCGCACTCTGCTGTCCCTGCTGATTCTGCGCACTCTGCTGCCCCTGCTGTGTCTTGGAGTCAGGAGAGCCACTCTGCTGAGAGGAGCTATTTTGCGAGCTTGAACTCTTGTCGCTTCCTTGGCTCGGCTGCTCTGCACCGCCACTTTGCGATCCTTGTTGGTTCCCCTGATCCATCTGCCCAGCAGAGGCACCGAGCTGCTGGCCCCCCTGATCGCTTCTCGCAGAAGATTGGCCCGAGGCCGCAGCGCCGCCGGAGTCGCTCGAACGTGTTCCGCCTTGCTGTCCACCCTGCTGCCCTTGCTGATCCTGTGATGCGCCGCTGCTCCCCTGCTGCTGCTCTGCGCCTTGAGGCTGCGTGTTTTGCTGTGGCTGGTTGCCGCGCTCTCCAGCTCCCGCGCCGCTGCCGCCAGCCTGAGATTTCGCTGCCCCCGATCCTGAGCCTGATTGCCCCTGCCCACTTCCGCTGTCGTTCTTCTGCGCCGAACCGCCCGCGCCCTCTGCCTGTCCGCTCTTCTGCACATCCTCGCGGCTCCCGCTTCCTCGTCCGTCCTGCTTCGGCGGCTCGACAGCGCCCGCTGCCGGAGGAGATTCCTGCGGCTTCGGCTGCGGCGACTGCTTGGCGCCCGGCTGCTTCTGTGAGCCCGCTTGCTGCTGCGGGCTCGTCGACGAGCCGCCTTGCGCGCTCGGGATCGTCTTCTCGCGGGGATCTCTCTTTGAGGAACCCTCTTTGATCGCCTGCTTTACCTCCTCGCGGGTGCGAGAGAGCTGCTCCTGTATCTTCTGCGCATCACGCGGCGATTGCTGGATCGCCTTGGCGAGAGAAAGAGCCTGCTCCTTCACCGGCTCAGGCAGCGATGCGTTCTGGTTCACTATCGCTGCGACCTCTGCTGCGAGCTGCACCATCGGAGGCACGGGGCGAAAGAAGAAGAGCAGCAGCGCAGCGACAACGAGCAGCGGCGTCAGCACAAGCGAGCGCCGCTCACGACGCGAGAGGAGCAGCGGCGCCACTTCGCGCGGCGATGGCGCTGCCCCGAGGATGCGCACGAGCTGAAACTCGATCAAGTTGGCGTGCGGAGTGTCTGCTCCCGCACCGTCGAGCAGGTGCAGCAGCGCGCTCAAGCGATCCTTGGTCGGCAGCCGCGCGTCGATCATCATCGCGGCTTCTCGTCGCGAGACAGAGAGTGACTTCATCTTCCTAGTAATGACTGAGACGAGTGCTAGGAGAGCAGCGACCGCAACCCCGAGCGCCACAGCAGTCGGGTAAAAGAGGAAGGCCACAACACACACAGCCGCGGCGGCAACACAGGGCGCAGCGACTAGCGCGAGCGAGACCATCCGATTGCGCCCCTCACGCCACACCACCTGCCGGACGAGCTGCTGGATCTGCCTCTCCATAGTGGCGCTACTGCGGAACCGGAGTTGCCTGTTCGGGGACGGAAGCCTGCGCTGGAGGCGCGCTGACACCGCCGCCACGCTGGAACTCGTTCACCGCGTTGTTGTGGTCAGCCAGGTTGGTCGAGAAGATGTGGCGACCGGCGCCGTTTCCGACAAAGTACAGGTTCGGTGACTGCTCTGGGAAGAGGGTCGCAGTGAGCGCGCTCAAGCCCGGGTTGGCAATCGGTCCTGGCGGAAGCCCAGGGATGACGTAGGTGTTGTACGGCGTTGCTGTCTGCAAGTCTTCCTTCGTGATGTTGCCGTTAAAGTTTTGAATTCCGTAGATCACGGTCGGATCAGCTTGGAGCCGCATGCCGAGCCGCAGCCGGTTGTAAAAAACGCCCGCAATCTTCGGCTGCTCCTCGACGTTGCCAGACTCTTTCTCGACGATAGAGGCGAGCGTGATGATCTCGTGCTTCGTGCGCCCGAGACCCTTGGCGCGAGCGTCCCACTCAGGCTTCCACTTGGCGTCGAACTGCTGCTTCATCGCAGTGACGATCTTCCTGCCAGAGGTGCCGCGAGAGAACGAGTAGGTGTCAGGAAAGAGGTAACCCTCGAGCGAGGAGCTTGGCACGTTGAGCTCGAGCACGAGCGCGGGGTCTGCCAGGGCGCCGTCGAAGTCTGCGCGCGAGGTAATTCCGGCCGCTTCAACGAGTGGCCCGATCTCAGATGCGCGCATCCCCTCCTTCACCGTGAAGCGGCGCAGCACCATCTCGCCGCGCACGAGCTTCGCCAAGATCTGCTCGGGGGTCATTGAGGCAGAGAGCTCGTACTCTCCGGCCTTGAGAGCGGTGTCTTGCTTGCGCAGCCGTGCGATGACGCGAAACGCGAGGCTGCTGCGCACCAGACCCTTCGCCTCCAGCTCTTTCGCGAGCGCCTTGAAGCCCTTCTCCGCAGTGAGGTCCACCATCACCGGCGCAGACGCCTTCGGGTCTGCTGGAGCGAGGAAGTAGAATTCAACGGCGGCGTACGCGCCAGCAACCGCAGCGAGGGGCACGAAGATGTAGAGGAATGTGAGGATAATCTTGCGAAGCACTGCTAAGCCCTCTGGGCCCGTTCAAAGTACCGCTCGAGGATCAGGCACGCAGCATGCGCGTCGATCTCCTCTCGCTTGCTGCCGCTCTCCCTCAGGCGCGCGGAGGCTTCGAGCGACGAAAACGACTCGTCTACGTACTCAATCTGTATCGAGACTCTTTTAGCAAGTCGGCGCACAAAAGACTCTACGGAATCGCAGATGGCCGTCCTCTCGCCGTGCGGCCCAAGCGGCATTCCAACCACGAGCAGCTTCGCGCCGCGCTCCTCTATCAGCTTTAAAATCTCGCGCTCAGCCTCGTACTTCGCCCGCGGCCACACCGCCACCGGGAACGGGATGCGGACAGAGTCGTCTGCGGATGCACAACCAACGCGGACCGTGCCGATGTCGAGGGCGAGGATGACCATGAGCGATGCAGTATAGCTGTGTGCCGAAGCGGTGGGCATTAGGGCACGCTGCCGAACTGATCAGATCTTAAACTAAAACAAAGTTTGGCGCAGTGCTTTCCCCTTGTACCTTACAACCTCGACAGGTAAATTCGACCGGTTATGGCAGGCAAGGTCTGGGCCGCTCGGCTCTCAATTCTCCTTTTGGGGGGCATACTTATCGCGACGACAAGTCGTCCCGGCCAGCGCTACTTGCGGGCTCTCGACGTGCGCCGAGCCTCCGACCAGATCCTGTTCGGCGAGGAGAGCCCCTTTCAGGGACTGCTCGACTCGGCGGGCTTGCAGACTGAGCTCATTGTCCACACTCCGCTCAACCCTTTTGAGAACCCCCTCAACGATGGCGAGCTGACCCACACCGTCCAGAAGGGCACCACGATAGCGTCGCTCTGGGCAGCGCTGCGCGGTGCGCCAAAAGCAAGCGCTGACTTCGCAAAAGCCTTTATGCAGCACGACAAGAAAGTTGGCTCGCTCAAGGCCGGAGAGAAGCTTGAGGTCAAGCGGCGTGACGGCGAGATCGTAGAAGTTCGCCGCCAGCTCTCGTTCGGCGACACGATGATCGTCGAAGGCAGCTCGCAAGACGGCTACTCGTCGCGCATCGAGAAAGCGCGGCTCTCGCTCCGCTCGCGCAAGGCATCAGGAACGATTCATTCCTCGCTCGTGAGCGCCGCAAACGCACAAGACATCCCCTACTCTGTCGTCGACGACTTTGTTGACCTCTTGGGCGAGCGCATCGAGTTCGACAAGGACCTCCAGCCGGGTGACACTTTCACGATCGTGTTCGAAGAGAAGGTCAACGAGGACGGCGACACGGTCGACGTCGGCGCGATCGCCTCCGCATCGCTACGCATACGCGGACAGATGTACGCCGTCGTGCGCGACGTAACGCCTGACGGCAAAGTGCGCTATTTCAACGAGAAGGGGCAGATACCGACTAAAGGCTTCTTGCGCTACCCGGTGCAGTACACGCGCATCTCGTCGATGTTCTCCAAGGCGCGCTTTCACCCAGTGCTCAAGATTAAGCGGCCACACCACGGCGTAGACTTCTCAGCCCCCGTTGGAACACCCGTCAGAAGCGTCGGCGAGGGCACGGTGATCTTCGCCGGCTACTCCGCCTCGGCCGGCAACATGGTGCGCATCGCGCACGGCCAGCGTTACACCACCGAGTACATGCACCTAAGCAAGATAACCAAGGGCCTGCGCAAAGGCTCGCACATTGACCGCGGATCCGTCATCGGCGCAGTCGGCAGCACCGGCCTCTCAAGCGGCCCACACCTCCACTACGGACTCTTCGACAAGGGGAAGTACGTCGACCCGATGCGCGCCAAGATCGCTTCAGATTCCGGCCCAGCCAAGGCGCCACCGGCAGTCATGGCAGCTCTCGACGCGATGCGGCGCGAGCACGAAGCAGTCGCCATGGCCTCGCCGCTCGGCCGCAAGCCGAACGCATGAGCTTCTCTGTCTCTATCCTCGCTACTGGCTCAGAGCTGCTCGACGGAAGGGTCGTCGACACGAACTCCAACTTCGTCGCCCGGGAGCTCTCAGAGCTAGGGCTCAAGCTGCGCCGAGTTCTCACGGTTGACGACGACATGAGCGAGCTCGTTGGCGGGCTCTCGCGCCTCTCAGAGGTGAGCAGCATCATCATTACATCCGGCGGGCTTGGCCCAACGAGCGACGACCTGACGCGCGACGCTGTCGCGTCGTTCGCAGGAGTGGGGCTCTTTGAGTGCCCCGTAGCTCTGAAGCACGTCGAAGAGTTCTTCGCAAAGCGCGGCCGCGCGCTCGACGAAACTAACCGGCGCCAAGCCGTGATGCCGGTAGGCTCTCGCATCATTCCAAACGAGCGCGGCAGCGCGCCCGGCTTCATCACCCAGGGAGAAAACGGAGCGATCGTGTGCTCACTCTCCGGGGTGCCGCGCGAGTTCCAGCAGATGTTCCGCAGCTCTGTCTTGCCGCTGATCAAGCAGCAGTGCGGTGATGTGCCGCTCATTCACCGCGCCACCTTCAAGCTGCTCGGCGTGCCCGAGTCGTCGCTCGCGAAGGTGATCGAGGCGCTAAAGCTTCCGGAGGACGTGGTCGTGTCGTACCGCGCAGCCTTTCCTGAGGTACACCTAGTCTTAAAGAGCGCGCGAGCAGACCTCGCGAGTTTTGCGGACCAGGCCCGCACAGCGCTCG
>CAZZJR010000078.1:0-5679 GCA_964654585.1 uncultured Bdellovibrionales bacterium
GAGCTCATGTAGATGTCTACCGGAGCACCGGTCTGAATGAACTTGGTAGGAGTGCCATCGATATCAGTTGGTGACCAGAGCGAGGCTCCAGCGCCAGCCCCACCGCCTGGGACCTGTTGGTCAACCATCGACTCGGCGGTGGCGACCAATTTGTCACGATTGTTTGCATTCACAACGAGGTACACATCGAGCGGGAGTGCTGGGCTGTTTGCACCCGTGGTGTTGGTGTCTCCGATGCCAAGGCCGAGCGTTACGCCGCGGAAGTCCTTTAGCTGCTGGACCATCGCGGCGTCATCAGGATCCTGAATCGACGCCAAGAAGTCGTTCAGCTTAGCGATGAAGCTCATGTCGATTCCGACCGCGAAGGCAGTGTCCGTCGGGAGCTTAGCCAGGCTGGCTGGAATCGAGGCGCCTTCCAGCGCCGCGAGGAACTTGGTCTGGATGTCCGAGCGGCCCGAAACTGTCACTCCGACCGCCGATACGATCTGCTTATCGTAGCTCTGAGCGACGGCGATGCTGTCGATCGGTATCTCACGAATCTGCTTCTGGTCGTCCGGGCTTGCGCCGTTCTCAGCTGCAGCCTTCTCGAGCACTGGTACGAGCTTCTTTACATCCACGTACCCGAATGCAAGCGAGTCTGGGGTGACCCCTACGGCACTAACAGCCTTTTTGAACTCAGGAGTCTCTGACATACGCTTGATGGTGTCGGTTACCGCTGACGAGAAGAGCGACTCGGCCCCAGACTGCGTGAGCGAGATCGCCATGAGCGAATCGGTCGCGGCGAGGTAGAGAGCGATCTCCTGCGGAGAGCCTTCTGGCTGCTGCGGCGGGCGGGCAACGAGGCCCTCAACACCCGCAATCTTTTGTTCAGCAACGATCAGGTCGGCATCGCCGAGAAGCTGTCGGAGGATCGGTAGCTTCGATTTGAGAGAGGCGCCTGTGGCACCCGAGAGGTACATGCCCACCTCGACCGGCTGCTTCGTATCGTTGGTGATGCCGGCGAAAAACACGGCCTTGCTGAGCACCTGGTCTACCGCAGACTTCCCGTCTGCTGAGAGCAGCCCCAGGTTTTGTAGCGTTGAGACCACAATCTGAAGGCCGGCGATCTGGGATGGGTCAGCGCCAGAGGTTGTCATCTGATTGATGGCCTCTTGCAGCGAGCTAAGGCCCGAGGAGGTCTGCGCCCAGGGAGATTGGTTGAAGCGCTTGTAGGCGCTCCCGGAAGCGTTAATAAAATAGAAGAGCTCGGTAGATGAAGGCAGCTTCGAGAGCAGCGGGTCTGACACGAAAGCGGCAGTACCGGATGAGTCTGATTTGGGAGCAGTAGCAGCGTCTTCCTTCTTTGAGCAGCCGACGAACGGCGAGGCGGCGATGGAGAGGGCAAGTACGGAGACGAGGATGCGTTTCATAGTTTTCCTACGGTTTTTTGGGAGGGGGCTAGTGGGTCTGGTTATAGTCCCGGAAAGCCCTCTCCTGCGATGCAGAAGCCCCATTGTTTTAGCTTTATGCGAGAGGGGTTAGCAAGGGCAACTTGCCCCGAAATTCCTCTTTTTACGGGAGTATACGGAGGCGAAATCCGGAGCTGTGCGCGTTTAGTGGTTGCGCCCTTGGGAGCGGGTGGATTTAATGACACAGGCGCTCCCTATGGGGGTGCTGCCAGCCTCAATCTGAGCGGCGTTTTAGGTCTCTCCTCGTATGCATCCTACACGTCTCGATTGCTCTGTCTTCAGGGGTGGCAGCGCCGCCACGGAGCTCTCCTCGTATGTGGCACTCAACCCGCTGCTGCGCCCGGCGCAGGTGGTTTTCGCCGGTTCATCGGCGATTAAGGAGAGTGTTGGGAGCCAGGTGGCGTACCGGTTGGCTCTTGATTATTTCCTGGCAGGGGTAGAGCGGCACTACAGCAGCGCCCTTGCTGCGGGGCGTACGCTCGGGACAGAGGAGGGTATCGCAGCCGTGTTAGAGGAGGCGTTCCGCAGCGCCAACAGCTCAGTGTACAGCTTCGGGCACAAGCTCGCCGCCGGGGGAAAGATGGCGGCATCGCTCCTTGGAGTGGTGATCGAGGGCGGAAGGCTCGCCACGGCGCGAGTTGGCTTCGGCAGTGTATACCTCTTCCGTTCAGGTGAGCTCTTCCCTTTCTTCGAGGCGCCTGAGGGTGGAGAATCGAAGGTTGGGGATGCGCAGGAGCAGCCAGACGAGTACCAGAGTCGGCTGAAGGCCTTCATCGGTGCCAACGCGATGGTCGATGTCGAGCTTGCGTCAGTGGTGCTTCAGCCAGAGGACATCGTGTGCGCGTTCTCGCGCCCGCTGACGACCCTCAATGAAACCCTCATGTTTGAGTTTCTCGACGCCCTGACGATCGACGCACAGCGCCCGCAAGGCAACGCCGATATCGCCGAGCGGCTCTGCTACGAAGCCTTCACTGAGCCCGACACCCTCTCGTACGCGATGGTGGCGTGCGTTGGCCCGCAGGCGGCGTTCTGTGCTCAGGTTGTTGGGGAGTAAGAGCGGCAGCAGATGTCGAGTGGTGCTGAGCGTAAAAATCTTCTCGGAAAAGAAACGAGCCCGTATCTGCTGCAGCACCGGGATAATCCCGTGTGGTGGCATCCGTGGGGGGCGGAGGCCTTCGAGCGCGCGCGGCGAGAAGAGAAGCCGGTTTTTCTCTCGATCGGGTACTCGACCTGCTACTGGTGCCACGTCATGGAGCACGACTCGTTTGAGCAGCAGGTGGTTGCTGATGTGCTCAACGAGCACTTCATCAGCATCAAGGTCGACCGCGAGGAGTTCCCCGACGTTGACCAGATCTACATGGATGTTGTGGTTGGAATCCACGGGCATGGCGGCTGGCCGATGTCAGTTTTTCTGACCCCCGACAGGAAGCCCTTTTGGGGCGGAACCTTCTTCTACCGCGACACCTTTATCCAGATCCTGCAGGGGCTCGCTGCGACGTGGAAGAACGACCGTGCGAAGGTTGAAGGCTCCAGTGCGGAGCTACTCCGGTACCTCGAATCTCGCCAAGATAAGCCAGGAGACGCAGTGGTTAGCGCAGAGCTGCTGCGGCTCGCGGAGGAGCAGCTCCTTGCGCGCCTCGACCGCAGTGCTGGCGGGTTCGGGGGTGCTCCGAAATTTCCGCCGTCTCAGCAGCTGCTCTTCCTGATGCGGATGCACAGGCTGCAGGGTGACGCAGCATCTCTTGAGGCGCTGCGCCTGACGCTCTCTGGGATGGGACGGGGCGGGCTCTTCGACCAGGTTGGGGGCGGCTTCCACCGCTACTCGGTCGATGCCCAGTGGGCTATTCCGCACTTCGAGAAGATGCTCTACGACAACGGCCTTCTCACGGTGGTGTACCTTGAGGCCTACCAGCTGACGAAAGACGAGCTCTTCCGCGCTGTAGCTGCGCAGACGCTTCGTTACATGGTCTCTGAGATGGTTGACCAGCAGGGCGGCTTTCACAGTGCTGAGGATGCGGGAGAGGTCGAGCGCGAGGGCGAATTCTACGCTTGGACTCCCGAGCAGGTGAGAGCTGTCTTGGGAGAAAAGGAGAGCGTCCGCATCTGCGAGCTGCTCGGGATCTCAAGAGAGGGAAACTTTGAGCGTGCGACATCGGTGCCGCACCTGGCAGCGGAGGATCGCTGGGCGGAGACGCTTCTTCCAGAGAGCCGCGCGGCGATCGAGAAGCTCAGAGCTGCGCGCTCTGCGCGCCCTCGGCCGCACCGCGACACGAAGGTCTTAGCAGGCTGGAACGGGCTCGCTATCACAGCCTGTGCCAGGGGGTTCCAGGTGCTTGGGGACGCGACGTGCCTCGTGGCGGCCACACGAGCTGCCGACTGTATCTTTGAGCGGATGTGGAGTGCGGAACAGGGGCTCAGGCGCCGATTCGCGGGCGGCGTGTCCGGTATCCCGGCGGTGCTGGAAGACTACGTGTACCTGGTTGAGGGGCTCGTGTCGCTCTTCGCCGCAACGGGTGAGGCGAAGTGGCTTGAGAGAGCGGTCGTGCTCCAGGACGAGCAGGACCGACGGCTCTGGAGCGACCATCACAGGGCGTACCTCTCGTCCGCCTCCGAGGGCTTAATCGTGCAGGTGTGCGAGTGGAGCGACGGCGCCACCCCAGCTCCGAACGGGGTGGCTCTCTCGAATCTAGCTTTCCTGGCAGAGCTGACCGGTGAGGAGCGCTTTGCGCGCCGCGGGGCGGAGCTTGAGAGTGGCGTTCCAGTCGAGCTGCAGAGCTACCCGGCGCAGTTCTGTTCGACGCTGCGCGGGGTGATGCTGCGGAGATCTCCACCCTCGGTGTGCGTGGCGATAGTTCCCGCTGGAGAGCCGGGGACTGCTGCCGAGGTGAAGCAGCTCTGGTCGGCGTACCTTCCTTTCTCGGTTGCTGTTGCGGGCGCTGAAGGGGCAAACGAGCCTAAGCTCTTTGCGGGACGTGGCTGCCAGGGCGGAAAAGTGACCATGTACGCCTGTCGGGGGCAGAGCTGCCAGCAGCCAACCGTTGATGTCGGGGCGGCAGTAGACGTATGCTCCGCCAGCACTTATTTTGTGGGCAAGAGCCGATGAAACAGTACCTAGATCTAGTCAGAGACGTCCTTGAGAACGGGAAGCCGGAGAGCGGCGTTGAGAAGGATGGCGCGATCGTGCGTCCAGACCGAACAGGGGTAGGGACCTACTCGGTGTTCGGGCGTCAGATGCGCTTCGACTTACGCGAGGGCTTTCCGCTCGTGACCACGAAGAAGGTGCACCTAAAGTCAATCATCTACGAGCTGCTGTGGTTCCTGAAAGGGGACACCAACATCAACTACCTCAAGGAGCAGAAAGTCACGATCTGGGATGAGTGGGCGGATGCCAATGGCGACCTCGGCCCCGTGTACGGAAAACAGTGGCGCTCGTGGGAGGGACCGAAGGGAAGGGTGGACCAGATCGCGCGCGCCGTCGAGACGATCAAGAGCAACCCATCAAGCCGCCGCATTGTCGTCATTGCATTCAATCCGGCCGACCTGCCGGATGTCGCGCCGCCTGCTTGCCACACGCTCTTTCAGTTTTACGTCTCAGGCGACAAGCTCTCGCTGCAGCTCTACCAGCGCTCGGCGGATCTGATGCTTGGCGTGCCGTTCAACATCGCCAGCTACTCGCTGCTGCTGATGATGGTGGCACAGGTGACTGGGCTCAAGGCGCACGAGTTCGTGCACACCTTCGGCGATGTGCACATCTACTCGAATCACGTGGAAGGCGCGCGCTTGCAGCTTGAGCGTGAGCCGCGGCCGCTTCCGACGATGCGGATCAACCCAGAGGTGCGCGACCTCTTCGCCTTCAAGTACGAGGACTTCTCGCTCGAAGGGTACGAGCCGCACGAGCGCATCCAGTTCGCCATCGCAGTGTAAGGCCGTCATGAAGAAGCCCGTAGTAGCAGCGATCGTGGCGATGGATGAGGGGCGCCTGATCGGAAAGAACGGCGGGCTGCCGTGGCACCTGCCTGAAGACCTCAAGCACTTTAAGCAGCTCACGACGGGCCACGTTGTGGTCATGGGCCGGAAGACCTGGGAGTCGCTACCAGCGAAGTTCCGCCCGCTTCCGGGACGGCTCAACGTCGTTGTCTCTCGCACTCCAGCCTCGATCGACGCTCCGGCTGAGGTCCTGCGCGCTGCATCACCCGAAGAGGCGCTGCGGCTGGCGTGTGAGGCCGCGTCT
>CAZZJR010000078.1:5779-13078 GCA_964654585.1 uncultured Bdellovibrionales bacterium
GCAGCTTGGTTCTGACTTTTCGGTCAATCGCATAGAGTATGTTGTAGCCGCGGTGCTTGAGTCGCCCTTGGAGCTAGCCTCAAGCGTCGCTCGTGCTTTCCTTGAGAAGAATCCCTCGGAAGCGCCGACAGTTTTGGCGGCTCTCTTCAGTGACGGGGATGTTGAAACCGCCCATCGGATCAGGGTTGACGCTGCGCTTGCGTGGAATGACGATTTTGCTCGGCATGTCCGCGGGCTTCTGCTTAATGATCGAAAGCACCCTGGCCTCCTTCCCTGCCCAGAGCAGCGCAGCCCGTCGGAGAGCGTACTTGATCTCTTCGAGCGTTACGTAGCCGAGGGGGAGCGCGCATTTCGCCGTGACCCCGTTGTGCTGCCGCGACCGCTCGCCTTCGACAAGTTTATGCTCATGGAGGTGGATGGCACATCGTACCTCCGAATCGGGGGGAAATTTCACCGGGACATCCTTGAGTCAACTCGGAGGGAGTTCAGCTCGTGCGGGGCGAAAAAATCCGCCTCCCAAATAGCGCCCCGCGGCGGGGGGATGATCAACGTCGACTCGGGGCAGGTTTTGGTTTTTGGCGAGAGCTCCGAGTTTGGTCGGGCTGACCTGCGCCGTGTGCAGGGTCTCCTTGCTCAGGCCATCCCAGAGGCGGAGGTTATTGTTCGCTACGGATCTACCCGACCGCGAGCATAGCGTTAAGCCCCTGGTAGTCGGTCTTCCCGCTGCCCAGGACCGGGATCTCTTTTACCTTGCGAACCTCTGAGATGTGCACCAGGTGGGGGAAGCCTTCGGTCTTGAGGATCTCGTTTGCTTTCTCTGTTTGGAGCTGCGCGATCGAGAAGAGCACCAGCGTGGGGCGCGAGTCGCCCTCTGTGCCTTGAGCAAGCAGCGCGACAGAGGGCGTGCCGTCTAGCGAGGGGACGTGCTTCTGCAGTGCGTCTTCTACCGCGCCGAGGCTCACCATCTCGCCTGCGATTTTTACGAAGCGCTTCAGTCGGCCGGTGATAATCAGTGATCCTCCTTCGAGCTTTCCGAGATCGCCGGTGTTGTACCACTTTTCCTGCTGAATCGTGATGAACGGGTCGATGTTCTTCTCCAGGTAGCCCGGAAAGATTGTGGGGCCTTTCACCAAGACAAGGCCCTGCGCTCCAGCAGGAACCTCCTCGTGAGTGTTAGGGTGCACCAGCTTCAGTGTCACACCCATAAGGGGAGGGCCAACACCGCAGCTTGGCCGGCCGGGGCGATTCATCGTGACGACCGGGCTGCACTCAGTAATTCCGTATCCTTCGAGCACCTCAACTGGGTGTGGGAGCGCCTTGACCTGGTCGAAGAGCTCCTGTGGGGCTCGCTCTGCGCCTGAAACCAGGGCGCGCAGCGTTGCGAACTGCTCCGGCGCTGCTGCGCGCAGGATAGAGCGCAGGAAGGTCGGTGTGCCGGCGGTAATCGATGCCTTCCACGCTGGGATCCCTTTTGCAATCTTGCGGCTCTCATTCGGGTTTGGATGGTACGCGACCCGCAGCCCGCACAGGAGCGGCAGGAGTGTGCAGACGGTGAGGCCGAACGAGTGAAAGGGGGGGAGGAATCCGAGTAGGACATCTTCGCGTTTGAGCGGGAATGCGTCGATGATGCCGGCGATGTCGCTTAGGATGTTGCGGTGCGTTAGGGGTACGCCCTTCGGGAGCGCCTCGGAGCCGCTCGTGAAGAGCACGACGGCGTGCGAGTCGGGATCGAGCTCTTCTAGGCCAAAAGCCTTCAGGATCTGAGGGGTCGACTCCGATGCCAAACGCTTCGCCGCGAGCTTGGCTTTGGTCGAGAGCTTCTCCCGCACGTCCTCGATCAGCAGGAATGTATCCTCGATGAACTGCAGGTCTGTCGGGACGATGTCGAGAAAGGCGCGGGAAGAGAGAATCACAGAGATCTCGGTCGACTCACAGGCGTGCAGAATAGCCCGCTTCCCGGCTGTCCAGTTGAGAAGCACCGGGACCTTGCCGGCGAGGATCGCCGCCATAACGGCGAGCGACCCGCCAACGGAGGCCGGAAAGAGGATGCCGATATGTTTCCCTTCCAGTCCAGCGAGGTGTTTTGCGACCAGCACGACCCGCAGCTTCAGCTCGTCCCACGTGAGTACGCCCGAGCGGTCGTCACCCATCGCGATGTGCCCGCTGAAGAGGGTGCTCTTGGTGAGAAACGCCGAGGGGATGTTGCTTGCGCCGCGCAGGTCTGGCTCCGGCCGCGAGGGTTCTGCTTTTGTCCAGCTCTCAGGCACGGTGATTTCACGCTTCGGGCCGGCCGAGCCTAGCTGGCCGAGAGCGGCGCGAAGCACTGAGCCAACTGAGATGATGTCGCTTAGCTCGACGTCGTGAACTTCGAACTCTCGGTCTATCCACATCAGCATCTCTGCTATCGTCAGCGAATCGAGGCCGAGGTCGTCACCGAGCTGGGTGTCGATCGAGAGCGACTCAGTCGGCACTCCAGCAATGCGGGCGACATGTCCAAAAACTTTCCGTTTCAGCTCATCGGGAACGTGCGCCAGGTCGAGGGTCTCCTCTTTTCTTGCTGGGATCTCTGGCAGGGTTTTCTGCCATCGAGTGTAGGGGATACGCGTTGGGCGCTCGGCCTCTGGCGCGTTGTAGAACTGTTCAAGGTAGCGGTTAATCGCCACGGTGTCTGAACGGCGAGGGAAGTCAGGTGGATTGAAGACGAGCTCCATGCTCACCGGCCGGCGCGGGGCGAAGAAGATGAAGTTTTTGAGCAGGATGCCGAGCCCCTGCAGGATAGTTCTTCCGACGTCGGGCGTGAGGCCGCCGTTTAGCGCCTTGGAGAAGATGCTCCCGTACAGTCCGCGCGTGCGGATGATGCACAGGTTCACCCGCGGGTGTGCCTTGAGGATCGTTGCCAGCCCGGAATTTCCCCCGAGCTTCTCCACACCGGTGACCGAGAGCCGGCCTGATGGGTACAGCAGCACGTTCTCTCCGTTCTTGAGCATCGAGACGACGTCCTCGACGGCGCGCTCGACGCGGCGCCGCTTGTAGGGCCCCGCCTCGAAGTCCATGTCTGGCATCGGGATAGCGCGCACCCACTTCATGAGCGGCTGCAAGATCGGGAGGTTGTGCATCGACTCAAGCACGACAGGGCGAGGGCGTAGGGTGTCCCAGAGGTAGGTTGATACGATCACGGGGTCGATCTCGGCTGGATGGTTCGGGATGACGAGCACCCCCTGGGTCGCGTCGATTCGGTCGAAGCCAGTAGTGGTGATCCGGTACCGCAGCGAGAGAAGCCGTTTTGCTAGGGCAGAGAGCATAAGAGCTGAGAGGATCCCCCGACTTAGCGGGGGATGCAAGGAGGAACGTTTGGGGGAGAGGGAGCCGGAATCTCCTGTCATTATCCGGTAGCGGGAACGGCAGCGGAGCCGGTGCCGTTCTGCTCTGTAGAAAAGGGGTGCAGTCTCAATTGAAGTCCTAGCAGGAGCATCTCATTCCTCGTCCTGATCGTAATCTTCCTCCTGCACCGGCACCGGCTCCTGCTCATAATCAAGAGATGTCCGGGGATTGCCTAGTATATGCTCGCAAAAAGGGGACGGTCGAGGACGAGGAATCCGGCGCAGGTGCAGGAGAATGAGAAAGATGAAGGCTGGGACGAGGATGCGGAGGAGCGCGACCGACTAGTAACTCCTTCGGGATATAGCACCTTTTCTGCAGAGCGGCTCCGTTCCCGTTTTTGGGGCTGGGAGGAGGATTCGCTGCATTCTTTACCTTCAAAAGGGTAATGGTGTACCCTCGGGGCTCTGCTGCTTGTGCGCCTTTAGCTCAGCTGGATAGAGTACCTGGCTTCGAACCAGGTGGTCGGGGGTTCGAATCCCTCAGGGCGCGTTCTTTTTCCCCTCGATTGCAGCACCGAAATCCCTCTTTTGTAATCTCTAGAAAGAGCGTTACTCTTCCCCTGTTTTAGCAACGGCAATTCCAGGGATTCTCCATGGCTACGGTTCTTGTAACAGGCGGCGCAGGCTTTATCGGGTCACACATCGTTGATCGGCTCTTGGCGCGTTCTCACACGGTCCACGTTCTCGATGACCTCTCAAGCGGCTCAAAGAAGAACCTTGCAGCAGGGGTGCCGCTGCATGAGCTCGACATGCGCTCAGCGAAGGCACGGGAGCTTGTCGAGAAGCTGGCGCCAGACTTCATCGTGCATGCTGCGGCGCAGGTTTCGGTGCGCATCAGCATGGAGCAGCCGGCCCTCGACACAGACCTTAACGTGACGGGGCTCATCAACATCCTCACCCCGCTTCGCGATAGAAAGGGCACCCACGTCGTGTTCCTCTCGTCGGGAGGAGCGGTGTACGGGGAGCAGGAGAGCTTCCCGGCTCCAGAGACGCACCGCATCATGCCAGAGAGCGTGTACGGGCTCTCGAAGCGCGTTGGCGAGCTGTACCTTGAGTTCTGGTCGCGTGTTTGGGGAGTAACAAGCGCAGCGCTCAGGCTCTCGAACGTCTACGGGCCGCGCCAGAACCCGCACGGCGAGGCTGGTGTGGTTGCGATCTTCTGTGAGCGGCTGCTCGCAGGGAAGTCGATCACGGTGAACGGCACGGGGAAGCAGACTAGAGATTTCGTGTACGTTGAAGATGTTGCTGAAGCAGTCGGACGCGCTGTTGATACCCGAGCTGTCGGCGAGTTTAACGTCGGCACCTCGCGCGAGACCACGATTACAGAGCTCGCTGAGCGGCTGCGCGACATGGCCTGCCCAAAGGCGGAGATTCACTACGCAGATGCGAAAGCCGGCGAGCAGATGCGAAGCTGCATCGATGTTGCGAAGGCGAAGAAGGTTCTCGGCTGGACTCCTAAGATGGAGTTCGCTCCGGGCCTTGAGCACACTCTTGCCTGGTACAAGGGGTAGTCTTAGCTGGCCTCATAAGAAACTGTACTTAGTTCTGGCCGCAACGCGGCAATCCTCGTCGTTTTTCGCGCTGGAGGGAGAGTGAAACTCGCCCTCTTTATGCCGAGCCTGCATGGAGGCGGAGCTGAGCGTGCAATGGTCACCTTTGCGCGGGAGGCGCTTAGCCGCGGAGTGTCGGTTGATCTGGTGGTTGCGCGCGCGGTAGGGGCGCTGCAGCCTCTGCTGCCCGACGGGCTGCGGCTGCTTGACCTCCAGGCGACGCGGATGCTTGCTGCTGCTCCAGGTCTTGCGCGGTACCTCCGGCGAGAGCGGCCGCAGGCGCTCTTCTCAACGATTACACACGCAAACATCACCGCCGCTGTCGTCGGCCGAGCGTCTCGCGCAGGAGCCCGTATCATTCTTAGGCAGTCAAATGCTCCGCTATCCGAGGAGCACGATTCCTGGTCGAAACGGGTAGCGCATAGCTTGATTCCCCCGGCGTATCGGCTCGCTGATGGGATTATCGCCGTGTCTCGCGGGGTCGCGGATGAGCTTGGTGAGATGGACCCGCGGTTGCAGCCGAAGGTGCAGGTAGTCCCAACTCCGGTCCTGTCACCGGAGATCTTGCAGCAGGGTCAGGCCGACCCCGAGCACAGCTGGCTCGCCCCGGGTGAGCCGCCGGTGGTGCTCGCAGCGGGCCGACTGATGCGCCACAAGGGATTTGATACGCTGCTTGAGGCTTTTGCCCTAGTGCGCCGCTGTCGGCCGGCGCGGCTCCTGATAATCGGAGAAGGGTCGTATCGACCAGAGTTGGAGAAGAAGGTCGACAGCTTGGGGCTCAGGCGGCACGTCGACCTGCCGGGCTTCAAGCGCAATCCGTTTGCGTTCATGAGCCGAGCGCGCTGCTTCGTGCTCTCGTCGGAGTACGAGGGGCTGCCGAACGTTCTGATTCAGGCTCTGGGATTCGGCACGCCGGTGGTTTCTACCGACTGCAAGAGCGGGCCCTCCGAGATCCTTGAGCGTGGCCGGTTCGGAAAGCTTGTTCCCGTTGGCGGGGTGTTTGAGATGGCGCAGGCGATCCACGATTCGCTCGAGCAGCCGCGGCAGCTCGAAGCACAGCGCAGCGTTCTTCAGCGCTTCGGTGTTGCCGGGGCGTCAGCGCAGTACCTTGCGCTTGCGGGTTTCAGCGCCTGAGCCAGCGGACTGCGCTAACGCTAGCCCGTACAGCAGCAGGAACGGCCGCTGGTCGAGCACGTTGTGGCTAAAGAAGCTCCCGAGAGCTGCCACGAAGATAAGCAGCGCACCGGAGAAGCACCTCCTCCGCACAAACACAGCGGCGCTACTCCCAAGAAAAGCCAGGTAGCCGAGCAGCCCGAGCACTCCGTTGTTGACCCACTGCTGCAAATACAGGTTGTGGGGCAGCTCAGGCATGCGGCGCGCATACCCTGTGCCGTGCCCCAGCCATGGGGAGCGGTCGATCCGGTCGAGTGCGTCCTGAGCGGCAGCCATGCGGCTTGCAGCAGAACCATCGTCCACCTGCTTGCCGGCGAGGGCGCGCCGGAAGCGGCTCTGAGACTGGAGGGCCTCGACCTGTGGGGCGTAGAGCGGCGACGCCGCTGCCAGGACAAGCGTCGCGGCAGCGATTGAGAAGAGGCCAGAACGAAGCTCTGATGGAGAAATCGGGCGCTGCCTTACTCGAACGACTGCGTACACACACAGCATGGCGACGAACACGAGCAGCCCGCTGCGCGACAGCGAAATCAGCACTATCGCGAGTGAGACGGCGATAAAGAGCAGGTCGACTATCAGCGGCCTGCGCCGTTCGTAATCGAGTGCCGAGGCACACAGCATCGTCGTGACGAGCGCTGTGTAGTTGGCGTTTCCCGAGAATCCAGCCGCACGTTCAGTTGGTGGGGTAAATGTGCCCGGAGTTAGAAGGTCCGAGGTGATCGACCAGAGCAGCAGCGCGAGTGCTGTGGCTACGGCTGTCGAGCGGAGCGCCAAGAGCTGTTGGTTGCTGCCGGCCATGGCAGCGAGCAGCGTTGTCAGGAATGCGTACGGCAGGAGAAAGATCCACTTTGCGCCCTCTTCCCAGTAGGCGCCGGGCAGCACTGAAAGGCCTAAAGCCACGAGAGCAACCAGAGCGAACGCCGAGAGAGGCAAGGTGTTCCGCCGCACCGACCGAGGAGGCAGCTCGTGGGCGCACTGCATCAGTGCCAGTGGCAGAAGCCCTGCGATGGCGCAGAGAGTGGCTGCCGCCGGCAGGAGGCCGCGATGCCCGAGCGCGATATCGGCCACGCTCAGGTAGAGCACGAGAAGAGGGAAAGCTAGAGCAGCGGCGAGGGTGTTGAGCATGGGGTGGAAGTATACGGTGAAGCGCTGCGTCGAGTGCGTTGAAACTTTGCGCGAGAGGGAGGGGGGTATGACTC
>CAZZJR010000079.1:0-7716 GCA_964654585.1 uncultured Bdellovibrionales bacterium
GTGATATGCCCGCTACGACTTGAATTGAGACTGCACACCTTTTCTGCAAGGCAAATTCGTCCCCTTTTTCACCCGAATGAGATACCCTCACCGAGTGATCCAAGCGCCTCAGCTAGACCTGGCACAAACCGCAACGGCAGACGACATCTTCGCTGCTGGAGCAGACGACATTCCCCCGAACGTCTTCCTCGGCACCAGCACCTGGGCGTTCCCTGGCTGGAAGGGACTGGTCTACAAGCGCGCCTACAAGAGCGAGCGTGAGTTTACGCAGCGCTGCCTCGAAGAGTACGCGACGATCCCCTGGTTCCGGACCGTCTGCATCGACAGCCTGTTCTACAATCCGCCCAGCCCGGACACGCTCAAGCGCTACGCAAGCCAGGTGCCGGAAGGGTTTCAGTGGGTGTCGAAGGTCTGGGAGCGGCTGACGATCCTCCGTTACCCCAAGCACGCTCGCTACGGCTCGCTCTCCGGGCAGGATAATCCAGATTTCCTCAACGTGGAGCTTTTCGGGGAGCGGGTTCTGGCAGCATACGACGACCCGGCCGTAATGGACCGCTCAGGCCCCTTCGTGCTCCAGTTTGCGCCCTTCTCGCCGCAGGTTATGCCGTATGCCGAGTTTCTTGACCGGCTCGCAGAGTTCCTGCTTAAGCTGCCGAAGGGGCCCATGTACGCCGTGGAGGTTCGGAATCGGGAGCTGCTGACGGGAGGCTACGTCCGAGCCTTGAACGAGGCCGGGGCGACCCACGTGTTTAACCACTGGAGCTCGATGCTTAGCCTCAAGGAGCAGATGCTCAAGGTGGCGGAAGCTGGCGGGTTGACTGCGGATTTTTACGTTGCGAGACTGCTGACTCCTCGTGGCGTGAGCTACGAGGGGGCTGCTAAGATGTTTGAGCCCTACGACCAAGTGCTTAAGCCTTCCCCCGAGATGCGCGGGGATGTGCTGCGTCTCGTGAAGCGGGCGGTGGCAACGGGCAAAAAAGTTTTTGTGACAGCGAACAACAAGGCTGAGGGGAACTCGCCTCTCACAATGGTTACGTTAGCGAAGCTCATTCTCGCCGCGCAGTCACAGGCGGCTCAAACGAGACCGGGCGTAGGTCGATAGGGAGCAGTAAGAGCCAGCATGAACCACATCTTTCCGTTTGCGACCTTCTGGCCGTTCTACCTCGTTTTCTCGGTTGGGGTTGGAGTGGTTCTCTTCGCATCGCTGCGAGCCGCTGGCACCCGAGCTCACGAAGTGTCAATTCGCGAAGCCAGCATCGCTGCTCTTGGCTGGTTCGGGTTCGCGATGCTCTTTAATGTGTTCCTGTACTTCTACACCCGCTCGTACCTTGGGCTCGACGGCGAGCTGGCACGGGCGCTGGTTCTGAACTCAACTCCAGACGAGATAGCGCGGCGCACGGCTCTGGAGTTTCTCTCGGGCTACTTGGTCGAGAAGTCGCTCGCAGTCGACAACCTGTTCGTTTTCATAGTGATCTTCCGCTTCTTCTCGATTCCGCAGCAGTACCAGCACCGCGTCCTCTTCTACGGCCTTTTTGGCGCGATAGCGCTGCGTGCCGTGTTCATCAGCATGGGCGCGGTGGTGATGGATATTCCGTGGGTCATAGTCGTCTTCGGTGTATTCCTTATCTGGCAGGGCATATCTGTCATGCGGGGAAAGGAGCCTGAGATTCATCCTGAAAAGAACCGAATCTTACGCGTCCTGAACCGATTCCTGCCGGTGTCGCGCGCGCTCGACGGACAGAAGTTCTTCACACGAGAGAACGGCAAGCTGTTTGTGACGCCGCTTTTCATCACCCTCATATTCATCGAGATTACGGACATCATGTTCGCCTTTGACTCAGTGCCGGCGATCTTCGGGCTCACGAAGGAGCCACTCGTCGTGTTCACGTCCAATATCTTTGCGGTGATCGATCTGCGAGCACTGTACTTCTTACTCGCCGCGTTTGTGAGCAGGTTCCACTACTTGAACATTGGGCTGTCGTTTGTGCTGATCTTCATCGGCTCAAAGATGGCCCTGCTCGACCCGCTGCTCGGCGAAAAGGTGCCGACGGAGCTCTCCCTGCTCGTGGTGCTCGGCATAATTTCGGGCTCCATTGTGCTTTCTCTCGTCAAGCCGCCCGCTAAAGAAGAAGGAGGTGCAGCATGAGCAACGTCCAGCTCGAGACGATAGACGTGTGCGTTATTCTTGGTGCGCTGATCTTTGCGCTCGTGTGCAACGCGCTTTCCAAAAAGGCTCATGAGCACGCCGCGGCAGCATTCCGTCGAGTTGGTAACGTCCTCATCCCCCTCCTCATACTGTTCTGGCTTTCGGACCAGGTCTTCGAGTTCAGCCGCGAGCCGTCGGTTGTCAGGACGGAGCAGACAATCATCGGAATCCTGCTGCTGTGGATCGTGGCAAGTGCTCTTAAAGCGCTCTACCTGCGGAATGCGCCCCGAGATTCGTTTCGCAGCCGCACACCGAACTTGGTGCTCGGCATATTCTCGTTCTTCTTCGTCGTCGTCGGTGGGCTGATTGTTTTTGCCGCAGTCTGGAAGAAAGATCTCTCCCCGCTCCTGACGACTTTCGGCGTCGGATCGATCGTGTTGGGTCTTGCTCTGCAAGACACCCTCGGCAACCTCTTCGCCGGCTTGGCCCTAGTGTTCGATCATCCCTTCAGCGTGGGTGACTGGGTGCAGGTGGGAGATGTGATCGGCAGAGTCAAGGAGGTCGACTGGCGCTCGGTCCGGGTCGTGACTCGGGAGTTAAATGAGATAACGATTCCAAACGTAACGCTGGGCAAAGAACGAATAACGAACTTCTCCTCGCCGAGCCCGCTGTACGGAATGCGCGTTACAGTGGGCTTCTCGTACGATGCGGCCCCCAACGCCGTCAGGAAGATGCTTACGGAGGTTGCACTGAGCACTCCTGGTATTGTCGCAGAGCCGTATCCAGACATTCGTACCAGTAGCTACAACGCGTACTCAGTAGACTACGAAGCGCTCGTCTTTATCTCAGACTACGGGCCGCTCAACCGCATCCGCAGCGAATTCATGACTCGTATTTGGTATGCAGCAAAACGCTATGGGATTACGATCCCATACCCGACGCAGGTGGTGCACCAGACAACAGGAGTTGCTGAAGTGCGAGACGAGAAGGCGGAGGAGGGCACACTTGAGCTCATGCGGAACGCGGAGCTCTTCAGGAGCCTTACCGAAGAGGAGTGCTGCAGAGTCCTGAAGGAGGGCCGGATTGAGGTGTTTGCCGCCGGAGAAACCCTCTTCAAGGAGGGCGACGAAGGGAATTTCTTGTACGTGTTCCTGCGAGGTGATGTAGACATACAGGTGACTGGCGATCAGGGAAACCAAGTCACCCTGGCAACCCTCACACGAGGCGATGTCATTGGCGAGATGGCGCTCTTTACCGGGGAGCCTCGCAAGGCATCCGCGCGCGCCAACTCGGACGTAAAAGCCCTGTGCATCAGCAAGCCCTCGATAGCGGAGCTATTGGAGAGCCGTGAAGAGCTCATCAACGCGTTTGTCGCGAGCATGTCGAACCGGCTTCAGCAGGCGGAGGCGGCGAAGGAGCAGCACCGCGCCTCGCTCGCATCAAGAGCGCCGGCTGCGAAGCTCGACGAGAATGCCCTCAAGCAACGCATTCGACGGTTTTTTGGCCTTTGAAGCCATCCCGCAGGTCTCGTTGGAGACGGCTACAATAGCCTACCTCTCAAGCTCGCGCTTTATTTCACTGAGAGTCATGATCGTCGGTTTCCGTTTCCGTGCACGCTGTAGACCGATCTCCTTGTTCAAGTCCGCTCCTTGCTGCACAACCTCAAGCAGCTTGAGGAGCTGCTCCTTGGAGCGGGACTTCCATTCGAGGAGATCAACGAAGTCCGCAAATCGTAGGGCAGCCAATGGCATCTCAGCGTGCGCTAGGGTGCCGTTCAAGAAAGCGGCGAGCGTGTACGCATCGTGGTAGCGACCCGAGGAGAGGAAGGCGTCTAGAATGCTCTCGGCGACAGAGAGGTGCTCTGAAGTGGTGATAAGCCAGGCCCACCCTCCAGAGCTAAACGAGTTGTGGTACTCCGGAGCATACTCCTCAAGCTGCGAGATCTTCTCTCGAAACTCTGATAGGTCAGTTTTTAGCTGCTCAGTTTCCGCAAAAGCGCGGGATCTGCTCTTTCCACTGAGGCGAGCACCGAGATCGCGAAACGAAGCTCTGAGTGTGTGACGACAGAGGAACGTCACACCGATTGCGAGGAGCACGGCGGTAGCTGAGACCGAGAGAGCCAACAAAAGACTGAGGTCGGAATTAAGTGCTCCCATGATTGCGCTCCATCTATCCCTTTCGTAGGGAATAGACGGCTGTAGGCGACTTTTCCTTAATACTTTGACGCGCTAAGTTTAGTGCTGCGCGGGTGAAAAAAAGCTGTGAATCTGCGGGTTAGGCCTTTCCACTCGCCGATTCAGCCGCTTTCTGGCGGTTAATCGATTCAAGCACCGCAGCGAGTATCTCCGAGCGCCTCGCGGCAGCGAAGTTGTTGTAGACCCTCGCCTTCTCTGAGAAGGCAGATGCTAGAATCGAAAGAGAGCAGCACACGGGCTCAAGATCGTTGCCCAGAGCCTGAACTATAGAGGTAGAGCTCAACGCATCTTCCAGGACTCTGACGCATTCCATAATGCCGCGTGGTAGCCCGAGCGCTTGCAGGTGAGAGCAGCTGGTTGCGACTGCAAGGCTGAGCAGCGGGCCTCCCTTTCTGAAGAAGAGGGCCTGCTCGAGACAGAGCCAGCTCAGGCGGCTGAGTGCTTGAGTTACGTAAGTCGTCTCTTCGGGCTGCAGAGAATTGAGAAGCTCTTGCAGTGAGGTGCCAGAGGACTCGTTTATCATCGATGGCAAGATACCGAAGCGCCTCTCCAAGATACGCTGGGTAGCGTGGCTCGCGCCGCGGACGTACCCGATGACGGTCTCTTCTCTCTTGTGAGGTTGGTCATAGAAAGCGCGGATATCCTCAGGAGTAAGTCTGCACGCTAGGTCTGTGAATTCCTCAACACAGAAGGGATCCTCCGGAGCCAAAGCGACAGCTCTTTGCAGCACTTGGGCCGCACGATCTAAGCCGAGCGAGGGCCGGCAATACAGCAGGCACCCAAGCGTCCGCAGCGCCAGCGAGAGCTGCGGCGCATAGTGCGGCTCGAACGCCGTCGGGTACTCAGTTGCCCGCAAAGATCGAATCGCCCCGAAATCATTGAGACCAACGACTCTCAGGATGCGCCAAGCGGCTTCGACCGCTGCCTCCGGGCGACGACTGCCCTGACGCACTCCTTCCAGCTCGTCTTGGAGCTTAGCTGATAGGTCAAGCATCGCCTGGTCTACGGAGGCATTACTGGGCTGACGATGTGTCGAGGTTTGAGCTCGTTTGTCGGGGGGCTGGTACTGCATCGCACGAGGGTAAGCTAAGGCCGTTTAGGAAGGAAGGAAATCCTACAGGGTGCGGGAACGATGCGCTAAGTACCCGTTACGCTACAGGTTTACTACCTTGAGCGCGGGAGCAGCTCTCACGACTGGCTCAGGCACCTCATCGATGCTCTCGCCATGCTGGCTTAAGTCGAGCCCCATCTCTTCCTCTGCTTGGCTCACCCTAAAGGGGATGATGCCGTGGGCGATGATATAGAGGATGTAGGAGCCCCCGACGGTGAACGCGGTGACGATGCCAAGCGCGTAGAGGTGGTTGATAAAAGTTGCCGATTCTCCGAACAGCAGCCCGACCTTGTCGGCGAAAACAGCGGTGAGGATCATGCCGACGATCCCACCGACTCCGTGGCATGGAAATACATCGAGCGTGTCGTCGAGCGAGCTTTTCGTTCTCCAGTGAACAGCGAGGTTGCTCACGATGCTCGCAAAGGTGCCGATGAAGATGCTCGCGCCTACGGACACGAACCCGGCCGCCGGCGTAATGGCCACCAGGCCAACGACTGCGCCGATGCACGCACCGAGAGCAGAGGGCTTGCGACCCCTAACACAGTCGAACAGAACCCAACCGAGCATTGCTGCTGCCGACGCTGTGTTGGTGGTGAGAAAGGCCTTGGCTGCGAGCCCGTTCGCCGCAAGTGCGGAGCCAGCGTTAAAGCCGAACCAACCGAACCACAACATGCCCGTCCCGAGAAGAACGTATGGGATGTGTGCAGGGACTTGCGGTGCTTGCTGCTGGTGTGCGTTGCGGCGTCCTAAAAAGATCGCACCTGTTAGCGCTGCGAGGCCGCCTGCCATGTGCACTACCGTCCCGCCGGCAAAGTCGAGCACGCCCCAGCCGCGCAGGAAGCCGTCTGGGTGCCATGTCCAGTGAGCGAGCGGGCAGTAAATAAAGATCGAGAAGAGGCACACGAAGAGCATGTAGCTTGAGAAGCGGACGCGCTCAGCGAAGGCTCCCGTGATGAGCGCTGGGGTGATGATGGCGAATTTGAGCTGGAAAAGGGCGAAGAGCGCTAAAGGGATCGTGGGCGAGAGGGCAGGGTGCGTGGACTCTCCGACGTTCCGGAACATGAAGAACGTACGCGGATCACCAATAAGGCCCCCAAGTGAGTCACCGAAGGCGAGGCTAAAACCCACAGTGACCCACAGGAGGCTAACGATCCCCATCGCGATGAAGCTCTGCAGCATCGTTGAGAGCACGTTCTTGCGGTCGACCATGCCGCCGTAGAAGAACGAGAGGCCCGGTGTCATGAGAAGCACGAGGGCTGTTGCTGTGAGCATCCAGGCGGTATCGCCGGGGTTGATGGGGGAAGCGGTGACGTTCGGGTCGACTTGGCTCGGCGCGAGTGCTCCGGCCACACTCAGGACACACAGTAAGGCCAGGGGAATGCTCCAGAGGAGCGGCTTTTGAGGCACTGAGCGGGCGGCTGCCATGGGGGCTCCTTAGCGTAAGTTTCTCTCCACTTACCCTAATTATCGCCACATTAAGGATAAATCTATACTAAATTAGGCTAGTTTGATGTGTTTATAAGATAAGAGCGAATCCGTTCGGCAGCCCGAAACTTGTATAAGTGTGGAACGCCACTATTGATTATCAAAGAGAAGCGGACCTCCCCATGCTTCGGCAGATTGAAGTAGCCAGCAAGTGAGTTCACCCCGTTTAGGCTGCCCGTTTTAGCCAGGAAGCCCTCCTTCTCTGGGAGTAGGTGGCGATACGGCTCGAACTTCCCGAGCAGCGTTGTCATCTGCCGCGAGCTTACCTGGTTGCGGCGCGAGAGACCCGAGCCCTCCTCGATGTGGAATTCGCTCCAGCCGACGCGCGACTTTAGGCACTCGGTCATTGCGCGTTGCGCCTTCTCGAGAGTGGCAGGGGCGCCGAACTTCTTGGCCCCCAACGTGAGAAAGATCTGGTTGGCTGTAAAGTTGGTTGAGTGCTCAAGCATGCCCTCTACCACCTCTTCGAGGTTACGAGAGGAGGTGTGGGTCACAATGAGCCGTGCGTCCTTAGGAACTTTCCCGAGCGAAGCGCTGCGCGGGCTCGACACGCCAGCCTGTGAGAGAAACTCAGCAAGCAGCTCCCCTCCGTAAATGGCGCCGTCCTGCCAGCGGTTGCCGATCTTGATGCGCTCCGTTGAGCCTCGCTTGACGAGGGTGCCGGCGCGCTTGCTCATCGGAGTGAGGGGGGTTTGGGGCTCGGCGCTTTCTACTCTCCCATCCCTGCGCCGTCGTAATGCCACAGAGCTAAAGTTCCCCACAAAAGCTGCGTTTTTTGC
>CAZZJR010000079.1:7816-12865 GCA_964654585.1 uncultured Bdellovibrionales bacterium
ATCGAAGCTGGCACAAAGAGCTCTGTGTCGCGGTGAGCCAGGAGCTGCTTCCCAGAGGCTGTTTCAACACGCGCCGAGCCGTTGCGAAGCAGCGCGTTTAGGTCGAGCGAGTCGGCTTTTGCGGCTGAGAGCGGAGTGAAAACGAAGAGGAGGAGGAGGAGAGGGCGCATCTGTGGAATATGAGCACAACGAGCTCGGGAGGGGTAGGGGTAGCGGGTGCGGGGCGCAGGCCTTTTACCTAATCCTTTTCTTTCTCCTTCTCCTGCACATGCACTTTTTTCCTAATCATCATCAGGTAATTCGGCGAACAGACGGTCGTCAGGATACCTACCATTGATTGGAGTGTCGTTTTTGTGAACTCGGTCTTCGGAAGCAATCGGGGCTCGATGATGCCAATAATGTCGCAAATCGCGGCACACTCCATGGCTGACCCACGAGCTATGGAGTAAAAGCGAAGCCGGTCAGAGCGTCCATGCTTTCCAGTCCCCTCCGCAATATTGAGAGAGATCGAAAATGCCGCGCGCCGAAGCTGTTCGCGTAAAATCGAATTCCCCGGCGTCATCTCATCCGAAAAATCCAGAGCTAACCGGGTGAAATGTATTGCGAGCTGATAGGCCTTAAACTTTTCATGGGTAAACATACGAACAAGGTAATCGAATGCCGCCCTCGAAAGTTTCCGGGGTGAGGATTAGGAAATGGGTGCAGGTGCAGGAGAAGGGAAAAGAGGAGGAATGTGAGGAGGACCAAATTGGGAACTGCCCTACAAACCTATCGCCTATTCCGCCACTCCGACCCTCTCGCCGCTCTCTTTGTAATTTTCCCCGTCCGCACGAATCCGTGACCTCTTCCCGCCCTGACCCCCGAACCACTCTCTTTGTGAATCCCCCTCCACGTCAGCAACCCACTGATTCCACCAGTTATTTTTGACCCTACCGAGGTCGGTGTCACGGTGACCTCACCCTCACTTCCTGCTATGTTCCAAAGCCAACGCCTCGAGTTTTTCGGGGCCCTCTTTTTGGTGTCCTCATGAAGGGAATTATTCTTGCTGGTGGATCAGGAACGCGCCTGCATCCAGTTACGCTTGCGGTGAGCAAGCAGCTCCTCCCGATCTACGACAAGCCGATGGTGTACTACCCGCTGTCTACCCTGATGCTGGCGGGGATTCGCGATGTGCTGATCATCTCAACTCCTCAGGATCGTCCCTCGTTTGAGCGCCTGCTCGGCGACGGCTCACAGTGGGGATGCTCGTTTTCCTTTGCCGAGCAGCCGAACCCCGAGGGGCTAGCACAAGCCTTCATCATCGGCCGCGACTTTATCGGAAAGGATCGAGTGGCGCTCGCTCTCGGTGACAACGTGTTCTTCGGTCACGGCTTTGCGGACCTTCTTCGTCAGGCGGCAAAGCGAGAGAGTGGAGCCACGGTGTTCGGCTACCGGGTGAGTGACCCGGAGCGCTACGGTGTTGTCGAGTTTGACGCTTCGGGCACGGCGATAAATCTTGAGGAGAAGCCGAAGAACCCGAAGTCGCCGTTTGCTGTCACGGGCATCTACTTCTATGACAATCAGGTGGTAGATATCGCGGCACGACTTAAGCCTTCAGCACGCGGAGAGCTTGAGATTACCGACGTGAACCTTGCGTACCTGAGGCAGCGTGAACTACACGTTGAAATGCTTGGCCGTGGAGTCGCGTGGCTCGATACGGGAACGAACGAATCGCTCCTACAGGCCTGCAACTTCATTCAGGCGCTGCAGGAGCGGCAGGGGCTGATGGTCGCCTGTCTCGAAGAGATTGCGTACACGATGGGGTACATCGACCGAGAGCAGCTGGAGCGACAGGCAGAGTCTATTAAAAAGAGCTCGTACGGGCGCTACCTCCTGTCACTACTAATGAACACGCAGGGAACCAAGCAGTAGGCGGGCACTCATGATCGGTCAGGACACGGTAGCGTCGCTCCTTGAGCGAGCACTCTCACAATTAGGGCAGACGGTTTCAGCAAGCGAGATCTTGGCGCTGCTGGAGACCCCAAAGGATTCGTCCCACGGCGACATCGCCTTTCCATGCTTCCAGCTCGCGCGAGCGCTGCGCAAGGGCCCGCCGGCGATAGCTGCTGAGCTCGCGCCGAAGCTTTCGGAGGAGATAGCCGGAGGCAGCGAGATCTCCAAGGTTGTTGCCACGGGTCCTTACCTAAATTTCTTCCTAAACAAAGCCTCACTCGCGGGAGTTCTTGTCCCTGCCATCATCAAAGGCGACTTCCTCGCACGACGTCCAGCTACAGGTGAGCGAGTGATGGTGGAGTACGGCAACGTGAACACCCACAAGTCGTTTCACGTCGGGCACATCCGGAACATCGCACTCGGTGACTCCATAGCTCGTATCTTCGACTGGCTAGGGAACGACACCATCCGTGCAGCATACCTGGGCGACGAAGGAACGCACGTTGCCAAGTGCGTGTGGTACCTGCGCAAACACCCTGAGCTAAAGATTCCGGCTGCCAACAAGCTGGAGTTTCTCGGTGAGGCGTACAGCGCAGCAACGCTTGAGCTCGATGTCGAAACGTACTCTGAGGTCGGTGTATCAGGGGTAAAAACAGCCAGAGTCGAGAGTGTCTCGGATCACCCAAGCGAGCCGCTCTGGAACGTGGTGACGCTCGCAACAGTCAACGGACCAGCCACAGTCGTTACACAGCGGAAGAACGCCAGCCTGCTGAAGCCTGGTGTTCTCGTTCCTCACGCTGCACCGGGGGTCTCCCTCGGGTCGCGCCAGATCGGCGTAGCTGACCGAAAGGGCGTCAAGAGTGAAGGCCTAATGCTTGGCGAGGAGGAGCTAGGGATTGGGAGCCGGAATGAGGTGCTTGCGCTTGAAGTCCCGCAGCATCTTCGTGCCGCTCATCCCGATGGCATCGGAATCGACGTCGTAGAGATCTTTCGGCGCAAAGGGTCTCCGTTTCCGAACCAGGAATTCTTGCCGGTGATCCGCAAGTGGAGCGCGGAGGTGTCGGAAGTGCTCATGGGGCTTGAGACTAATGACCCAGAGCTGCGCTCGTTCTGGATTGAGTCCCGAGACTGGTCGATGGACGAGCTCAAAGAGGCCTTTGCTTGGCTCAACTGCTTCTTCGACCACTTTTTCTTTGAGTCTGAGTTCGGTGAGTCAAGCAAAGAGCTGGTTCGCACGTTTCAGGAGAAGGGGGTCTTCGTTGAGTCTGATGGCGCTGTCGGCGCCGATCTCAGGAAAGACAACCTTGGGTTCTGCGTGCTCATTAAGCGAGATGGAACGGCGCTCTATGCGACGCGCGACCTAGCCTTGGCGCAGCGTAAATTTGAAGACTTCAAGATAGACCGCTCGATCTACGTCGTCGATACGGCGCAATCGCTCCATTTTCAGCAGGTTTTCAGGTGCCTTGAGCTGATGGGGTACGAGCAGGTCAAGAAGTGCTTCCACTGCGCGTACGCTCAGGTGGTGTTGCCAGACGGCAAGATGAGCAGCCGAAAGGGCAACGTGATCCGGATGTCGAGCCTCAGGCAGCGGCTCATCTCGAAGGTCAATGAGGAGTTCCTCGACAAGTACAAAGGCGAGTGGCCTGAAGACGAGCGGCAAGAGGCTGCGCGCAGAATCGCCCTGGCAACGATGCGCTACGGCATGCTCAACCTCGACAACAACTCGCAGGTTGTTTTTGATATGGATGCTTGGACGTCACGAACCGGCAACACAGGCCCCTACCTGATGTACGCCTACGCGCGCACGCGATCCATCCTGCGCGAGCTGGGTGAGAGTGACGATGCCTTTGCCTCTGCTCAGTGGGAGCTTCTCACCCACGAGACTGAGTTAGATGTGCTTCGCTACCTGAACGAGTACCACGAGACCCTACGCTTCGCATGTGATCGCTACAGCCCGCACATCGTGTGCGCGTACGCGTACGAACTCTCGAAGCGCTTCAGCCGTATGTACCAGAACTGTTCGGTGCTTCACGCAGAAACTCCCGAACTAAAGCGGGCGCGCGCCGGTCTCGTCCAGGCAACTGGTCTCGTCATCAGGCACGCGCTCTCTTTGCTTGGGATCGAGACGCTTGAGCGGATGTAGAGCTAGGCAGACACTCCTTGTCGAACGTCATGCCAATACCCGGTGTAGGTTCGCTACCCTTCTCCTTGCAGGTACAATTTGTAATTCTTGCGAGGGGCACATGCCGAAGAACTCGGGCGCAGCGAAGGGGATGGGAAAGGCCGACCGCGCCTCTCGCAAACGGGGGAAGTTGCGTTTCAAGATAGAGGCAGGCAAACACACCCATCGGCAGCGCAACACGTAATGAAGTTAGCAGCTAGTCGAGGCACTTCTGCCAACCTTGCTAGCGCGACTACATATATGGCCGTGGGTCTGTACCCTGAACCGAGAGAGGGCACCGGGAGCGATAAACGGCTGTAACTTCGACCAGGGGGCCTCCACGAAGCTTAGACCTCAGGCCTGTCGTCTTCCTCTACGGCGTTCATTTCCTTCTCCAGGCCTGACGGCGGGAGCTTTCGCTTGTCGAAATAGAGAGCCTACAGGATACAAAACGGGTCAAGACGAAACCAATAGGTTAGGTAGCAACTGACTAATTGCATTATATACTTTTATCGATGAATTCATCACCACGGGGCTAAATTATCCGAGATCCGCGATGCGAAAAGGGCTGCGCTCGAATCAGCTGGCCGTGAATCGCCGCCCCTGCTGGAGCCAGAGGACAAGAAGAACGCCGTTATTTCGAGCCGTGAGGGGTAAGAACCAGGAGCTCCAGACCCTAATCCCCTAAATTTAAGTTTTTTTGGTAGGTTGCAGAAACTCGCCAAACGAAATGCGACTTCCTCGCATAAATGCCTCATTAAACTAAGGCTCGGCGCCGACCTAGAGACCTAAGATGGGCTCTTTAGGTAGGGCAGGATTGCCCCGTTCCCATACCCGCGCTTCTGCTCGCGACCCAGCGAGGATGCGCGGTCACGTCGCGCGCGCTCTACTCTGCGCGATTGCTCTCATTGCGCTCCTGCTCAGCTACGACTCAAATCTTGCTATTGGACAAGCAG
>CAZZJR010000080.1:0-1291 GCA_964654585.1 uncultured Bdellovibrionales bacterium
TGGGGGCCTGTACCCCGGGTACAACAGCCTCTGCGTAGAGCCCCCTCTGGGCCGACCACGCGAGATTCTGGGGCAGCCCCTCTCGATGACCTGGACTCTGAAACAGGTGCATGTGATAGCCAGCGGTGTTTGGAAACAACACGAGAGCGTTTTCGGGCAACGGGCTCGGAATCGCAACCATCCGGCGCAATATGAGGTCGCTTTCCATGCAGGTGTCGCCAGCGAGAAATCCCGGCTGCGCCTCGTCTGTGCGCGCACCAAGCCACAGCGGGTCTACACAGAACTCCAGAGAGACCGCTCGGCACTGCGTCTGGTTCATGTCTAGCGTGACGAACCGAGAGCCATCCTCAAGCCGCTTGTCGTGCGACACGCTCGCGACCGTCACCCCAGCACCATCGAGGAGCGCCCGGCCCGGCTCAACGCACAGCTCTATGTTGTGAGCCTTGACAGCTTCAGCCACCGAGCTCCCAGATGAAAGCTTCGATTGCAGAATGTCCTGGAGGAACTCGTGCTTGGGTCGGGGCGAAGCGAAGGGATAGAGACGTGGTGCAACCGGCTGTCCATCCTGCAGAGAAACCGCAAATGCATCGTTTCGGTAGGTAAAGGCGGGTCGCCTTCCGGCTTGCGCTGCGACAATCTCTGCCAAAAAATCCCCGAACTGCTCCGGCTTCTCAAGGTAACGAACGGGGAAGCCCCCGCCGATGTCGAGGGTCGTCGGATTGTGTCCGAGCTCTCGAGAGTCGCTAAAAAGTGGCAGAGTTTCTTCAATCGCTAGCACTCGCTCCTCGCACGAGTATCCATCGAGATGGAACTGGAAGCCTCGCAGCTTGAGGTCCCCAAGCGAAGCGACAACCTCCATGGCTTGCGACAGGGGAAATCCGAAGCGGCTGGCTTTTGCCCCCTGCTGAAAACTAAACCCGCAGAGTCGAATCAGAACCTCGCTTGGCCGTCCCGTCGAGATTTTTTTTAGCCGCTCAAGCTCAGTCCAGTTGTCGAGTACCACGCAGACGCGAGAGGCAACCGCGAGTTCGAGAAGCGCATGAGACTTTGACGATGCCGTGACGATCATGTCGCTTCCGTCGACGCCCTGGTCGAGCGTCTGCTTGAGCTCGTAGAGGCTCGCAACGTCCACCCCAGCGCCGGCGGCCGCCGCCGCTTTCACGAAAGCTCCGTACGCATTCGCCTTTCGCGCATAGTACACTCGTCCCCTGACACCGGCGTTGCACAGCACCTGGCTGAAGGCTCGAATGTTGGCAATGAACGGGTCTTCGCAGTGGATGTGCAGAGGCGA
>CAZZJR010000080.1:1391-12747 GCA_964654585.1 uncultured Bdellovibrionales bacterium
GGCACACCGCGGGCCCGTGCCCTGTCCATGGCTCGGCCGATGAAGGCCCGGTACCAGTCCGACTCATCTTGGCCGACAAGACAGAGGTTGCAGTACGGAACAAGTGGCACGTCGCAGTCCCAGCTCGGCGCAACGCCGACACTCAGGCTCTCACGAAATTCTGCAAAAGCGGATGCGAGGAGCTGCACGTTCCGAGAGATTGTTGCGGCACGATTCGACAAGAGCTCAAGCGAGGGGGCGGGTAGTGTAGCCGCTGAGTCTTCAGTGATATTGAGGCCAAGGTGAGTGCGGAAAGTTCCGGGCGCCGGGAAGCCGCTGTCCAATGCAGCCGAGTAAACCAGCGCTCCACCGGTCACAAGGTCCATGCCGTACTGGTGCAACTTGGCGAGGCTGTGCGCGACCAGCACTCGGTCAAAGAGTCCGTTAGCTTTTGCCGCAGAGAGAATCGGCGATGCAGAAACCATTGAGGTTGAATCGATCACTAGAAAGCTTCCGGCTTCTCTCACAGCTGCCATGATGTCGCACACAGGCAGACGCGCGATGCTGCGCGAGTTTCGGGTGGCATCGAACACAACGAGCGCTGGCTTTAGGTGAGCGAGATCCTCTACGGCACGTGCCGAGGCGAGGTCGAGATACTGCAGGCGATTTCGGAACAGTGCCTCGAGGAGGAATCGCGTCTCGTGGTAGCACCCCTGGTCGACTACGACAGCTCCGCCTGAATCAACGATCTGGCTCGATACGAACTGGAGCGCGACGAAAATGGCTCCCATCCCACTGGAAGTCGCAAGCACCCGAGCGTCTGCGTGTTGCGCAAGCAGCTTCTCCCTGAACAGAGCCTCGTACTCTTGCCCAGCAAGGTGCGCAGCTCGGTGGTAGTCGATCCCCCGTTGTAGCAGGGCCGCGGACTCATCGCGCACCGCGCAGTCTAGTGAGTGCTCCATGGTCGGGCTCTGCCAGTTGCACACCCCCATGGCCGCCGCCCGACGGCAGGCGCCTCGAGTCCGGGCTCGAACCGACTGCAGCGCACTGGAGAGCGCCGAAAGGTGTTCAAAGGACGAAACCCCCTGCAAACCTTCGTCAATCTCCCGCAGCTTTCCCTGCAGCGCCCGGGACTCAATAGAGCCAGCTAACCCATTGAGGATATGAGCCGTTTCAGAGATAACCCCTCTCCGCTCAGCGACTTCGGTCGCAAGGTCTTCGGACGACTGATGCTGACGATATGCGACTAATAAAGCCGTCATTTTATAAATCACTAGCCTACTTGATATGCCTAACAGTCGTCTGATATACCCCGTCCACCGATTGCTGTCTAGAGCAGCACGGTCAAATGGACCCCGGAATGCCTCTTAACAGGGGGCATTAGTAACGAAGGTAAGACACATGCCGGCAGTGAGCACCAATCCGAAGGTAATTGACCTACGAAGCGACACCGTATCGAAGCCAACGCGTCAGCTTCGCAAAGCGATGTGTGACGCTGAGGTGGGAGACGACTGTTTCGGCGATGACCCCTCCGTGCTCGCGTTGGAGAAGCATGTGGCAGATCTCCTGGGCAAGGAAGCAGCCCTCTTCACCTCCACTGGCACACTGAGCAACCAGATTGCAATCCGTGCCCAGACTCGGCCAGGAGATGAGGTAATCACCGAGACTCGCTACCACGTATCGTTCTTCGAAGCCGCACAGACCGCGCAGCTGGGTAACGTCTCTCTCAACACGGTGACAACTCGCTCGGGCATCCTGTCCGCAGAGGCCGTAGAGACCGCACTCAACTCCCGTCCGCGCGGGAAAATGTACGCGCAGGCGAAGCTCGTCACAGTCGAAAACACGATCTCAGCTACGGGCGGAAAGATCTTTCCGCTTCGCGACCTGCAACGAACATCTGCTTTCTGTAAGGCTCACGGCCTCCTATTGCACATGGATGGCGCACGCCTGTTCAACGCGAGTGCCGCAACTGGCCTCGCCCCATCAGAGTACGCCGCAGCGTGCGACACCGTATCCATCTGCTTTGCGAAGGGCTTGGGAGCGCCGTTTGGCGCGGCGCTGGCCGGCTCGCGCGAGTTCATCGAAGACGCCCGCCGTGTGCGAAAAATCTACTGTGGCGCTCTTCACCAAGCCGGCATGCTTGCTGCCGGTGCGCACTACTCGCTGGTTCATCATGTGTCGCGTCTCGCAGATGACCACGTGCATGCTTCGCTCTTGGCAGAGCTGATCAAGACACGCGGAGTTCTGGAACTTGCCTTCAAGCCAGAGTCCAACATGGTGTACTTTGAGATCCCAGAGAACTGCCCCTCTGCAAAAGATTTCGCCGCTCAATGCTCGGCACGGGGAGTTCTCCTCTTCCCGTGGGAGGATGGCGTAGTGAGAGCCGTCACTCACCTAGGCATTTCCCGCGATGACGTAGTTTCGGCGGCGAGAATTATCAACGAAGTCGCTGAGGTCTTTACCGAATGTAAGCCGCGGCTCACCGAGACCCCACCCGCTGCAATCGAGCTCATTCAGTAGCTTCACCAATCCCGACAGCAATGCGAGATCGCCTGTTGGCTACTCTCAGCATCCACGCCCCTTGGGATGCGCCCCTACTTGCTATCTCGCCTCGTGGGCCGAGCACTCGCGTGTGCACAGGTCCGCCAGCTCACCCAGAAATCCGCATGGCTGCGGCGGCGAGCGCCGAGCCATACTCTCCATCAACGTTTTCATAAAAACGACTGCCCTCACCACACTCCGCGCAGCCGAGCACCAAAGAGCCCCTTGTCTCCCCTCGACTTCAAGTTTATTTTCTCTCAGAGACCCGTTTGCTTGAACAACGTGGCATGCCATCTCTTCTCCTAAAACTCTCCATTTCCGCCACAGCCACAGCCCTCACGCTGGTAGGGCTAGAAGCTGCCACGCGTGCGCTACATCTTGCCCCGCAGATTAATCCAATCTCTCTCAATAGGTCCTACGGGACGTTTGTCTCGTCGACTAATCCGATTCTAAAGTACGTGCCAAAGCCAGGCTCGAAGGACACCAACTCCTTTGGATTTAGAGACCGCGAGTATTCATTGAAGAAACAGCCCGGCACGCTGCGAGTCGGAGTCATCGGAGACTCTATTGCATACGGATACTGCAATCCGTCGGTCGGGCTTCCAGTCGAAGATACCTTTGCCAACAAGCTAGAGAAGCGGCTCAACTCAGACGGGGACCTCATACCTGTTGAAGTGCTTAACTTCGCAGTTTCAGGATACGACACTCCCCAAGAGGTCGAGTTCCTAGAGACTGTTGGTGTTCAATTTGACCTCGACTTGGTAATCGTTTCCTACTGCTTAAACGACTCGCAAGAATCGTCCGCTGAGCTTGCCGATCTGCGAAAAATCTCGATCGGCACAACAAATGCGGGTCTCGTCGAGAGCGTGTCAAAGGCGTACGCGTTCATGTTCCTCCACAGCGACCTGTTCCGGTGGCTTGCCCTGCGGCTCACCCGACCACCGTCTCCAGACCGCCCAAGCGTTGACCTCACCCGCAATTACCGCAAAGTTGAGGCTGCCCTTGAGAGGTTGTCGCTCCGATTTCCGGGGAAGAAGACCTTAATCGTGGTCTTTCCGCTCTTCTTCTCCTTCGAACCACACGCTTGGCTTGCTGACCGCAACACCGTGAAGGGGCTCGCCGAGAAAAACAACTTCGACTTCCTCGACCTGCTTGGCGCATTTCGCGACGCTAGCGGCAACTCCCCCGAGGTGCTCCAGTCGCCGTGCAATGCGGAGCATCCAAACGCCGAAGGGCACTCAGTGGCAGCTGAAGCAATCTACAAGCACCTGAAGGCAGAGAAATTCGCCAACCGGCCTTGAGCCTCCTAGGGCTGGCGACATACGAAATGTAACAGGTATCGTCCTTCAAGCCTCTCCCACAAAGTCGGTCCGGAGGTAGTTACTCCAAGCCGTCTGCAAGGGGCAGGACCTACAGAAGAGAGAGCTGACCTCATTCACGCTTTTCGCACCCCGAGAAGGGACGCACACTTTCGGCAGGTCCCCCAGCCTCGCGCGTTGGCGTCGGTGGCAAATACTGCTAGGGTCCTCAGTATGTCCGCAGTGACTGTCGCGCTACCGTCCGTCAAACGGCTCCTGTTTGTCGCCCCGCTGATTGCGTTTGCGCTCTTTGTCTCTTTTTGGAACCTCGGCGCGCCATCAATTTCCGCTGGTGATGAGAGCATCCACGTCCGGGTAGTGCAGGAAATGATTGAGACAGGGCGATGGCTCTCTCCGACGCTCGATGGAGAGCCCTACCTCGGAAAGCCCCCACTGAAACTTGCCTTATCTAAATGCGTCGTGCTGATGTTCGGAGACTCAAACCTCGCATTTCGTTCCCTCGACGGTCTCGCGGGCTTCTGTACTATTCTCCTGACGTATGCGCTGGCGCTGCGCATGTTTCGGTCTGCGGCCGTTGCTGCACTAGCTGCACTCCTCCTCTCAATCAATCGCGTTTTCCTCTTCAGTCATGTCGTGCGGGAAGCAGTTCAGGACAGCATGCTCCTTCTTCTTACTACGGCTGCACTCTTTATAGGTTGGGAGCTGCTCGCATCCCGCGCAGAACGCCAAGAAGCGTCTGCTCTCCGCCGGTCGCAAATATCCGCCGCTCTCGTCGGCGTACTCTCAGGGCTCGCTATATTGACCAAGAGCGTTGCCGGCCTCTTCCCTCTTATTATCTTTTACGCGGCCCTGATTTTGCGCGAGGGCATTGGATGCTTCTTCTTGCGTTCTAGCCGAGTAGTATGGCTGCCAGCCGTGTGCGCCCTAGTAGTTGCCCTGCCCTACTATGCGCTGAGCATCTCCCTCATCCCAGAGGCCGCACAACAGATGATCACGGTCAACCTTCAAGAGCGGCTACTCACAAAAGGGTTTCACCACCCCAAGCAGTGGGATCTCTACCTGAAGCTCGTTTTTAGAAGTGGTCGCGTGGCGCCGGTCGGACTTGTGCTGATTGGATTGCTCGCTGGCTTCCTAGGATGCGCCCGGCGAGATGCTCGCTACCAGTACCTGATGGTGTGGGTGATTCTTCCACTCGTGGCGATGAGTGCACTTCGCTCCCGTCTCGATTGGTACCTTGCGCCGGCGTTTCCCGGCCTCGCGATTCTCTCTGCGGCAGGCCTCGTTGCCGCTCTTTCACGCCTTACTGATTCAGCCCGCGTAGCCCCTACAGCTTCCAGGAGAGTACTGCCAATGATCGGATGTCTTCTGCTTGCCTCCTACATGGGAGCAACGGTCTCTCAGAGAGCACTAGATATCTCTCAGCGTGTGCTCCATGACGGGCCAGCGGGTGCGTTTGAGAAGATCTCTCGCGCCATCCGGGCCAGGTTGCAGGTTTCGGACCATGCCAAGAAAGTTGCTCTCTTTGGGCTCACCGATGCTCTTAGCCCTAAGAATGCGCCATTCAACCTTCACAAGAAAATCTACTTGAGCATGCTAGGGCCATACTCAGTGAACGTGGACTCACTCGACGAGCTGACCGAAATCAAGCGGAATGGCTCGCTCGCATTCGTAGTGGCTCCGGCCTCCGCGAGAAAAGAGCTGCAAGCCCTCTCACCCTGCGCCATCCGACTGATCCCCGGCCGAGTAAACAAGAACCCTGCCGAGCCGGGTAGCTGGCCAGCGGTTGCTGTGGCCGCATTCGTCGACTGCGAATCGTTTAAGCGCTTGTAGTGCGTTCGGGGGTCTCGGCCACACCAGCGACTGAACGCAACGTAGAGGTGCTCTCGCTTACCGCGAAAGCACCCGAGGCAGCCCTCAACCATTAACCGCCTACGAAAAACTCCTCACCACCCGATTCGCCTCGCGAATCCCCGAGAGGTAGGCGCCATGCACCGTTCCTGGGTAGCGCCGGTGGGTCGCTTCACCAGCGAAGAAGACGCGATTCTCGATCGGTCGTGCCAGGACATCGTAGTATTCAGTCGTTGCACCCAGCGACACAAACGAGTAGGAGCCGTAGCTGTACGGGTCTGACCTCCAGTGCGTTTGCATCACAGCTTCGGGCTCAGGAATTGAGTTTCCGAAAACGTTGCTGAGAGAAGCCATCGTAGCAGCGCTTATCGTAGCAAGGTCCAGCCGCTCGAATCGCCTAGCCTGCGCTCCAGCCGTAAACCCAAAAAAGATTGGGACTCCCAACGCCTGATCCAGCAGGTAGTACTCCGGAATCTGGTTCGCCCCTCGCGCCCCCACGTTTCCAAGGAATCCGATCGGGTCTTCTTGAGTCTGCCAGAACGCCGTGGGAAACTTAAAGTACGTCTTATCCAGCACACCCATCCGAAGATTCGCGATCGCCTCTCGCTTTGCCCGTGGCAGGCCCGGAGAAAATTCGATCTCCCCCTTTTTTAAGACCCCCAACGGAAGAGTGATTACAACCCGATCCGCATCAAAAACCCCGCCAGTCGTCGTGACACGAGCACCTGAAGCAGACCACGCTACCTCCGTCACCACCTCGTTGAAACGAATATCGAGCCCCTGTGCCAGTCCATCAATAAGGCTTATGTAGCCAGGCTTGATGATGAGGTCCGCCCCCCTAAAGGCTTCGTCCTCGTCGAAGTACTTGAGCGACATCTGGCTAAGGTCCGCGCCAAACTCGATGCCGATCTCCGACTTCACCAGAAAACGAACAAAGTCGCCAACAGCAGAACCCCGCTGCTGTCGGATGCCTTGCAGCAGTGGTTCAGCAACACCTCCAATCGAGCGGTCCTGGTTGAGACCGACCTTGAGCGCCAGCAGTTTGGTAAAAAGCGCATCATACTCACGCCCCGCTTGGTTACGAATCGATGAAGCGATCGCTGCGCCCGCTGCATTCACGTACAGATCTTCCTCCTGATCAGTATCGTACGTCTCTGCTCCGAACTGGGCGGCAAGCGAAACGAGCGGGTTGCCCCTAGTCCCGTGGATGAACGAAGCGCCAAGATCAACCGGAGCTCCGAGCGAGGAGTCAGTCCGTATGCGTCCGCCCGCGACACCCCGAGCCTCGAGCACCGTGACAGAGTACCCCTTGTCCACAAGAGCTCGCGCCGCTGAGACGCCCGCCATCCCAGCCCCGAGCACCAGCACTCGCTCACCCTGGGCAAACGCTCTAACGGTCGTTGCTAAACGAGTGCCAAGAAGCAGCAAGCCAGCGGAGCGCAGAAATTGGCGACGGGAGATGGCTGAACGCATGTTTTCGCTTAAAGAATGGCGACGACCACAGTCTCTTCCTTCTCAGAGGAGTACACCCTTTGCCCTACGAGCGAAAGAGCACGAAAACAACGAGGCGACTTCACACGACCCTTCGCCTGCTAATAACCCAAAGCGTCTCGATCCTCGCCATGGCCGCTCCAGCGGCTCTGGCAGTGCCGACTGGCACATTTAAGCGGAGCCCTTCGATGGCAACCACGAGACTTCCCCCACTGCGACCAAGAGAATCTACGCCCCGTGGAGCAAACAAGTCATCGCACCAGAGCGCGGTCTTAATCGCTGTGCTTGGAGGGACTCCATAAATCGAGACGCCGCAGTAATAGTGCGTCAGTGGAAGCTTCGGATGCCTGCACCGCGACCCAACCTTCGAAGCGCAAGGATTCAGATAAAAATTCCAATTTGCCGATTCGGTATTTTTTTTCCTTGAGTAATTCAAGGATTCCTTTACATTGATGAGATGGGGCGACAATCTGTCGGCTCTTTGTGGGAACCGTAAGGGAAAGATGAAACTGCCAAAGACACATAACGTACAGGGACTTAAGCCGATGCGGCTTCAATCCCCTGTCGACTGCCGAAACGATCGGCAGGGTGCGGCGTTTCCGTCGCTCTTAGCAATCTGAACCCCTTCCTCATCTGACGGCGAGGGGCTCAGCAAGAGCACCCGGAAGCTGTCGTTACCAAAGTATTTCAGTTTCTTGGGCTCTTGTCGCATTGCTGTGCCGTTTGGCAGCAGCAATCGGCAGCAGCTTGATAGTGGCAAATTTTGTATGTGCGCGGCGGCGCAAGGGGGAGAGGAAATGAATATTACAGACGTGACCGGCCGGTAGCCGGACATTCCAAACAAATAGCGCCAATCGTGTGAGCATTTGCTCGCGGCTGGCGTTGTGTACCTCCGGGTAGCCGGAGAGCGCCTCGCTCTTGAGCATGGGGCAACGGGATTCGTGTAGGCACGAACAGGAGATCTTTAACAACGCAGGACGGCAGATGCCACCTGCCCAATACGGAGTAGACGAGACAGCGATGTCGTCGAGCGCACACGTGAACAGCGTGGGAGCCCGACGACAGAGCGAGGTTTGTGCCTCTCTCGATTTCAGTCGTCAGGGCAAATGGTTTTAATTCCAAACAAGGAGACGTTATGAACATGACTAATAAGGCTACTAAGAAGCCTGTCCTCCCGAGGAGAACGACAGTGAAGGCGAAGCTAAAGCTGGTGGCGCCTCCTGCGGTGCCTCAGGCACCTGAGGAGGCTTCCCAACAGGGGTTTCTCGCAGGGATTAAGAAGGTGGCACGCGCCAACTTCATCACCGCGAGGGCCCTGTGGGACGCGCAGCCCTTGGCGCAGATCGCACGGCTAGCAGTCGTTATCGCATCGGTTGCTGCTCCAACACTCACGTGGTGGAGCAGCGGAAAGATTGTGGATGGACTCACCCACAGTGGTGAAGCCGGCAGCCTCTTGCCAGAGGTCGCCGTCTTCATCGGAAGCTTGGTGCTGTTGGGGCTCCTCCCCATAGCGCTCGGCTCTCTTGAGCGGTTGTCCGACAACCACATCTTCCTCACGGTGTTTGCCAAACTGACCCGCAAGGTCGTCTCCTTCACACAGGAGCACCTTGCAGACGCGAGCTTGTCGGAGCTGATCCGACAGGTCCGTGAGCGGGCAGTCTGGCGAATGATGACGATGGCTCGCAGCCAGCCGGGAATCGCCCGCAACGCTGGCATGCTCCTGGTGACAGGAGTCCTGTTAGCGATGCAAGCTCCGGTTCTGATACCGGTGCTTGCGTTGTTCAGCCTCCCCTCGATGGTGCTGGAGGTGCGCCATGCGCGCCGACGGTGCGACCTCGATGAGGAGCTTGCCCCCGTGTGGGGCGGGCTGTGGGGAAGCCTCGGAAACATGCTGGCGCCTTCGGCGCTCATGATGCTGCAGAACTTCGGTGCAGCCTTCTGGTTCGCAGAGCGCTACCGGAAAGGCGTCGATGCCGCAAGCAAGCAGGAATGCAAGCTTGAGGAAGGCGCCGCACTGAAGCGCCTGGGCTGCGCGAGCCTGGTTGGACTCGGGCTGTTAAGCAGCGTGCTGGTTCTGCTGGCCCGCGCCAAAGCAGGCTCGATGTCAGTCGGGGAATTCGTGCTGGCCATCGGGGCGATGACGAGCTTTGCGGGTTGCCTCGCAGAGTTTGCCTCGTCTCTTGGACAGCAGTGGAGCCAGTCGGACTCGATCCATCAGATGATGGAGCTACTCTCTCACCGGTACACCGAGGAGGTAACTCTCCGGAGCGTGCCGATTGAGCAGGAGTACAGGCGCAGCGAAGCACCGCTGCAGGCAGGAGCGCAGGCCGGCTCAGAACTGGTCTTTAACAACGTGTCTCTCCAGTATCCAGGTGCCGCTGAAGGGCAGTACGCCGTGCGGGGCGTATCCTTCAGGGTGAAGCGAGGAAGCGTGGTGGCGGTTGTCGGCCCTAACGGCGCCGGCAAAAGCTCCACGATGAGCCTCTTGCTTCGACAGATGTCACCTACTGGGGGGCAGATCTCCATCGACGGGAAACCGATCGAGGAGATGACCGCCGAGGAGTTCTCGCGTGAGGTAATAATGCTCCCGCAGAAGCTGGAGCACTTCAACCTCTCGGTCCGGGAGCTTCTCAACCTTGGCCGCCCGCACGATGCTGCAAGCGACGAAGCGATCTGGCAGGAGCTGGATCGCCTAGGAGCCGCAGAGTTCGTGCGCAAGTGGAACAAGGGGCTGGACACGAAGTTCGGCCATCAGCGGGAAGGGATAGAGCCTTCCGGCGGACAGCTCCAGCGGCTGCTGCTCGTAGCAGCCGTTCTCGCGAAGCGAGGGCTCATCGTCATGGATGAGCCGGTGTCTGCCGTAGACCCAGAGGCGGCCAAGCGCTTCTGGGACGGGCTCTTCCGGGAGAGGACGGATCGCACCGTCATCTTCTCAACTCACCACTTGGGTGCTGTGCGACGCGCGGACACTATTCTCTTCATTGAGGATGGCCGCCTTGCTGCACAGGGGACACATGATGACCTCATGGAGTCCAGCGAAAAGTACAAGAGACTTTTCGACGCCCAAGCGGATGACTACCGCTAAAGGTTTTGGGCAGGATGCCCTGGGTAACCAGTGAAGCCGCGTTGGCAAACAACCAGCGCGGCTTCACGAAGTCCCCAGTGAGGCAGCCCCCGCAAAGGTTCTTCAAAAAAACCTCGCTCTGTCTCACCCTTTTCCCTCATCACTATCCCGGCTTTGTCTCTGCCGCCGTTCTTCGCTAGTATCCCCTGATGGCCCCTACCCCGTTAATAAGCGCCCAGGAGATTACCAAGGGCTACAGCGAGCGTCCGCTCTTCGCAAAGCTCTCGCTTTCGGTTCACGAGGGCGAACGCCTAGCGCTCATCGGGGCAAACGGCTGCGGCAAGTCAACTCTTCTAAAGATCCTGGCAGGCCTCGAAGAGGTCGACAGCGGAGTGGTGAGCGTCCGCAAGGGGCTCAGGTGTGCCTACGTCCCTCAGACCGATATCTTCCCCTCGCACACCTCTATCGGAGAGATCATCGAGGGCGTCCTTGCCGATAGCGGGCTCGACCACGCAGAGATCGCGCGCCGAAAGAGCGTTCACCTGGGGGCTGTTGGCTTTAATGACGATTCAATTACCCCTGGTACCCTCTCGGGCGGCTGGAAGAAGCGGCTCTCGATTGCCTGCGCTTTGGCGCTAGAGCCCGACTGCCTCCTCCTTGATGAGCCAACCAACCACCTCGACATCGACTCGATCCTCTGGCTCGAGGAGCACCTCTCCGGCGTCCCGTGCGCGCTGGTTTTCGTGAGCCATGACCGCTACTTCATCGAACGGCTTGCAGCCCGGGTGCTAGAGATCAACCCCCTCTACCCAAGCAACGTCTTGGTGAGTGACGGCGGCTACGCAGATTACATTGAGTATCGAGAAGAGAGGCTTGAGCAGCTTCAGCAGCAGCGCCGCTCGCTAGCCAACAAAGTCCGCAGGGAGGTTGAGTGGCTTCGGCAGGGCGTCAAGGCTCGCACCACGAAGTCGCGGGCCCGCATCAACGAAGCGCACAAGATGATCGACACGCTGAAAGCTTCTCCTACCGGAGAGCAGCAGCGCCCTGAGCTCGATTTCTCCTCGACACAGCGACGCACAAAGGAGCTCCTTAAGGCAGAGCGGATCGGGCAAGT
>CAZZJR010000081.1:0-1221 GCA_964654585.1 uncultured Bdellovibrionales bacterium
GGTGTGTCTCCAGCCTCCTGGACCCGGTCAAGAACGAACGTCTTTGAGATCCCCTGCGGAATGACGTCTACCTGCGGAACGCCGAAAAGCTGAGACGTGAAGGCGGCATCAGCGTCAGTGAGAGCGATGACACGATCAGCGTGCGAAACGGCGTCGTGCTCTAACTTCCAGTTGTCGAGCAGGTGGAAAGCGCCCCTTCCGACGGCGTCTAGGTCGCCAACCTTCAGGTAGCGCTCCAGGTCCATCAGACAGCGGCGTGAACACGACTCAATCAGTTCGAAGACAGAGTTCTTGGTCCACGCCTTTCCGGTTGGCATGAGCGTGCTTGAGTACGGCCAGACGTAGTGCGTCGCATCGTAGCGCACATTCTCTCGGCGAAGCCACGCTTCGAAATCATTAGGCAGGAAGCAGCCAGGCTTCACGAGACGAAAGCTCGCGAGTTTGTCTTTGAGCAGGTCGAGCGTCTTTGTAGTCCCACCAAAATCCTCAGGAGAATAGAGGCTCACCTGGTGCCCGCGGTCAGCCAGCTCCGTGATCATGTCAAATACTCGGAGCCCCCCACCGTGCTCTGCGCCCGGGAACATCGAAGTGACGAAGAGAATTTTTAGTTTCTGGGCGTCTCTGCGCGGATTGCGCTCGATGCGGGTGCCGGAAGGAATCTCGCTCGAGATGGCACGGACGGTATTGAGCACGTCCAAGATCGAGCGGTCCCAGCGACCGCAGGTCCAGAGGTAGCGGTCGAAAACTGCGCTGAGGTATCTGCGTGTGAGGGGAGCATCCGTCTCGGGCAGGCGGTCGCTCGCCTTAAGCAGAAGTCCAAACGCCTCCCGAGAAGCCTCAGGGTAGTGGGCGGCGAGGCGGTGGTTCAACGCATCCTGTGCCAGGACACGGGCCGCACGGAGCGCCTTCTTTGCTGCGCGCTTCAGGCGGCCAAGCCGAGAGTTTTCTGGAATCTTGCGCAGTAGGGATCTCATGCAGGCGAAATCTTTGATCTTTTGGCTTTGTAGCTGCGTAAGAGTTGTCCGAGCGGGGTTAAAAAACAAGTGTTACCGCTAACACTACGTAATAACTGGTTTTGTGTGGCGTTCTCAGAGCGAGGCGCCTCTTACGGAGTTCTTCCTTGTGAGCGCCGTAGCTCTCGGCGAGCCGTTCCTCGGCGACCTGTCATCTTCAATAGTTGGAGGGACACCGGATGGGCAGCACTGCGCCCAGCCTCAGACG
>CAZZJR010000081.1:1321-3384 GCA_964654585.1 uncultured Bdellovibrionales bacterium
CTGCTCAGCATGATGAACCCGGATCAGTCGGCTTCGGTGCTCAAGCAGATGCAGCCCGAGATGCAGACTGATGTGCTGATCCGCATTTCGAACCTCTCCAATGTGAAGTCCGAGGTGATAGACAACGTGCGAGAGGTATTGAGGCTTCAGCTACGCTCGGGAGAGTTCCAGGACGAAGAGCTTGGCGGCCCCAAGTCGGCCGCGAATATTCTCAACTTTGTCGACAGAACGAACGAGGAGCGGATTATCACCGAGATCGAGGAGGCTTTCCCGGAACTCGCCGAGAAGATCCGCAACTTGATGTTCACGTTCGAGGACATCAAGCGCATCGATGACAAGGGCATCCAGTCGGTGCTCAAGGATATTCCTCGCGAGCAGCTCGTCGTGGCGCTCAAGACGGCGAGCCCAGAGCTTCGCGACCAGATCTTCAGGAACGTGTCACAGCGTGCTGCCGAGATGATCAAAGAAGACCTGGAAGCGCTTGGGCCAGTCAAGCTCCGCGATGTCGAGAAGTCTCAGCAGTCGATCGTCGATGTTGTGCGTAAGCTAGAGGCGGAAGGCAAGATCGTCATCAGCGGTGGGGCAGGGGAAGAGCAGCTCGTGTAGCACTACCTCAGTGATACACAATCTTCTTGCTGTCGGGCTCGGTGATGTCGATGTCCGGCTTATCCATCGGAAATCCCTGCGAAGCGAAATCTCTCTCGAAATTTTTGGCCATCTCGTTAAGCTGCCGCTTGAACTTGATGACGCGGTAGGCGACGTAGCAGAGGGCTGCACCAAAAACGAACAGCAGTGCCGCCACAGCGCCGAAGACAAACTTTGGCGCCACGATGATTACGACTGCGAGCAGCATCAAGAAGAGGCCTGGCAGGAAGGGCGCGCCACGGCGACCTGAGGAGAAGACGAATCCGGACATGTTCGGGTTGCTAGGGAGGCGTTGGAATCGCATTTGGCAAGAGTATCTCACCCGAGTACTCTTAACCACGGCTTTCGGGCATTTCCACTGCCCGTTTTCCGAATGTAAACTTTGCGAGCGCGGCAGCACCCTGGGGTGCCGCAACGCCTACTTTGCCGGTCCCAGTTTGGGCTAATCTGGGGGCCTCATGGCGGGAGTGACGTTTTGTGACAGGACAGCCATGGAGAGAGGGCAGGGTGCTGGAGGTTTCTCGCCGATACGTTACTCTTTTCTCTGAAGGGGTTGGCACTCTTACTGGGACGTTGTCGTCGAAGGCACTTGAGGTCGTCACGGGCGACATCGTCACGTTTGATATGCGCGACGATGGCGTGTTTGTGACAGGTGCGCTGCCGGCGGTCCGCAGCCTCTTCCGCTCGTACCGGGGTGTGCTGAAGCGCATGGGAGCAAACATCGATCTGCTGTGTGTCATCACCGGGGTTGGCCAGGTTCTCAACCCGACGGTAATTGACCGCATGCTCGTTGCGGCCCGGGTGCAGAAGATCCCGGCTGTGCTGGTCGTAAACAAGTCTGACCTCGGCCTTGATGACCTTGCTCCGATAACTGATGTGTACCAGGAGATCGGCGTTGAGATGATCTTCTGCAGCGCCAAGTTCAGCAGAAATTTCAACGAGGTTGAGCGCCGGATAGCAGCTCCCGCTGTAAAAGTAGCAGCCCTGTGCGGTGTGTCGGGTGTCGGCAAGAGCACGATTCTCAACCGTCTCGTGCCCGGCGCGAAGGCGAAGACCGGAGAAGTAAGCGAGCGAACCGGGCAGGGGAAGCAGACGACAACCCAGCCACGCGGGTTCCTGTACGGGCCGAACAACGAGAAGGTGATTATCGACTTTCCAGGTGTCCAGTTCTTTGGGCTCTCGCACGTCACTCCAGAGGAGGTGGCTGCGGCGTTTCCGGAGTTCGTCGCACTCGGAGCTGGCTGCCGTTTTGCAAACTGTCGCCATCTCCAGGAGCCGGACTGTGCGGTCCGAGAGGCGCTCGAAGCCGATCGAGTAGCCGCGTGGCGCTACGACTCGTATCTCCAGATCCTGCAAGAGATCGAAGAAGCCCGGAAGTACTAACCCTCACTCCTCCCAAAGACTCGGATCCCGGAACG
>CAZZJR010000081.1:3484-11948 GCA_964654585.1 uncultured Bdellovibrionales bacterium
GCGAACTGCGCAGAAAAAAAGCGAGTTGTCGGCCGAGTGCCTCAGCTCCGTTTCTGGTTCCGCGCGGCAAGGGAAATCCCCCGCTCCCAGACTTACCCCGCGCCACACGAAGTATCCTGTGTTCGCCGTTGCAATTTGTGCCAGTCGTTCTATAAGGTCTCTCACTACGGAGATTTTCAGTGAGCAATACAGCACAAGCAACTCAGGCAGCCACCTGGGCGGACGTACTCGCCGGAGAGCGAGAGCAGCAGTATTTCCGTGATCTGCTTGAGTTCGTAGAGGGCGAGCGTCGGGTGGGGAAGACGATTTACCCGAAGAACTCCGAGATCTTCAACGCACTGCACTGTACGCCATTCGATTCCGTCAAGGTTGTGATCTTGGGCCAGGACCCGTACCACGGGCCAAACCAGGCGCACGGACTCTGCTTCTCTGTTCGCCCGCCAATTACGGCGCCGCCTAGCCTGGTAAACATCTTTCAGGAGCTTGAAAGTGATGTGGGAGTGAAGCGCCCGAAACATGGCTGCCTTGAGAGTTGGGCGAGGCAAGGGGTTGTGCTCCTCAACGCGGTCCTGACCGTTGAAGAAGGGAATCCAGGTTCCCATGCGCTTCGCGGCTGGGAACGCTTTACGGATCGAGTGGTGAAGGAGATCAACGATAGGCGTGAGCACGTCGTGTTCATGCTGTGGGGGTCATACGCGCAAAAAAAGGGAGCGCACGTCGATCGGGCCAGGCACCTCGTTCTTGAGGCTCCGCATCCGTCACCGCTCTCGGCGCACCGGGGCTTCTTGGGCTGCAAACACTTCTCGCAAGCCAACGCGTACCTTGAGCTGCACGGCCTTCCGCCGATAGATTGGCGCCTGCCGGAAAACCCACACAGCGCCCCGAGCTAACCTACTGTAAGTACTTGCCCTCAAGGTGGCACACCTAGTGCAAAAGGGGAGGAGGGGAACAGGGGCCCCACTTCGCTATGCGGATTGATTTTGCAGCTTCCTACAAAGAGGTCTCGCAACTGCTCAAGGCTTCGTCAAAGCCAGCTACTGCGGCGGATGGTGCCTCATTTGAGCAGGATCTACAGGGCGCCTCGGCGCAACCAGGCAAAACCTTGGGAGATCTCCCGGAGCCACAGCAGCCTGCAGCTCTCGTTTCACATTCAGCTTCTGGCTTTCCTGACATGCGCTCGATGCTGAGGCTTGAGTCGCCAGGGATTGAGTCCCCGCTTCATACGCCGCTTATGCCCGGTGATACGGTGCCTCTGGACGGTGTGGTCACATCGGATAGTGTCAAAACTCCGACACTCCTGGAGGTCAAGCGAGTGCAGGTAGAGAAAGAGGTCGTTTCTCAGGGCCGTATTCCACAGCTGGGGAGCGAGGAGGTGCGGGCGCGGCTGCACACGATGAGCGAGAAAGTAGGGCTTGATCCTAAGCTCTCAATGGCAGTGGTAAAGGCTGAGTCGAGCTTTAACTCGACAGCTATCAGTAAGGATGGACACGCGTCTAAGGGGCTTTTCCAGCTCCTCGATACCACAGGCAAGTTTCTTCTCTCCAGAACAGAGGACTCTGAGCGGAAGTACGACCCGTTTGATCCCGACCTCAACATGGAGTTAGGCACCAATTACTTAAAGTACCTGCACGATATCTTCAGCTCCTCTACGGAGCTCCCTAACAAGCTAAAGACGCGAAAAGCGGCCGATGGAGAGTCGCTTGAGAGGCTCGCAGTTGCGGCATTTAACGCGGGCGAGGGGAGAGTAGCCTCGGCGCAGGGCCGAAGCGAGAGGGCAGGAAAAGACCCTTCCTACTACGAGCAGGTAGCACCTTTTCTTCCCCGTTCTACCCGTGAGTACGTAACTCGGGTGGTATCAGGCAAGAAGCTCTTCTAGCCTCAAGAAGCCGCAAAGAGCTTGCCGCAGCGGTACTTAGCAATGATGAGTGCCGAAGTCTCGGCCTCGGGTTCCTCTCTTGGCAAGCTCCTTGCTCAATCTCCCTTGTGAAATGTCATGACGGCAAAGTTTGCCGTTGGGATGAAAGGAAGCGCCCCGTTGTAGGAGGTTAATGCGCCGCCAGCGCTGTGCGCCGGCGGGAAGCCACGGAGAATAGGAAATGGCGATTAACATTAGGACAAACCTTCCCTCGCTTGTAGCACAGAGAAACGTCGATCTATCGAGCGAGCGGCTCAAGTCATCGTACTCGCGCTTAGCAAGTGGCCTTCGCATCAACCGCGCGAGCGACGACGCCGCGGGTCTCGCTATCGCAGAGAGCCTCAAGGCTGAGTCAGCGATAGCGACCGTTGCGATTCGAAACGCCAACGACGGCATCTCGGTTGTCGCGATTGCAGACCAGGCAATCGGACAGATCGGCTCGATTCTCAACCGTCTCGCTGAGCTGGCCGAGCAGAGCGCCAACGGCGTCTTCGACAACGTGCAGCGATCCGCGCTTCAGACTGAGTTCTCGGCGCTCACATCCGAAATTGAGCGTATCGCCGTAACGACGAAGTTCAACGGCCTTGGGCTGCTCAGTGGCGGCGGAGCGCTCGTCTTCCAGGTTGGGTTTGATGGCAGCTCGCTGTCCCGGCTGAGCTACGATAACGTCGACACGACGTTGCAGGCGATCGGCTTAGCAGCTTCCGGCCAGTCGGCGTCTACCTACTCGATCTCCGGTGCCACAACGGCAGCCGCTCAATCTGCCGCCAGACTTGCTCTCGACGCAATTCAAACGGCTGTCACATCGATCAATGCAAACCGAGGACGCCTCGGCGCCCTCGAAAGCCGCTTGCAGACCTCGATCCGCAACCTCCAGGTGGCGAGAGAGAACTTCACGGCAGCTGAGAGCCAGATCCGTGACGTCGATGTGGCGACTGAAGCAGCTGAGCTCACTCGGTTGAGCATTCTGCAGCAGGCTGGCGCCGCCATCCTCGCTCAGGCGAACCAGCAGCCAACGCTGGCTCTGCAGCTCCTCAGGTAGTGACGGTTCAGCAGTAGGCCAATAGGTTAGACAGGCAAAACTGGTATGGGCTTCGGCATTAAGCGCAACCTCTCATCGATTCAGGTACAGCGCAGCGTAGGTCTGACGACAGACCGGCTCAACCAGTCCTTCCAGCGCTTGGCGAGCGGACTCCGCATCAACCGCTCGACTGACGACGCTGCTGGGTTAGCGATCGCCGAAAGCCTCAGGGGTGATGCCCGCATCGCGTCCGTCTCCATCCGTAACGCAAACGATGGAATGTCGATAATCGCCATCACGGACGGCGCAGTTGGGCAGATTACCCAAGTGCTCTCTCGCCTGATCGAGCTCAGTGAGCAGTCAGCAAACGGCGCGTACAGCAACGTGCAACGGTCTGCGCTGCAGAACGAGTTCTCAGCGCTGATGAGCGAGATCGAGCGCGTCGCGCACACCACCACCTTCAATGGCCAGCAGCTTTTGAGCGGGGGCGGAGAGCTGGCATTCCAGGTTGGCTTCGACGGCACATCTCTCTCGCAGATCACCTACTCAGGCATCCAGGCCACGTTGGCTGCCTTGGGGTTGGCTGAAGCTGGCTCCTCAGTTGCCAAGTACTCTATCTCCGGCAACACGACTCAGGAAGCTCAGCTTGCGGCCCAATTCGCAATCGATGCCCTCAAGGCAGCAGTGACATCAGTTACGAGAAACCGAGGAACGCTCGGTGCCGCTGAAAGTCGGCTGCAGACGACGATTCGCGACCTGGCGGTGGCACGAGAGAATTTTCAAGCATCAGAGGCCGGCATCCGCGACGTCGATGTAGCGGCTGAGAGCGCCGAGATGGCGCGCAACCAAGTTCTACAGCAGGCCGGAACCGCTGTGTTGGCGCAGGCAAACCTCCAGCCGCGGCTGGTGCTTGAGCTGCTTAGAGATTAGTTGTGGCGGGATAGGCGTAGAACGCGCCAGACCTGCGCTCAAGAAACCGCATATATTACCGAGCAATATCGTGGCGGAGTTCGTCCAGCTCTCCTCCTCCTAATCCTCTCCTTTCTCCTGCACTTGCACTAGATTCCTCCCCCTAATCTGGCTATCCCGACAAGAACTTTGTGAACAGCCCTCGGTGATTTTTGATTAAGAGCAGGAACTCAGTGCAAGTGCAGGAGAAGGAGCAGGAGGAAGACCAGGACACCATAATCCGGCGAAGCCAGGGGTAAAGGTGGCAGTCAGTTTTTTACGCCCCCTTTTTCCTCCCCCCACCCTTGATCCAAATACCTAAGCCCTTCTATAGTCTCGGGAAGTTTAAGGAGTTCTGTATGAATATCAGCCACATCGAAGAGCTGCTCGGCTCGGAAGCAAAGTCTCTACTTGGACACACCTGTAAGGGGATCCCGGCCTCGTCACTCACGTTGCCTGGCCCGGACTTCGTCGAGCGAGTTTGGACGAGCTCTGATCGTTCCGTGAACGTGCTGCGTTCCATTCAGTCGCTCTACGACAACGGCCGGCTCAGGGGCACCGGCTACCTCTCCATCCTCCCAGTCGACCAGGGGATTGAGCACTCGGCTGGCGCTTCGTTCGCAAAGAACCCGATCTACTTCGACCCAGAGAACATCGTGAAGCTCGCCATTGAGGGTGGCTGCAACGCCGTTGCCACGACCTTTGGTGGCCTGGGCCTCATCGCCCGAAAGTACGCGCACCGTATTCCGCTCATCATGAAGATCAACCACAACGAGCTGCTCTCGTACCCGAACAGGGCAGACCAGGTGATGTTCGCGCAGGTGCGTGATGCGTGGAACCAGGGCTGTGCTGCGATCGGCGCGACGATCTACTTCGGGTCAGCGGAGTCGACCCGCCAGCTTGTCGAGGTGTCAAAGGCCTTCTCTGAGGCGCACTCGCTCGGCATGGCAACGATCCTCTGGTGCTACCTCCGCAACTCGGCGTTCAAGGTGAACGGCGTGAACCACGAGACAGCGGCTGACCTCACCGGCCAGGGCAACCACCTCGGTTCGACCATCGAGGCTGACATCGTCAAGCAGAAGCTCCCGGAGAACAACGGCGGCTTCAAGGCGCTCAACTCTGGCTCCTCTTCGTACGGCAAGCTCGACGAGCGCATGTACACTGAGCTGTGCAGCGACCACATCATCGACATGGCGCGTTACCAGGTAGCAAACTGCTACATGGGCCGAATCGGCCTGATCAATTCAGGCGGCGGCTCGGGCAAGAACGACCTGAGCGAGGCAGTAAAGACTGCGGTGATCAACAAGCGCGCAGGCGGCATGGGGCTCATCTCCGGCCGTAAGGCGTTCCAGAAGCCGATGAAGGAGGGTGTTGAGATCCTCAAGGCTATTCAGGACGTCTACCTCTGCAAAGATGTCACCATCGCGTAAGGGCCGGAACCGGGATCACCAGGAAACTCTATGCGAGATCGCCACGTCGTCGTTCTTTCAGGTGCTGGCATCAGCGCCGAGAGCGGACTGGCGACTTTTCGCGGAGCAGGCGGGCTCTGGGAGGGCGTCCCAGTTTCTCAGGTGGCGACACCCGAGGGGTGGCGCAACGACGTAGGGCGCGTGCTGCGCTTCTACAACGAGCGTCGGATTGCTGTCAGGAAAGCGGAGCCAAACGCGGCGCACCGTGCGCTCAAGGAGCTTGAGCAGATCTTTCGCGTCACCATCATTACGCAGAACATCGATGACCTGCACGAACGGGCTGGCAGCTCCAAGGTAATCCACCTGCACGGTGAGATACTAAAGGCGCGCAGCAGCAGAGACGAGACGATGATCACCGAGTGCTTGGGAAACATCGAGCTGGGTGACAGGGCAGCCGACGGCTCACAGCTCAGGCCGCACGTTGTGTGGTTCGGCGAGGCCGTGCCGATGATGGAGCGCGCCATTGAGGCTGCAAAATCCGCTGATTTCTTTATCGTCGTTGGTACTTCGCTGGAGGTTTACCCGGCTGCCAGCTTGATTGACTACGTGCCGTACGAGTCTCCAAAGTTTATTGTGGACCCGATGCCTTCTGGCTTAGCTGACGAGAGCTTCCACGTCGTGCAATCGTCTGCCAGCGAGGGGATTCCTCGCGTTGTCTCTCAGCTTAAAGCCATGATGGCCTAGCCCGCTGGGCTTTGGAATGTGCGCGGAACTCACTTCCGGTGAGCGCAGCCGTTGCCGAAAGTCGACGCGAAAGCCTACTCCTCTAGAACTACAGCACCGTCAGACAACAGCCCCGAGAGGAGCTTTCGGACGGTGACGTCGCCCACAAGGGGCGCGAGCTTCTCGCTCGGCAGAACTACGTGGTCGGCGAGCAGCTTCGCGCACTCTGCCGCTTTGCCCTTAAGCTCATGGCGCGCCCCGTTTGCGAAGAACGAGACGCCTGACTTGCCGCTTCGGATGTAGGCCAAGCGCGCGCCCTCTGCGCGAACAACGAAGGCTGAGCTCTTAATCTCCGCAGGAACTCTCGCTGGCGTAACTGGATGCGCAGTCGACTCAAGGTTCACGTCACCGTAGGTCTCGGTGGCAAAGCGTCCGAGCCAATCGCCGATGAAGCTCTCTGAGCTGATGGCGCGCTGAATCGTCTCAGAGACTTTTCGTACAGCTGCTCCTGGAATCTCGCCAGGGGCTTGCGCCACGAGGTCTGGGTCAGAGTAGCGGAGGTTGTCGTCCATCTGCGAGAGGGCAGAGGCAACGACGCTGTTGAGAATCTCTGAGGAGGTTGGCGCACGGAATCCGACAGAGATCGTCATGCAGCCTTTGCCACGAGCAATCCCGTGATGCGGGAACCGCGGCGGAAGGTACAGGATATCTCCGGGCTCAAGGACCCAACGGTGAGTTGGCTTAAACTTCTTGAGCAGCCGCACCGGGAGGTCTGGGATGAAGTCGTCCTTGAGGACAGGCTTATCCTCGATCATCCACTCGCGCTTCCCGGCGGCTTGCACCAGGAACACATCGAAGTTGTCGACGTGCGCTCCAACGTTCCCCTTGTCGTCGGCGTAGCTCACCATGATGTCGTCCATGCGCCAGAAAGGGATGAAGGAGAAGTGATCGAGGAAGGCGTTGACGCGCGGAATAAATCGGTCGACGCCGTTTACCAGAACCGTCCAGTGGGTCTTCGGGAGCTTCTTGAACATGGCTGGCTTGAAGGGACCGCGCTTTAGCTCCCACGGGCGCTTGCCGCCCTTCTCAAGGATGAGGCGAGACTCAACGCGCGGGTCACAGCTCATTCCTCCGACCTCTTCTGGGGAGATGATGTCGGGGAACGGAAAGAGCGCCTTCTTGAGCAGCACTGGCCGCTTCTGCCAGTAGCGGCTGAGGAACTCCTTCTGCGAGAGCTTTCCGAGAACGGGCCAGCGGGGATTCGTGCGTTGTTTCATACGGTGCCTTTCTTTGAGAACCCGGCTTATGTATCACGTCTCGCGCCCTTTACACAGGGCAAGCCAATTCGGTAGGAAAGGGGAGCATGAGCGAGCCAAGAAGCACAGCATACGGCGATTTCGTCGAGGGAGACTCCCCTCTGCGGCTCATTGTGGTCTTGGTTGAGCCGAAAGACGCCCGAAATATCGGGGCTGTGGCGCGTGCGATGAGCAATCTCAACGTATCAGAGCTTCGCCTCGTGACACCGGAAGCTTTTGACGTGTCGATGGCGCGTAGCGTTTCGTGCTGGGGTGGAGGAGTAATCGACTCGGTCACTCGTTGGCAGTCGCTCCGCGATGCCGTGGCCGACGCACACGAAGTTGTGGGCTTCGCCTCGGACAGTGGCAGGCACCGCACTCCGCAGCTTGTGCTTGAGCAGTGGGTCGATTCGTTGGCGGAGGCGGGAGAGAAGACCGTCGCGCTCGTCTTCGGCTCCGAGGAAGATGGCCTCGGCCGTGAGCACTTTCCGCTGTGCCAGTTCCTCGTCCGAATTCCTTCCTCGGCCGAGAACCGCTCGTACAACCTTGCCCAATCAGTGATGCTCGCTCTCTACACCATTCGCCGGCGATATGCGCCATTTGTCGGAGCAGTGCAGGCAGAGTGGCCGACCTCTGGCCAGCTAGAAGGGCTGACCGAGATGGTGCTGCGGGTAGCGGAGGAATCTGGATTTTTGAACGACCACTCACCAGAGCACGTACGCGACCTGCTCGTGAATGTGACGCGGCGCGGGCGGCTTTCGACTCGAGAGCTAAAGATACTGACAGGGCTCTTCGGGACCATTGATAAGGCGCTGAAGCGAAAGCTGGAGGGAGAGGGTAGGTAAAGGCGTGGCGTTGGAACGGTTTGGAGAGGTTAACCGTCAGAGAGCGCCAGTCACACCAGATCTTCAGGAGAAGTGGTGTGAACATGATCTCTCATTAACCAACGCCACGCATTCGGTGTGCTCAGTCAGCGTGTTTAGCGTGACAGGAGCTTCGAAATAAATCGACGAATCGGACCTCCCGCAGGGGCAGAGGTCGTCGTCTTGGCAGGGGCAGGCTGGGCTTTAGGAGCAGCAGCGGGAGGAGTCGCAGCCTTAGGCTTCTCAGCCTTCTTGGGCTCCTCCTTCTTGCTCTCCTCTTTTTTCCCTTC
>CAZZJR010000082.1:0-11915 GCA_964654585.1 uncultured Bdellovibrionales bacterium
CCGACTAACACCGATACGCCGACGCATACGCCAACGAGCACTAATACCCCGACGCGCACACCGACTGCCGTAGGGACTCCGACGCATACGCCTACGAGCACCGATACTCCAACTCATACACCTACCAGTACCGGCACACCGACCCATACGCCGACTAGCACTGACACACCAACACACACACCCACGAACACTAGTACTCCGACGCACACTTCGACCAATACGAATACCCCAACGCATACGCCGACGAGTACCAATACGCCAACACACACTCCGACCAACACGGATACGCCGAGCCACACGCCGACCAACACGAATACGCCTACTCACACGCCAAGCAATACTGACACGCCAACCCATACCCCGCTTGCTGTGGGAACATTAGTTAGCACGGCGACGAGCACGGCAACTCATACGCCAACTTATACGCCGAGCAGCACCAACACACCGACGCATACGCCGACAAATAGCAACACTCCAACCCATACCCCAACGAACACTCATACGCCAACACATACGCCGACTAACACTAACACTCCAACCCACACGCCAAGTAACACCAATACTCCGACCCATACGCCATCTCACACCAACACCCCGACCCACACACCAAGCAACACAAGCACCCCGACGCACACGCCGTCTGGTACCAATACGCCGACACACACGCCAACGAACACCAGTACGCCGACGCATACGCCAACTAACACCAACACACCGACGAGCACTCCGAGTCACACCAGCACCGCGCTTAGTACGCCCACCAGCACCAGCACCCCGAACAGTACCGAGACGCCGGCAGCAACACCGACTCCGACCCCGTCTCCGGTGCCGGGAGACCTCGACGGAGATGGGGCTCCGGATGCGGTGTTCTTAAACGGAACAGGTATCGATGTGGCGCTCAATGTCTTCGCTGCACCAACCAAGGTTGTCGTGTCGCGCACAGTCGACTCAGTCGGACTTGGACAGGTACGTGGCAACTCACAATGGAAAATTATATTGGTGCGGAGAGCTCCTGGGGTTGCAACTTGGAGTGGCCTTGATTTCTCGACTGACGTGGAGGAGCCGTTTGCGTCGGTTGCCGGCACGAACCTGCCTGTGCTCGGTTGCTACATTGGAGATTCGTATGCTGCGTCGAGCTTCGTAAAATCGGGAAAAAATTCGTATGTTGAGTCGGTCATTGAAGGATTCTACCGAAGGGTCGTGATTCCTTCTGCATCCCTGGTGCCTCAGTGCGGGCCAGGAGCGAGTGGGCAGAGTGTGGTCTACTACATGACCCGAAGCGGCAAAAAGAAGACCTACGCTGTCTTCGGTCGAGACGGAAATGTGCAAGTTCTCTCCACGCAGCGACTATCCTCTCGAACGAAGGCGCCGATTTTTGGTGTAATTCCCCGCGGTGAGGGCTTAAGTTCCTCGCTGTGGGTGCTCTCGCGTATCGGCAAGAAGCAGCAGCTTCAGGTCCTAGACAAGTTGAATCGGTGGCAGAAGGTACAGGTGCCTCCGCTGCCAGGGGGGACGAGCATTAAAAATGTGTACGCGGTCAATCGAGTTGGCAAGGTTGTACTTGTATTGCAGACGGCAGACCGAGGCGGAGCGACTGGAGTGTTGACGATTGCCATACCAAGCGGAGTTTTGTGAGGTGATTTCCTTGAGTATTGAACGTAGGCGGCGGGTTGGTTGTAAGGGGTTCTTTCCCCGCAAGCGAGGCGCTATAGTTGCCGCTCGGAGGTCGAGCGGTCCTGGAGGAGTTTTGCGGTGAAGCTAGAACAGCTTAGGCATCGTATGGGTACGTTGAGTTTGGCGATGCGCCGCTCCGCCGCGACATTGCCGTTTGTAAGCTGCGTCCTCGTTGCCATGGTGTGCCTGCTCAGCAGCTCTTCGCTCAGCGACACTAGCCAGCCTGAGCATCAAGCTGCTGCTACCGGCAAATCGTCACGCGAAGCGCAGCTGTCGGACGCATGGCTCAACGAGGTCTATCGAAGTATTGAGGCAGAAGAGCGGAAGCCTAAGGCACAGCCCAACGGCAGTGGGGAAGCATTTCGACTCGTTAACCGGGCGCATGAGCTCGTTGCGGATGTGACCGGTGGAGGCTGGCGTGTAGCTGCGCGACCGGAATCTGGTCTCTCCAAAGCCGAAGAGAGCGAGTGGTTCTGGGAGTTCACTCTGTCTGCGATTGGGCGTGGTGATGAGCGAGAGGAGGCACTCAAGAATGCGCCCCAGGAGCGTGAAGGGGTAGTCCATATTCAACGAACCACGACCGTAACGGAGTGGTACAAGAACCTAGCTGAGGGAATAGAGCAAGGATTCACCGTCAGCGAGCGGCCGCTCGAAGGAAATCGGGGGAAGCTACGACTTGAGGCCAAGGTCCGAACGAATCTTCAGGCGACCTCGTTGCAGAATGACGGAGCCATCTTTGAGTTTCAAGGCAAGCCAGCGCTCTCGTACGCAGGCCTCCGGGTAGTAGACGCCAAAGGGAGGCGCCTCCCCAGCCGCATCTCGTACCGGGCAGAAAAAGGGGCGCTGGCGCTTGCTATTCACGTCGACGACGCGGCAGCAGAGTACCCAGTAACCGTTGACCCGTTGGCATCATCGCCGAGCTGGACGGGGTATGGCCTTAGTGCGTACTCCAGGTATGGCGTGAGTGTCGCTGGAGTAGGAGACGTTAACGGCGACGGATATGACGATGTGCTCGTTGGTGCCAGTAAGTATGACCAGGGTTGGGGACAGGTCGGAGGGGTCTTTCTCTACGAAGGTTCGAGCGCCGGGCTAGTAGGTGGTTGGGATTGGTCATTTTTCGGCAATCCTGGCGACTCAAATTTTGGCTACAGCATAGCGGGGGCAGGCGACGTCAATAACGACGGCAAGGATGACCTGCTGGTCGGTGCCTACAGCGGCTCGTATTCGGGAGGCACGGGCAGCGGGTATGTCGTGGCGTTTTACGGCACCGCAACAACTCCCTTGTACTCGTGGGTGGCCGGAACCTCTCAGAGCTGGGCGTATTTTGGAGAAAGCGTCGCTTCAGCGGGAGACGTTAACGGCGATGGCTACGATGATGTGATTATCGGAGCCCCGCGCTACGATAATGGCGCAGACTCGACGGCCAACCAAACGACTGAGCGGAACGAGGGGGTAGCGTTCGTGTTCCACGGAGGCCCGAGTGGGCTCTCTTCCAATGCTCAATGGATGGTAGACTCGAACTCAGCGGGCGCCTTATTTGGAAGGAGCGTTGCCTCAGCGGGCGATGTGAACAACGACGGCTTTTCAGATGTCATAGTCGGAGCTCCTTCGTTGAGCAACGGCAACTCTGAGGAGGGAAAAGCCTACGTGTATCTCGGATCGCCCGTGGGGCTTCAAACATCGGCGACCTGGACGGTTGAGGGCAACGCAGATGGAGCCAAGTTGGGTTGGAGTGTTGCCGGTGGCGGCAATGTCGATGGTTCCCCCGGAGATGAGATCCTCATTGGCGCTCCGTACCTCACCAACACCCACACGCAGCAGGGGCAGGTGTACGTGTACAAGGGCTCACCTGGCGGAGTTTCAAGCCTCTACTCCACCTACTCGATCAGCCGAGAGCAGGGGAATCTCGGTTATGTCGTCGACGGCGTTGGTGACGTCAATGTTGACGGGTTCAGTGACTTCGTTATCGCAGCTCCTGGCGACTACTCCTCTGTGTATCACGGCGGCCGAGTCTTCCTGTATCTCGGTGGAACGATACCGAAGGCGGTGTCCTGGACTGGTGAAGGGGACCAGGTTAACTCTGGCTATGGAATGAGCGCGGCCGGTGCTGGCGACGTCAACGGAGACGGTCGTAATGATGTTGTAATTGGAGCGTCTCTGTACACCAATATGGCGGCGAATGGCGGCGCTGCTTTTCTCTTCTTGGCTTTAACACCAACGGTAACGCCGACGCCAACATCGAGCAGTACACCTACGATAACACCGACCCCAACGGTGTCACCCACAGCAACAACTACTCCGACAGCTACTCGAACTCCAACCGCTACCTCAACGCCGACAGCCACTCAAACGCCGACGGCGACCCCTACCAGCACCTTTACCCCTAGCCCAACGAAGGGGGGTGCGCAGTCAGTGGTTACCAACAACACCAGTCTCACTGTAGAGCCGTTCACAGGCCGGCTACAGTTCGGGTTTAACATCTCCTGGGACTACTCTTGGCGAACTTCCTCGGGAGCAGCGAACTGGGATGCACAGTGGGTTTTCGTGAAGTTTCGGAAGAATGGTGGCGCTTGGCAGCACGCATCGTTGAGCGAAGAGGGGCATTCCCATCCGGAGGGTTCTAAGATTGAAATTGGGCTGAAGGATCTAGCGCAACCGTACGATCCAGCCCTTAATCCGGCCATTGGGGCCTTCATTTACCGCAGTGCAAATGGGTCTGGCCCTGTGAACTTCAACGGCATCCGCTTGGTGTGGAACTACGAGGAGGACGGAGTGGCTCCCGGCGATTCAATCGACTTCGCCATCCACGCGCTGCACATGGTTTACATTCCGACGGGGTCATTTACCTGGGCCTTGGGAGGGGTCACCGCGGATTACGGTACGGTGTCAGGATATAACGGATTTTACGTTATGCGTCATGAAATCACCCAAGAGCAGTGGAGAAACTTCTTCAACAGCTTGCCTACTGATGGCAGCTCCCGCTCCACTAGGGATGTCACCGCTGAGAGCGGAAAGAACTCAGATGCCCTGGTGTATCGGAACAACCTGAGCTGGACAGGTTCGGGGGATGCGACTCTTCCGGATCGCGGCGGCGGGGCAACGTACTGCACCGTGCCGATGAATTACTTGAGCTGGCAAGATCTCGCCGCTTACCTGGACTGGGCGGGGCTCAGGCCGATGGACGAGCGAGAGTATGAGAAAGCAGCGCGCGGACCTGGCCCGCTAGGGGCAGGAGAATTTGCCTGGGGTAGCACGAATTTCACCAACGCAAGCTCAGTAGTATCATCGGGGCTCGGCACAGAGGTGCCGGGCAATGCGGGTGCGAATGTTTGTTGGAGTGGAGGGGTTTCTGGACCTATCCGGGCAGGTGCTTTTGCGGCGCTAAACTACGGGTCCGCTAGCAGGGAGCTTTCAGGGGGCAGCTACTACGGTGTTATGGAGCTCAGCGGTAACCTTCGAGAGCGGATTGTTTCGCAAATTTTTGGGCTTGGACATGTGCATGGTGATGGAGTGGTGACCGACAGTGGAGCACACGATGCCTATTCTTGGCCTGGGTCCGACGCGGTCGGTGCTGGCTTCCGGGGCGGCTCATGGGGAGATAGCTCCACGCAGGCCCGTATCGAAGACAGGAGCGTAGTTAATGTCACGGACCTGTCGCGAGACCCGAAATACGGAGGGCGTGGAGTAAGGTCCGTGCCGACACCTACTCCGACGACGACGCCAACGTTGACAGAGACGCCAACCACAACCCCCACAGCGGTGGATACCCCAACTTTCTCAGCAACTCCTACTTTCACAGATACGCCGACCGATACCCCAACAGATACCCCAACTGAGACACCTACCGACTCGGCAACACCTACCGACTCAGCAACACCGACGGACACTCCTGAGGACACGCCGACGCCCGAAGACACGCCGACGCCGGAGGACACACCGACAGCGACCGACACTCCGGAGGATACTCCCACTCCGGCGGCTACTGACACCCCGGGTGAGCTGGCTCCGATTACATCCACCGTCATTTCGGACCTGCCGGTATCGCCAGCTCCAACTCCGTCTTCGGTTCCTACAGCCACACCAACGGCGACGCGCACACCCACGCCAACGCGCACACCGACATCTCTCCCGTACACGCGCGGACCTGACAGCACTCCATACGGACCACCCACGGAAACGCCTCCACCGTAAAGATCATGACCTGAGAGTGCGGCGAGATTGGTAGAAGCAGTTTTGCCGTGTTTCTGTCGGACGGGAGGAGTAAACTGCGAACAGAGTGGATCTGCGCTTGGCTTAAGGGTTGAGATCGCGGTAGGTGAACTGCATGACAGACCTACGAGAATACATCGCCGAGGTGCCTGACTTCCCGAAGCCTGGCATCCTCTTTCGAGATATTCAGCCGCTCATTGCTGCTCCGAAGGCATTCAGGGTCGCGGTGGAGCAGATGGCGGAAGCTGCTAAGCAGGCCCGCGCAGAGATGCTGGTAGCGGTTGAGTCTCGTGGCTTCCTCTTCGGGGCTCCGATGGCGTTGCACCTCAATCTGCCGCTCGTCATCGCGCGCAAGCCCGGCAAGCTCCCTGGAGACCTGGAGCAGGTGAAGTACGGGCTTGAGTACGGCAAAGACTCACTTGAGATGAAGCGCGGTGCCGTCCCGCGCGGGGCGAGGGTGTCGATCGTCGACGACGTGCTCGCCACCGGCGGCACATGCCTCGCTGCAGCAGACCTCGTTACCCGAGTTGGCGGCGAGGTTGTTTCGTTCAACTTCTTGCTGGAACTTGCCGGGCTGCATGGGCGGGAGCGGCTGGGGGGCAGGGTCGTCTCATCGCTGATTACCTACTGAGCCTGTCCGTGCGTATCAGGTGTCAGCGCGAAAGAAGCTGGACCCGCGGGCCGGCAGCGCAGCTCCCGCAACTTCCACAAGCGCCTGTAATTCCTACGGGTTTTGGTTTTTGCTTGTTAGTTTCAAGGGCTTTTAAGACAGACCCTGCCGGACAGCACAGAAACTGGAAAACCGTTTAACGGAGAGGACCGCTTTCGTTGACTTCGCCAAGTAGCCCAGATACCTTCCCCGACACTCGAATCCGAAGGCGAAAGACGCTCCCGAGGGCTGTTTCGCTGGATTTTGAGACTCCCCTCTGGAGAGGTGGCCGAGTGGCTGAAGGCGCCTGATTCGAAATCAGGTATACCGGAAACGGTATCGGGGGTTCGAATCCCTTCCTCTCCGATTCCCCTCAAACTCAATCCTCTATCCCCACTTTGCCCATCCGCTTTTTGCTATGGCTCCGCTCACCACGCAGGGCGATTCGGTCTCGGGTCTTTTATAGTCGGTATGCGCTCGAACAGGGGGTCATGAGATAGCTGCAAAGCGGTTAAGGTTAAGTTCGTTTCCGGTAAGCGTTCACAACCCAACTTTAACGGTTTTAAAGCAGTTGACTATGACAGGATGCTCCAGTAGAAAACCGTAAGTCTTTTTACAGGGTCCTCGGGGGTTCGATGGCTTAAAATCAAGCCGGAGAAAGTGCAGAGGGTTCGGGGGAGAGACTGGGTGCGGGGTCCTTGAGCTGCGTCGCTTGAGGATAGCCTTTCTGCTGACACTTAATTGTCTGGTGGTCCCGAGATGCCTATTGCTCAGAGAGGAAATCAAGGATCCCCTCAAGCCGAAAACGGCCAAATCGTCGACGCGTCTCATAATCCCAAAATTCAGTTTCGAGGCCTGACCAATCAACAGGCCCATGCGCTCGGCGACCTGATTAGGCCGATGAGTCCTGTCGTGCCGGTCCCGGCAGACGAGAGTGTGCAGTTCGGTGCCCTCACAGACCGGATGCCCTGCATCTCATGTGTCGGCTTGATAGGGCGCCACAGCGATGAGCACCCTGCTGGTCCACAGCGCGAGAGGTACGCGCAGGAGATGGATGCTCATTTTGAGAAGTTGAGCCCTAGGGCACAGAAGATTGCTTCTCTGGCCTGCATGGAGAAGCTTGCGGATGTACCGAACAGCGCGGCAGCCTTCACAAGGTTCTTCGCGCAGGCCGATGTCGACCGTTTGACCCACAGTAAGCACGCCGCCTCAAAAGTCCACTCCCTCGGCCCTGGCATACGCGACGCACTGACAGAGCGGGAGTTTGAGGTGCTTGAGTGTGTTGCCTTGCTGCACGATCTCGGACATCGCCTCGGGTCTCATGCGCTCGACCGAGCGTTTGCGGCGCACCCTGGGGCGCCGGAGATCCATCGGTTTGGGTGGGGCAGCGAGTTTCACGAGTTTCACACAGCAGTCATCATCGCCAGGGACAAGAACCTCAAGGAAGCGCTCGGTGAGATCCACGGGGATGTAATGTCTGTGCTCACAATGTGCGACACCCGCCCGAGAACGCCCGAACGCCCGGAGCGAGGAAGTATCCCCTCTTTTGTTGAGCACTTCGGCGTCTTCTCGTCGAATATCCCCCAAGAGCGGCTCAAGCTGCTGCTGCACCTTGTTGAGGATGTCCTCGATAGAAATTCATGTCTCGAACTTGACTTCATTCGCGGAGGATTTGCGGGGGGCTACGTCAACCAAGCTGCTGATCTTGTCAGGAGCTTTGAGGATGCGTTGGTCGTTATCGGCAACGAGCTCTACGTGCGGGTGAACACAGGACAACTTCCAGAGCGAACCCCTGGCTGGATCAGCGAGGTAGAGCTCCACGATTACATCTCGTATCGACAGCTGTTCCGCGAAGTCGTGGCGGCCTCGCCGGCAAGCTGCAATGTAGATGTCTTGCTGCGCGAAGCGATCCGCGAGGGGCTTCGCCGTAAGGCGGAAAGTGTGCCAGGGCCCTGGTCAGATCACGAAAGCTACGAGTTCTTGCGACAAGCGTTCTTCAGGGGGCGTTACGAAGAGGTTCTCGATAGGGATGTTCTTCAGATCCTTCAGCGAGCACCACATGATCCTTCCCTGCTGGCGATCGATGACATAATCGCTCCGCTGGTTACGATGACTAAAGCAGATTTCTTGACGAGCCACCTAGATAAGCTGAGCCCGCACCAGAAGAAGGAGGGTGAGCCCGGAGGAGAGAAGGATCGGGCCAAAGAGAAAGCTTTCGAGGTGTGCGGCGCTCGACGCACTGACATGACCGTTTTCGAGTATGAGTTGCGGCAGTATCTGATGAAGCACGGCTATGGCAGCCCATTTAAAGGCTCACAGCCTACTGGCAACAAGATAGACATATCGGTCGTCATAACGTCCGATATCGAGAAGCTCCTCCAGTACAAGACGATTGATCCAAATGGCCAGACCTCCGTCTTGGACGTCTGCGCAATTCGCTCATCCCTGGAGTCTGTGAAAGTTGTGGTGGCAGCTCGCGCCATAGATTCAGAGGGCCAGCCGGTGAACCTCCGCGATCTCCAGCGGCTTGTCCAGCTCTTCTGCCGTGACCGAGAAGAGGGCGTTAAATCGAAGGCTTCCACAACCCGCTACCTCAAGCACGGTTGCCTCGAACACTACGATCGTCATTTCTTCTCGAAGGCATTCATTCCGCAAGAAGTCATAACTAAAATTCGCGCTGAGATGGCTGAGAAGGCTCGCAGGGCGAGAGAAGATGGTGAAGCGACTCTCCACGTAAGCGCGTTTCAAGTCGGTCTTGAGATGTTGACCTCAGCGGTGCCTCTCTTCTCGAGAGAAGTGCAGGAGCGGATGAAGCAGTCCCCCTCACTCAAGTGGGAGCGGATGAATAAGCACGGCCTGCGCCCAAGCGACCTGAAGTAGGACGCCGGCGCAAACGACACTCGTTGAGGCAGTCGTTGGGTGCAGCTAGCCTCGAATCGACTTGAAGAAATCCTTCAGAAGCGCCTCACACGATTCCCGCCTGATATTGCGGATAACTCGGGGCGGCGGGCCGAGGCGCTCATCGAGACTTAGATCGTACAGCGACCCGACAGCGCCCTGCTTTGAGTCACCAGCACCGAAGACAATGCTCGGGATGCGGGCGAGCCGGATTGCGCCAAGGCACATCGTGCAAGGCTCTAGCGTAACGCAGAGGATGCATTCGCTGAGCCTCCAGCCGCCCAGGCAGCGCGAGGCCTCGGTAATTGCGTGAATCTCAGCGTGCGACACAACGTGCGCATCCTTCTCGGCGGTATTTCGTCCCCGCCCTACGATGCTTCCGGCATGCCACACGACTGCGCCAACGGGAACCTCCCCGGCGCTCTGGGCCTTTCGCGCCTCTGCGAGGGCCTCGTCCATGAGTGATTCAAGCAGCTGGGGAGATGGGGTTACATCCATGACCATCGATCCATAACGTATCCAGAGTTCTGAGGCAAAAATACTGTGCGTCGTACACTAGCGCAGGCTCAAGGGGTGAATTGCGCTGAATTCTTCGAGAACCTGCGGCGAGATCTGGGGCATGCCCCCCTTGAGGGTCGCATTGAGTGCGCCGTTGATGTTGCCGAAGTGGCAACACGTCGCCAGTGGAGCGTCGGCGAGTCTTTGGGCGATGAAGCCTGCCGAAAAGGAGTCGCCAGATCCTACTGTGTCAGCGACCACTACAGAAATTCCAGGCAGATCGACCTCCTCTCCGCTGCGGTGCAGGGCGAACACCCCGTGAGCGCCGCGGGTGACAAGCACACATTCCAGAGCGAAAAGCTGTAGAAGCTCTGCTACCCGACCTCTCTCGGTGCTCGCGCGTATTCCGAGGAGCCTCGCCACCGTCTCTACCTCGCCCGTGTTGAGCTTTACAATCGTGGCATGTTCGAAAGATGCGCTGATTGTGTCGCGAGAGAAGCAATTCTTGCGCAAGTTGATATCGAGGAATCGAATAGCCTGCGGAGCAGCTTCGAGGAGCTTCAGAACCACAGCCTGAGCCGCGCGAGTTCGCTGAATGAGTGTCCCAAAGCACACCAGCGCGCTCTCCGCGGCAGCAGAGAGCAGGTCGGCAGTTGCCTCTAGCGCATCGTACGCGACGCCCGAGTTTATGGTGAAGTCGGGTGAGCCGTCTGCGCTGAGGAGCACATCCACCGTGCCAGTTGGCAGCGATGGATCTCGCTGGACGAGGGAGAGATCAAAGCCTCTCTGGGCGAGGGTCGAGGCGAGTTCTTCGCCGAGAGAGTCCTCGCCAATTCGCGTGGCCATGCGCGCGTGGATTCCGAGCTGAGATAGGCGAAAACAGCAGTTAGCAGGAGCACCGCCGAGCATCTTGCCGCTTGGGAGTAGGTCCCAAAGCAGCTCGCCGATCGCGAGGACTTGCTGGTCTTTGGAGTGAAAAGTTGCTGCTGTCCGGCTCATATCGAAGCTGTTTGCTTCGGGTTCTTTACCACGGTTTTGGGTGAGGCAAGGAGTTAGTTTTTCTTCGGACCTGTTTTTTCTGGCTCCTGTCTTGCGCCGGAGCACCGTGCGAGCAGCACTCGCAAAGGAACAACGGCAGAAGCTGCGGCGAGGGAGATGAAACGCTTTAATGGATGTTGCACATAACAGAAGCATAGGTTCGGGAGAGGAGGGGTTATGCGCCAGAGAACCACGATTAGAGATAAGGTATGTAACGGCGCGACGAAATCGGCGCTGTCCTGGCTTGCGCAGTGCGACAACATGAATGGGCCGGAGAAAGTCGACAAGCTGCTCGTTGCCCTCAACGAGATTGGGGCGACCCTCAATGATTTCTTTCTCGTGCTTGTGTTCTCCTACACTGACAACTTAGAAGAGGTCTTTCAGCAGGTGAGGCGAGTTCGCGCACAGCTGGAGTGCGTACGACCACTGCACTATGAGGATGTTGTCGACGAGGAGGGACAGTCGATCTTCGTAAATTAGGCTGCGGATACCGTCGCAGGAGGTGCTGGATAGTCGCTGCCCGCAAATCCTTCTCTTTTTCTTCCTCCTTCTCCTGCACTTGCACTGAATTCCTGGTCCTAATCCGTTCAGTCCCTCGGGAATTTCGTGGGCAAGTCGTGGAAGAGTCCCGATTATGAGCAAGAGTTAGTGCAGGTGCAGGAGAAAGAGGAGGAGGGGGAGTGCTATGCCTCCCCACGACGATTCGGATCTTGGCCTCAGCCAAGTCCGAATCGGAAAGATCATCGGATGGTCCAGGGCGCGTAGCCCTGGCCGTTAATTCGGATCTTGGCCTCAGCCAAGTCCGAATCGGAAAGATCATCGGATGGTCCAGGGCGCGTAGCCCTGGCCGTTAATTCGGATCTTGGCCTCAGCCAAGTCCGAATCGGAAAGATACGGAGAGAGGGGGATTCGAACCCCCGATAGGGGATTAGCCTATACACGCTTTCCA
>CAZZJR010000083.1:0-11664 GCA_964654585.1 uncultured Bdellovibrionales bacterium
CGCGTCCAAGCCGTCGAGAGCGAGTCAGCATACTCGTTCCACAGCCAGCCGTTGTGCGCCTTGATCCACTTAAGCTTTACGTTAGGCCGCGCTTGCGCGAGCGAGTAGAGCTCCTGCACGAGCTCAAGGTTTGCTATAGGGCCGCTGCTGCGTTTCCAGCCGCGCTTCTCCCACGACTTCGCCCACTCGTTGATAGTCTTCACGCACAGCTCGCTGTCTGAGTAGATCTCAATCTCGGCGTCTTCAGGGAGCGAGGAGAAGGCGTTGATGAGAGCGGTCAGCTCCATGCGGTTGTTGGTGGTCTGCGGCTCGTGGCCGTGGTCGTGCCGAAGAATCTCGCCGTCTACGACGTACACGTAGCCCCAGCCGCCGGGCCCGGGGTTAGGCTGGCAGCCGCCGTCGGTAAACACCCCGGTTTGTGGGCCGCCTGAGTACTCGTTTAAGACTTCCTGCAGGGTGAGCGAAGGCACTTACGCAACCTTCTGCCGCAGGCGTGACATGAGCCCCTCGAACTTCTCCTTGCGGATGATTCCAGAAAACTCGTTGCGGTAGTTGCCGATCAGGCCGATGTTCTCGATCACGACGTCGTACACCTGCCAGCGTCCGTCCTCGAATGACATCTTGTACTCGATTGGGAAGTTGTCGCCCTTGCTGATGACAGTCGTCTTGACCGAGGCCTTCGGCGGATTCACCGACTCAGAATCAATCTTCACCATGCCTGGCTTCACCGTCTCGATCTTTGAGAGGTACGTGCGGGCTAGAAGCTCCGAAAACACGGTGGTGAAGTCTTTCTGCTCCGCCGGGGTTATCTCGTTCCAGTTCGCGCCGAGCGAGCGCCGTGACATCTCCGTGAAGTTGAACTTCGGGTTGATCAGCTCGCGCAGCTTCTGGCGACGAGTCGTCTTCTGTGCGTCGTCGGGGTACTGAGAAGCGACCTTGATGATGTCATCGATCGTCTTCTGCATCTCCAGCTTCGGCGAGGGCGGAGTCTGCGCCTTGGCTGGAGCGGCGGCCGACAGAATCAGTCCAGCGGTTGCGATGAGCAGGGCTGCTATGCGGTACATGAGGCACTCCTATCGTTTACTCTTCTTTCTTGGGCTTGTCGCCCTTCTCGTCTTCTTCCTTGTCACCGCTTAAGCTGTGTACAACTTTTCCGATGACGTCTTCGATATCAACAACCGACTCTGTTTCAACCATCGTGCCGCCCGGCTCGATGTACTTGTCGGACGCCCCACGCGAAATCTTCACGTAGCGGTCGCCGATGATGCCCTTGGTGCGGATCGACGCGATGTCGTCGTCCTTTATCTGGATCGACTTGTCGAGCTTGAGGGTGATGCGAGCTACCGGGTCCTTCAAGTTTATCTCAGACACGGAGCCGATCGGCACCCCCGCGATCTCGACCGAGGCGCCGTACTTGAGGCCGGAGATGTTGTCGAACTCCGCGTAAATGTCGTACTTGTTGCTCGTCCCGAACTCAAGACCCGCGAGTCCGACGGCGAGGTAGGCGGCAGCGCCAACTCCAGCCATGGCGAACAGCCCGACGAAGAACTCGAGGGACACGCTGCGCTTGGGCACCGTTAGTCGCGGCGCGCCTGTTGGGCTACTGTATTTTGATTGGTCCATCCGTTCTCCCGTTGAGGAACTGCTGTACTGCGGGGTCTGTGGAGGCGATTAGCTCTGCCGGAGTTCCTTCGCAGATCACCTGGCCGCCGAGCAGCATCGCCACCCGGTCAGACACCTGGAAAACCTCAGGAAGCTCGTGGCTAATCACCAACCCGGTGAATCCCCACTGACTTTTGCACGCATTGATCAAATCGTAAACCTCTTGACCGTCGAGCGGATCGAGGCCGGTGTTGGGCTCGTCCACGAGCACCACCTTCGGCTCGGTGACGAGCGCCCGCGCCATACCGACGCGCTTGCGGATGCCGATGGAGACCTGCTCCGGAAAGTTTGTCAGGTACGGTGTGAGGCTGAGCGACTCGGCGATGTCGAGCACCTTCTCGTGTGCGCGCTGTGCGCTGCAGCCGGTTCGCTCGAGGAGCGGGAATGCGATGTTGTCGTATACCGTGAGAGAGTCAAAGAGCGCAGCGCCCTGGAAGAGAACGCCGAGCGAGCGGCGAATCTCGTTCTTGCGCGACTCGCTGCGCGCAGCGGTGATGTTCTCGCCCTCAATGAAGATCTCGCCTTCGTCGGGTGTCATGATGCCCATGATGAGCTTGAGCAGCACCGATTTACCGACACCGCTCGGGCCCACGACAGCCGTGGTCTTCCCGGGCTCGATCTCCATCGTCACCCCGTCCAGCACAACCTGTGAGCCGAAGCTCTTGTAGACGTTTCGTACAGAGATCATCCGGCTACTTCATGAACACGCGAGTGAGGACAGAGGTGAGGAAGTAGTCGACGATCAGCACCGCTACCGACGCCGTGACTACCGATTGAGTTGTTGCCTTGTTCACACCCTGTGCGCCGAACCCGCAGGTGTACCCTTTGTAGCAGGCGACCCAGCCGAAGATGAGGCCGAAGACGGTCGCCTTGATGAAGCCTGACCAGACGTCGACCAGCCCGACGGAAGACATTATCTGGCTCATGAACGTTCCGGGGCTTAAGCCGAGAAGCCCGACAGCAACTGCGTACCCGCCGAAGATGCCAACCACGTTAAACATGCCGCACAGGAGCGGCATGGCGATGACGCCAGCGGCAACGCGCGGGGCCATCAGGTACTTCATCGGATCAACGGCCATCGAGCGCAGGGCATCGATCTGCTCGGTGATGCGCATGATTCCGAGCTCCGCTGTCACGGCTGATCCGGCACGCCCAATAACCATGAGCGCTGTAAGCACCGGCCCCAGCTCTCGAATGAGGCTCAGCGCAACGGCTGGGCCGGTGTAGGCGGTAGCGCCGAACTTCGCGAGCGTGTACTCGCCCTGCACCGCAAGCACGGCACCGGTGAAGAGCCCGATCAGCCCGATTACGAGCATGGAGTTCACCCCGATCTGAAGCAGCTGGGTCATGTAGAGGAAGGGCCGGTACGGCGGCTTAAAGAGGGCCAGCACTGTGCGGTACAGGAAGATCCACGATCGCCCCCACTGCTCGGTTGTGTCGATGATGAAGGCTCCGACCTGTTGGGTGGTGGCGACGAGGTTCATTAGGGTGGGGTTCCTGGGGAGCTAGCGCTTGAATCCGAGGCCGATTACGTAGAATTCGTTCGAGGTGTTGCGGCTGGACTTGAGCTCCGACCGCAGGAGCTTATTAAACATGGGGCGAGTTGATTTGACAAACCCTTCGACATCGCCGCCCTTGAACACTTTGACGAGGAAGTTGCCGCCTTGCTTCAGGTTTTGTTGCGCCACGTAGAGCGCTAGCTCGGCGCAGCCGACAGCGGCCGCTTGGTCAGCCTCCTTAATCCCGGTTAGCTTCGCCGACATATCGGACACAACAACGTCGAATGACGGATCGCCCGTGCCGAGGATCTGCTCCAAGTCTCGTGCGTCCCCGGCGATTAGCTTGCAGCGCGGGTCGTCAATCGGGTCGAGGGCCTGCAGGTCGATGGCGGTGACTGAGCCGGAGTCGCCCACGTAGTTGAGAGCGACCTGCGTCCAGCCACCCGGCCAGGCCCCTACATCGAGCACGCTGTTGCCAGATTTGATAATCTTGTAGGCATCTTGCACCTCTACGAGCTTGTATGCCGCGCGTGAGCGGTAGCCCTCTTCTTTGGCTTTTTGGTAGAGGTGGTCTTTACGGTTGTACTCCGACATCCGCGGCACAGTAGCAGAAAAATCCGGGGTGCGAAAAAGGGCTAGAGTCCCTATCTGAACGCCGTTTGCTAGCGCAAGTCACTGACAACTCGACCCGCACATCAAATTTTTGGGGTTGATGCTCTTTCGGATATAGAAAAAGACTTGAAGGGGAGCAGATCACTGCTATAGAAAAACAATAGAAAGAACGTTTGCTAACCCGTAACAGAGGATCGTTATGAACATCGGAATTATCCCAGGCCTCGATTTTGTGTGTGCCTCCATCGCTCTCGCGTACGTCGCGCGCTTCGTTTCGCACCAAATCTCGATCTACGGCCCGGGTGGAGCTGCCTACAGTGTTGCGAAGGTTTCGCTGCGCGACCAGCACGTAGCACGCCGCGAGCGGTAACGAGCGCCGCAGCGCAGGCGGAGCGTGGCGTGAGTTGGGGCGCGCCGGCTGCTTAGCGAGAGAATCTTAGTAACGGCGCTTCTGCGTCACTAGGTATTTGCCCCTCCCACCCCCTTCCTTGTATCTTCCCTCTTCTCTGTTCGGCAAAGCGTCAGCTCAGCTTCTTGGCGCACTCAGTAGTGCTGCTTAAGGTGGGCGGGCGAGGTGCCGGCACCACGTAGTAACAGGTGATGAGGAGCCCTCTCCGATGTTTGGCGACCAACCTTCTCTCCCTCTAGGCAACAATTCCGGCGAATCCGCCGAATGTTCTTCTGGTATGGCTCACGATCTCTTAGCCGGGCTTAACGAGCCCCAGCAGCAAGCCGTTCAGCACGGTGACGGTCCGATCTTGGTGCTCGCTGGCGCGGGCAGCGGAAAAACCCGCGTGCTGACGCACCGCGTGGCGCAGCTCATCGGTGAGCTTGGCGTCCGCGCAGACCGTATATTCGCGGTAACTTTCACAAACAAGGCAGCAGAAGAGATGCGGTCGCGGCTCAAGGGGCTGCTGGCAGAGGCGGCCGACGGTCTCTGGATCTCGACTTTTCACTCAGCCGGGCTTCGCATCCTCCGGCACAACGCGCACCACCTGGGCTACTCGAACCAGTTCGTGGTGTACGACGAGCAGGACACTAAGGGGGTCTTAAAGCAGGTCATCCAAGAGCTCAACATCAACGAAGACCGCTACCCGCTCGACGGCTTCTCTCGCGCGATCGATCGCTGGAAGAACAACTACGTCCTCACGGCTGAGGCCGGCAAGAACGCCTTTAGCGTAGAGAGCGACCTGCAAGCGCAGGTGTACGCGCGCTACCAGCAGCTGCTCCTCGCAGCGAACGCGATGGACTTCGGCGACCTGCTCGTGAACGCGGTGCGGGTGCTGCGCGAGTTTCCGGATGTGCTTGAGTACTACCGCCGCACGCTGCACTACATCCTCGTCGACGAGTTCCAGGACACCAACAAGGTTCAGTACATGTTCATCCGGCTGCTCGCAGAGCCGCGCCGGAACCTCTTCGTGGTGGGCGACGACGACCAGTCGATCTACGGCTTCCGCGGCGCGACGGTGAGCAACATCCTCGAGTTTGAGAAAGATTTCCCGAACACGCAGGTAGTGAAGCTCGAGCAGAACTACCGCTCGACGTCGACGATCCTCGACGCGGCGCACGCGGTGATTGAGAAGAACAAGTCGCGCAAGGCGAAGAAGCTCTGGACGGCGGGCGACTCGGGCGAGAAAATTCGCACCTTCATCGGCTACGACGAGAACATGGAGGCAGAGTTTATCGCCTCAGAGATCAAGAAGCTCGTGTCGTCAGGGCACAAGCACTCTGAGATCGCCGTGCTGTACCGCACGAACGCACAGACGCGAGCGCTTGAAGAGTCGCTCGTGCGGGCCAAGGTGCCGTACAAGATCTATGGCGGCCTGAAGTTCTTTGACCGCAAAGAGGTGAAGGACATCTTGGGGTACCTGCGGCTCCTCGTGAACCCGTCAGACAACCAGGCCTTTCAGCGCGTGGTGAACACCCCGCCGCGTGGCATTGGGGCGCAGGCGATCCTTGCAATTGCAGAGGAGTCGCGCCGTGCGTCGGTGCCGTTCCTGCACGCTGCTGTTGCGGTGGCTGAAGAGAACAAGAGCGTCAAGAAGTTCATGGAGCTCGTGGTAGAGCTCAAGACAGCCGCTTCACAGATGCCGCTCGGGCAGCTCATTAGCTTTATCGTTGAGCGCACGGAGTACGGACCACGGCTCGCAGCGATGAAGGATCCGACCGCGCAGTCGCGCATAGAGAACTTGCAGGAGCTCTCGGCCCTCGGGCGCACGATGGAGCGTGAGGGTGTCGAGCGTGAGGCCGACATTAAGGACTTCCTCGACCGCATCTCGCTCACGTCTAGCGCGGATATCCCGGCTGCTGAGAGTGGGGCGCAGACGCCAACGGAGAAGCCAGATACGGTTTCGCTCATGACGCTGCACTTGGCCAAGGGGCTCGAGTTCCCGGTGGTGTTCCTGTGCGGCCTCGAAGAGGGGCTCCTGCCCCACTACCGCTCGCTCGACGATCCCGTCGGGCTCGAAGAGGAGCGGCGGCTGTGCTACGTCGGGATTACGCGCGCCATGAAGCTGCTCTACCTCACGCGCTCCTACTACCGCGGCATGTTCGCTTCGGGCGGCAGCATGGGAAGCTCCGGCGGGGCACGAGTCGTCAGCCGCTTCGCGAAGGATGTTGCCGGCGAGCGTCTCATGGCTGTCGGCACCGAACGATCGCAGGGCGCGACCTTCCTCGAGGGCTACCCACGATTCTCGTTTGATGACGAGGACGGCGGAGACGACGAGGGGCTCTCCTCATGGAAGCGCAAGCAGGGCTTCGCGCGCCGAGCAGAGCGGCCAGAGCCAAGAGCTAACGTGTCGCTCGACCAGATTCGGAACATGCTTGCACCAGCGGATACTATTTCAAAGAAGCCAGAGACTCCGAAGGAGTACTTTGAGAAAGACCCAGCTGCGCTTGAGCAGCTCTCCGCGGGTGTCCGCGTTATTCATCCTACCTTTGGCAACGGCGTTGTTGAGGAAGTGACAGGGAGCGGCACCTCGGCCACGGTGGTCATTAAGTTTGACTCGTTCGAAGAGCAGAAGAAGCTGGTCTACCGCTTCGCCAAGTTGGTTCTTGGCTAGATCTCGTTCCATGTCTGCATCTGGGGAGCTGCAAGAGCGATTGCTTTCGCTGAGTTTTCACAAAGGGAACGGTGATAACGATGAGGGATAAAATTTCTCCTTCCTAACCGCTCTCGCGGCCTCTTTGTTCTTCTTTCTTCCCGCCGCTAGTGGCGGCGGAGTGGTTACAAAGAGAGCGGTGAGAACAGCGAGGGGAAAAAATCTTCCTCGCTCATCGCCCTTTTGTTCTTCTTTCTTCCTGCCGCTAGTGGCAGGTTGGTATTTACGAAAGGAGTTGAGAGAACAGCGAGAGGTAACAACGCTCCCCCCTCACCCCCCCCTCGCCGCCCTCTTTGTGCTTCCTCCCCCTCCTAGCTCCTCAACCCAGAAACATCTTCCGCCTAGCCCCCCACCCAGTATCAAGGCAAACTACCGCCATGCCAGCTTCCGCAAGCGCATTCCCCGTCCTCTCTCTGAGCCCCGCCGTTGTCGCAGCCGTTCCGCTCGTGGTGCTCGCCCTGTTTGCGATCTCTGGCCTCGTGACGGTTGTGCGGAGCGTTGAGCGCGTCGACCGCTGGACTGCGCTGCTCTTGACGCTGCTCGCAACAACGATACTTTTTCCTTCAATTGATCATGCAGCGTCGCTGCGGGTCTCGCCGGATTCGGTTGAGTACGCGGTGTCCGCGCGCAACTTGCTGCTGCACGGGTCGTTCTCTATCACGCTCGATGGCGCGGCGTTTCCGCCACGCTACCCACTAGGATTTCCGCTCTTCGTGATTGTTCCGTCCCTGCTGCTCTTTGGCGCTGGGTCGCTAGGCGCTGGGGTGTACGGGGTCGCGCTCTGCGCGGCGATCAGTGTTGGGGTAGCGTACCTGACGGGTGTTCGGCTCCTCTCTCGGTCGGCGGGATTTGTTGCTGCGGGGCTCGTGCTGATGCTGCCAGCCTTCGTTGGGTCTTCTCAAGAGGTGCTCTCCACTGCGCCAGCGGCAGCCTTCTCGCTCGTTGCGCTCTTCTGTGCGGTGGCGAGCAGGGATGCGGGGCTCTATCGCTGGCTCTGTGCGGGGCTGGCGATCATGCTCGCGACGGCATGTCGGCCCCTTTCGGTTCTTTTCGCGCTGCCGGTTCTCTGTGCGAGGTGGCGAGAGGCGAGGGCTCCGAAGCTTGGGCTTGCAGCAACTCTTGGTCCTCTTCTCCTCTGGGCTGCGCTCACGGGCTGGCACAACGCAGCGGTGTTCGGCGATCCGCTGCGCAGCGGCTACAATTTTTGGAGCCCGATCCCGTACGATTATCCACAGCTTCTCTTCAGCTTGGGATATCTTGTGGATAACTTCGGGGCTCTGACGGAGAGCGGGATCGTGGTGATGCTCCCCCTCGCGATCTTCGGCATGGTTATGGTGTGGCGCTCGGCGGGGGATGGTAGCCGGGGATTGAGTGCCGAGGCGGCTGCGCTGATTGCCTCGCTCGGGACAGTGGCCTTCCACCTGGTCTACTTCTGGCCGTGGGAGCTCTACTTTGAGCCGAGCGCGGTCGTGCTTGCGCCTGTTGCTGCGGTGGGAGTAGTGCGGATGGTTCAGCGTGTCTCTGAAGCGGCGCTGCAGCGTATTGCGATACTGTCCCTGGCTGCTGGTGTGCTGACTGCTTGGGCAGCGGCACACAGGGTCGACGCACGAAGCACAGAGACTTTCGATCAGCTTGAGGCGCTAAGCGGAATTTGTTCTGCGCTTGCGGGGGATGGTTCCGTGAGGGTCGTAACGTCTCGCAATCCGGCCTTGGTAGAGGCGGTCACTCTCACGCGGACGGCTCCTGCTTCGAGACGCGTGGAGTATGCCTCGAAGCTCCTCGCCCCGAAAAAGATTGAGTCCGATTCCGTGAGCGGCGTAAGCCCGACAGACCACCGCAACAGGCTGCTATTGGCGGGTGGAGCGCAGGAGGCTTTCGTAACAACAGCGATTGAGTCCCTCGACGCCCTTGAGCGAGAGGTCGCTAGCGGCGTGATTGTTCTCGTCGATGCGCGTCTCCTGTCAGCGGAAGAGCTACAGACCCTTCGGGACCGCTTTACGGTCACAGAGATCTCTACGGACGTCTGGCGGCTTCAGGTGCGGGGTCAGAATGGAGGACCGAGCTAGCTCTGGCGGCCCGGCCGCTTGCTCTGTGAGGCGCCAAGCGGGGGCAAATTAGGAGCTTTATTCTCCGGAATGACCGGGCTGAAGGGGTATTCCGCAGCAGGGGACCTCGTGCCGAGTGACGCCTCACTGTCGATCCCTCGCCGGATCTTCCTTGAGATCTCCTCGATCACCGTCCGGAACGATCTATAGTTCTTTAGCTCCGAGGAGCAGATGTGGAAGACGGTGTAGTTTAGTCGGTTAAAGATCTTGTCTTGAATCACGTCCGAGCCGAACAGCAGGGCCGCTCCGTCCGGGCCGTACAGCTGGTGGAACCTGTCTCCGTCTACTTCGACGATGAATTGCTTGCGCGGTGTCTTAACCAGGATATCTACCTCGACCCCCGCCACGAGCGGATTGGGAATTATCTGCACGGAGACGCCGCGGAGAGAAGCGGTGAGCCCGCTAACCACGGACATCTCAAGGCGTGACGGGGGAACGGTTGAAAATCTCTTCAGGCGCCGCTCGATCGCTGGGTCCTTCAGGTCGACCTTCGGAAATTCCCCGCACAGCAGCAGCGTTTGAAAGGTGCGAGTCCAGGCACCTGGCTCAAGATTGGATGAGAAATCCTCTCTTGCTCGGTGAGCCACTCCTGGTTCGGCCGACGAGGCAGCCGCACGCCAGAGAAGCTGCGCACGGTCGCAGTCAGAGTATCGCTCCGGGGCGCGGTTGACGTGAGCGACGGCGAGTCGAGCGACCTCAGGCGAGAGCTCGTGCAGCTCAGAGAGCCCAACGACTAGTCCGAATACCTCACGCGGCAACATTTCGTCGAAGCGGGGAACCGCTGCGTTCGTAGCTCGGCTGAGGAAGCTCAGGTCTCGGTAGCCGAGAACCCCAAAGGCGCCAACGACGGACGATAGGTCTTCAAGAGAAAACGAGCCGACGTGCGCGGAGAGGCGCGCGCTTACCGCATCGTGCAGTTCGCGGCTGCGGAAGGGCAGCCGGCTGCAGGCATTGACGATCGCCACGCAGTCTTTCGCGCTGTAGGTTGAGGGGGCTGCGAGAAAATCCTGCTCAAGCTGCGAAAGCCGCTGGGTGTACCCGGGTATTCCGTTCGCACCAGCAGCCTTGGCGCGCTCTCGGCTCGATACGAGGCGCGGGAGCATCTCTGCTGAGCGCGCCTCAAGCTGAGAGAGCCAAGAATCGTAGACAGCACCGAGCTCGGGATATTTGCTCGGCGGCCGGCTTGAGTGGTTGTGCCCTGCGCTCTGCCGGCACAGTGAGCGGAAGTTGTCGCATAGCGAGCACGAAGTTGAGAACGGCTCGCCGTGTACCCGGCGCAGGATCTCGTCGCCGAGCAGCTGGGCTAAGAGCGGGCTGTTGAGGCTTTGGAGGCACAAGGCCTGGGCGTACCGAATGAGGGTCGCCGAGGGCAACTCGTGGGCGCGCTCAATGATGATCTGAGCGAGCTGCGCAAGCTTTTCCGGATCGGCCTTCGAGCAGGGGACGGCGCAGAAGATCTCAGCGAGGTGCTGCGCGGAAGCCGAGCCTACCAACGCAAGGGTCCGGTCGACGAGCCCGCCGTACATGAGCTTCCCTCTCTTGTCCTGGTGAGCGCACGACTGTGCGACGGCCACCAGTTCCTGCGGGCTGCAATCATCAAGAGTGAGTGCGGCGGCGAGAAGGAGGGTTGGATTTACAACTTCAGCGAAGTCACGTTGCATGCCCGAGAATCCGGGGTAGGAGAAGGCTGTCGCTGCTGATTCGGTAACAGCCACGGCGATATCCCTGTTCTCCGGGAGGGCGAGCGTGTTGGGCGGAAGGGCCCGCGGCAGAAGCTCGCTCAGGAGCCGTAGCCGCTCCAGGTACGGCGCGCGCTCGTCGGATGCGGCAGCTAGAGCAGCCTGGGCGAGCGCGACTCGGGAAGCGTGTGAATCTCCGAGCGAGATCTGCGCGCGGTCGACGTCGGGCATCGAGGCGCTGCTGAGCTGACTGTCTGGGCCGTTAGCTGGTTGCACGAGCGAAAGGACTCCTTAGTTCTAAGCTAGGGGAGCCTCTCTGATGTACCATGGCTGTAGCCGTTACTCGAACAAGCTGCGTGTCTGGATGAGTCGGTTCCTGTGGCTCCGGACCACTTTCTGCAACGAATTCAGTTGTATCCGGAGCGGCCTGGAGCGGGCAGCGAGCTGCCCTAGAGGTCGGTCAGGTCACCCTCTTCGGTGATCTTGAGGTCCTCGTACGGCGCTGTCTTTCGGCGGTAGAACTCAAGCGCGATGCAGTTTAGGAATCCCATCACCTCGTTGTGGTCGGCGTAGCGCATCTCCTTGCCGTACACCTTCTCAATCAGGAGGCTCACGATGTAGTTCATGTGCCCCGGGCGCTGCATGCGGTCTTGCGGGATGATCTCGGCGAGCGAGTTAAGGATCTCCTGGTACTGCTTGCGGTCTTTGCGGGTAATGTACGGCATATCGGCACTCCTTCCAGTTACGAGTAAAACTGCGAAAATCGGGTAACGTCCTCTGCGCTCGGCATCGCTGGTGCGGTTCCAGCTCGCTCGGTCGAGAGCCCCGCAACGACGGTTGCGTAGCGAATAGCCTGCACGAGGTCGCCCTGGAACTTGACCAGCCCGGCTGCTAGGCCGCCGTTAAAGGCGTCGCCGGCGCCGGTGGTATCGACTGGTGTCACCGGCATCGACGGGATGCGAAGGATCTGCCCCTGCCCGATCGAGCGGATGCTGCCTGGCGCCAC
>CAZZJR010000084.1:0-5924 GCA_964654585.1 uncultured Bdellovibrionales bacterium
GAACTACTTGCCTCAGGAGCTGAAGTGTCTCTTGTAGTCGGGGAAGTAATCGCGATGCGTCGAGTTCGGCTGCATCCGCCAGCTCGACGTACGAAAGAGCAATCGGTTTTCCACTGTACCGAACGACGGGGTGGAAGAACGCAGCTACACGGGCCCCGGCATCCGATAGCCGTTCGGCTATAGAACTGATGATGAAGGGATGATCATCGAGGGCCAAAAAGAGCCGAGCAACGGAGCCGTCTTGTTCAATGCTGAGAGAGATCCGATCGGGAGCTGAGGCCACGGAGTCGATTACTCGCAAGCAAGACGCCGCAATTGCGGCGACTTCAGCCGCTGGTCGGTTCTTAATCATTTCGGGTGTCGCCCGCGCGAAGAGCTGGTTGAGGAAAGCAGCCAGTCTCGATTCGGCATCAGAAGCCGCGGCATACGATATTCGGCTCAGGACTGTTAGTTGCGTGGGGGGGAGGAGAGCTAAGACTTGCTTAACGAAACTCGACGAAAATGCTTGCAACGGGGATTCTGACATTCAAAGGGTCCTTGAACGGTGGAAACAGCTTTCGGGTGGCAAGAACGAGAGCTCTGGAAGCAAAATCCCCAAGAAAGTGGGAAGTCTCGCTCACCCCAATCGACTCGGTCGTAGAGTAACAAGTACAGCCTACGAGTATACCCTCGATAGTGGTCCAGCAGCACCGAAGATAAGGCGGCTCAACTCACGGGTAGAACCCTTCTAGTCGTTGTAACATATTGAAAGACAGTGATTATTTCGAAGATCGCGTGATAAATAGGAAACGGCGTTACATAAAATAGCGTGGAAGCATTGAGAGCCCTGCAGAGCGGTCGATAGACCCATTAAGAGGATGGAAGGAAAAAGTTAAGAGCAGAGGGGTGAACCATGAGTGGTTTCCGCTTCAAATCATCGAAAGGTGCTCCGTCGGATTCGCCGTATCGGCGCCTTACTGCGGCTGTTTTGCCGAGTGCTGAAAGCGTCCGTCCCGATAAACCCCCTAGCACTGGACAATTTGGAACCATCGGTTGCTCAAGTGTCCAACACAGCCTCGTTTTATCTGGGCTTGAAGAGGCGGTCCTTGCGGCTCGCGAAACGTCAGAGGCAATTAATCATGTCTGGGGTGCTCGGACAGAGGTGCAGCGAGCCAATATTGAAGCATCATCGCCGGCGGTCCGGCAGGTCCAACAGGCTTGGTTGCTTGCTGAATCTCTTCGCGAATGTAGCCTCAGGAGGCTTGTTGAGGCTGAATACGCCCAGTTATCGCGGCTGCGTGGGGAAGAGGTGCGGCGGCTGCTGGACTGATGGCGTGAGCCAGGACTGGCTTATTTTTGGTTCAGATGTGGGCGGTGTGGCTGCTACATTGGGCCGCTTCGCGAGCCAGGGCAGGTGCGCTAACCGGCGCCAGGAAAGTGCATCATCGCCAGGTAGTTAGGTGAGGAAGCCACCAGGTCTTTACGAGGCGTGACAGGCCCGCGCGACGTTTGTACTACCTACCGCAATGTGGTATTTCCCGCCCCTACGGTTACGGGGTTTTAGGCACCGTCGGGGTCACTCGACAAATTGGGGCGTCAACTCAGACGGCATCACGGCCGTGGTTTGAGGTTTTCCTGAGCGTCGTCGCTTCGCTTGGATCCGGAAGGTCCCGTCGTCTTTTAAATTGAGCAATCCTCGCTATGGTCGCATTTCGTTACAAGCATGTTTGCCTAGAGTCGTGGTCGACTCTCACCCCGCCGCAGATCCTTACCTCAGACGAGATCGAAGACAGGATTGCGCACGTCTACAAAGACCTCGGCCTTCCGTTCGGCACGCTCGAGCGCTTGACGGGAATTAGCGGCCGCCACCTCTGGGACCTCTCGGAGCGTCCGAGCGAGCTTGGTACAACTGTTGTGCGCGAAGCGATCGAGCGTTCGGGCATCAGCCAAAGCGAGATTCGAGCGCTGTTTAGCTGCTCGGTGACGCGCGACTACTTTGAGCCAGCGACCGGATGCCTTATCCACCGCAACTTAGGCCTGGACGAAAACGGCATAGCGCTCGACGTCAGCAACGCATGCCTTGGCTTCATGGATGGAATTTTCTTCCTCTCGAACCTGATTGAGAGCGGAATGGTCAAAGCGGGTGTCGTTGTGTCTGCCGAGCACACTCGTTGCATGATCGACAACACGTTCACCAACGTGCTTGAGGGACGGCAGCTTACTCGCGACAAGCTGCTCAAGCTGCTTCCGACGTTCACCATCGGCTCTGGTGCGGTGGCGTACGTGCTCTGCCACGAGAGCATTTCGAAGACAAAGCACAAGATCCTTGGCGGAGCTACGCGATCTGCGACGCAGCACTGTGACCTCTGCACGGGGAACGTCGATTATCACCTCGTTGACAGCCCGCCTCTCGGTCCGGTCATGGAAACGGAGTCCTCGAAGCTGCTCGCTGCCGCGGCTCTGCTCGGCGGACGAACATGGAGCGACGCTTCCGAGACGATCGGCTGGAGCCGCGACGACATCGACCACGTATTCTGTCACCAGGTTGGGCGACAGGTTAACGAGGCCTTCTACGCGACGATGGGGCTCGACCACACCAAGGAGTTCACCATTTATCAGACACGCGGCAACCTGGTTTCCGCTGCGCTTCCCACCGCGTTCGTCGCGGGAATGGAGCCACGAGGAATCAAGAAGGGCGACAAGATCATGCTAACTGGCTTCGGCTCGGGCTTGAACTCACTCTTCCTGGGCATTGAGTGGTAGTAGGGCGAGGTCTGTCGGTGTCCGATCAGGTCCTTCCATTTCAGTCCCGTTTCGTGACCGTAGCGGGCCACAAGATGCACTACATCGACGAGGGAAGCGGTCCCGTAGTCTTGATGTTCCACGGTAATCCCACCTGGTCGTTCTTCTACCGAAACGTTATTCGTGAGCTGAAATGCTCGTTCCGCTGCGTCGCACCTGACTTCCTAGGCTGCGGCCTCTCTGATCGCACTCCGGGTACGCGTTACCGCGCGATAGATCGAATTAACCAGCTCCAAGAGTTCGTTGAAAAGCTCGGTCTCACTAAATTCTCGGTCATCATGCATGACTGGGGTGGCCCGCTAGGAACCGGATTTATGCTCCGCACCCTCGAATCAGTCGAAAGGATCGTGTACCTCAACACGACGTTGACGGAGACAGAGAGCCTGCCGCCAATTATCAAGCTCGCTGCCATGCCGGTGATCGGCAAGCTGCTTACCCGACACACCCCAACCTTTGTGCGACTTACGACTTCGATGGGCGCCACGAAGCGCCTGACCCCAGATATCGTTGCAGGATACCGACTTCCGTACACCACTCGACAGCGGCGCGATGCAATCTGGGACTTCGTCGCAGACATCCCATTCGACGCAGACCACCCGACGTACACGCAGATGCTTGATATCGCGGCGGGGCTTCCGAAGGTGGCGCAGAAGCCGGTCAAAATTATCTGGGGCCTGCAAGACCCCTGCTTCCACCGAGAGATGCTCAGCAAGGTTGCTGCACATTTTCCGAAAGCGGAGATTCTTGAGATTCCTGAGGCATCGCACCTTGTGCTCGACGACGCTCCACAGATTGCGATACCAGCGATCAAGGAGTTTCTTTCGCGCCCGGCTAGCGCAGACACGCAGGCGCCGACTGCGAGCGGCACCGTCCAGGATCGCGAGACAGGGAGCATCCACGCGATTTACGACCGGGTGGTAAAAATAGCGGAGGCTATGCCAGCGGCCACAGCAGTTGTTTCGCCTCGCTGGGTGCGCGATCCGATTAACGGCAGCGCCCTGCACTACGCACACACTAACTACGGCGAGCTCGTAAAGCTCATAAACCAGTACCAGCGCGGACTCTCTGAGCTGGGGCTCGCCCCAGGTGACAGGGTACTGATGTTGGTGTCGCCGGGAGCTGATTTTCTTGCACTGAGCCTGGCTGTGGCAGGCCGTGGAGCAACGCCAGTGTTCGTAGACCCAGGAATCGGGCTCAAGCGCCTCTCCCGCTGTATTCAAGACGCCGAGCCAGCAGCGTTCATCGGCTCACCACGAGCACACCTGCTGCGTTTTCTGCGTCGATCTCTCTTCCACCGCATTAAGTTTCATGTCACCGCTGCTGAATGGTCCTTCTCAACGCGCGGGCACTCGCTCGGGTACTTCAAGCGCTTTGCGAATGCGCCGATAGCGCCGGTGCCGCTGCCGGTCCTGCGTGATGACGGCTCGTTGCGAGCGCGCGATGCGGCGTTAATAGCGTTCACTTCAGGTGCAACCGGAACTCCGAAAGGGGTAGTCATCACGAACGCGATGCTTGAGCAGCAGCTACGCACGATCCGTGATGTGCTCGGCCAAGAGCCTTGCACCAAAGACCTGACCCTCCTCCCAATTTTCTCGCTCTTCAACGTTGGGCTCGGTGTGGCGAGCGTCTTCCCGAGCATGCCGGCTGGGAAGCCCTTGGCGCTCGATGCCGCACAAGCAGTAAAGCTTGTGACTGACCTTGGAATCGAGTCCTCGTTCGGCTCTCCTACACTCTGGAACAAGATCGCGGAGTATACGCTGCGCTCCGGAGCAACGCTTCCATCGATTCGGCGCGTGTTCATGGCGGGAGCTGCAGTGCCGAAGGCGACGATCGAGCTCGTTAAGCGTGTCGTTCCAAACGGCGAAGTTGCTACCCCGTACGGCGCCACAGAGTGCTTACCGGTAACGTTTGTTACAGGTCAGGAGCTCCTCACGGGTACTTGGTCACGCGCGAAGACGGGTGAGCAGGGGACCCCGGTCGGCCGGCCTGTGTCTGAGGTAGAGGTGAGGATTATTGAGTCGAGCAATGACCCGTTGCGAGATCTCTCTCAGGCTAAGCAGCTCGCTGCTGGAGAGATTGGGGAGGTAATTGTGCGCGGGGCGGTTGTCAGCCCTGAGTACCTGCACCGACCAGATGCGAACAAGATCGGCAAGGTCCTCGACGGTGCGGGGTTCTGGCATCGCGTCGGCGATCTTGGATATGTGGACGGGCAGGGGAATCTTTACTACTGCGGCCGGAAGGGACACTCGGTATACGTGAATGATCGGGCGTACCACAGTGTGCCGCTAGAGGAGATTTTCAACGAGCTTCCGAAGGTAAGGCGCTCCGCCTTGGTAGGCATCCGTGGCGGGCGAGAGCCAGCGATTGTGGTTGAGCCCCTGCCGCAATTCTGGCCAGACACTCCGCAGAAGCAGGAGGTGTTCGTGTCTGAGCTTAAAGCTGCAGCGGCGCAGACCCCGCTTGCAAACGGAATCGAGACGTTCCTCTTCCACCGCTCATTTCCGGTGGATGCCCGACACAACGCAAAGATCTTCCGCGATCAGCTCGCGAACTGGGCCGATAAAATCCTCTCAGGGCGTCAGGCGGCCTAGCCACATGGGTAGCCGCTATGCAGTCATCGGAGGCGGAGGGTTCGTCGGAAAAGCGGTGGCGAAAGCCCTGCTCGCAAAGGGCTTCTCGGTGGTGAGCATCTCGCGCGGCTCCTATCCAGAGCTTGAGGCTCTCGGAATCGAGTGTGTTAAAGCAGACATCGGTGAGGGGTGCGAGAGTTGGTGGGAAGCTCTTAGGGGCTGCGACGGCGTGTTTCATACCGCGGCGAAAGTTGACATGTGGGGAGGATACGAAGGCTTCTTTAAAGCCAACGTGCTCGGCACACGTCACGTTATTGAGGCTTGCAAGCGAGCGGGCGTCACCCGCATGGTGTTCACGAGCTCTCCAAGCGTTGTGCACGATGGCAACGACCTGTGTGGCGTTGATGAGTCGTACCCGTACCCGAAGCACTTTGACGCGTTTTACCCGATGACAAAAGCTCAGGCTGAGCAAGAGGTGTTGCAAACCGATGTTGCAGGAGGCCTCCGCACGGTGGCGCTACGCCCGCACCTGATATGGGGGCCTGGAGACACGCACCTTGTCCCGACGATCCT
>CAZZJR010000084.1:6024-11292 GCA_964654585.1 uncultured Bdellovibrionales bacterium
TTTTCCTTTATCAGACAGACAGAGCGGGAGCAGAATTCACCCATGGCAATAAGGATGGTTCTCTCGCGCAAAGCCCCTGCGTGGGGTTCGATGTGCTCAGTACTGAGCACTTTCGCACTTCTGTGTGCAACTCTAGGAGCGTTGGCTCCTTCCCAATCGTTCGCTGCTCCCGCCAAAAAGGTGCGGCGAGGCGAAGAGATCGTGGTGTCGTTTAAGCCTCCGGTGAAGGGCGCCTCCGCGCGCAGCACCCGGCAGGTGCAAAATCTCGCGGTCCCGCGCTCGATGCGCCTTAAGAAGGTGAGCAGCCAGGGCTCAATCGGAGTCGTGTCCGCGTCAGCCGCGGCCTCCGTGCAGGATGGTTCCGAAGTGGTCATCAGTGACGCCGATGTGGCGCGGTTGTGCGACGCAATCGTTGCCAAAAACAGGAATGTGCCGGTGATATGTGAGGCTAACACGCTCGTCTCAGCGAGCGCGGTGCCGAACGATCCGAGCTACAACGTCCTGTACGGCATGACCCGGATTCAGGCGCCGGCGGCGTGGGACATTTCCACTGGCTCCAAGAGCGTCGTGGTTGCCGTGATCGACACCGGCGTGCAGTACACGCACCCGGACCTGTCAGCGAACCTCGCAGTAAACACCGGAGAGACTCCGAATAATGGCGTCGATGATGACCGCAACGGATACACTGACGACTATTACGGGTACGACTTCATTAACAACGACGGCAATCCGATGGATGACCACTACCACGGCACTCACTGTGCCGGCACTGTGGGAGCCAAAGGAAACAACGGTGTTGGAGTCGCCGGAGTAGCATGGAACGTCTCCATTTTGCCGGTGAAGGTTCTCGATGGGTACGGCTCCGGCACAATGGCTTCTGTGGCAGCAGGCATCAACTATGCAACTGCTCGTGGCGCCAAGATCTTAAGCATGTCGCTCGGAGGAAGCTCAAGCTCTACAACGCTTGAAAATGCTATCTCTGCAGCTCGGCAGAGTGGAGTGTTGATCGTGGCAGCCGCTGGCAACTCAGGTCTTAACACTGACTACTACCCTTCGTATCCGGCGAGTTCGCCGCAGGATAACGTCCTCGCGGTAGCTGCGACTGATTCGTCAGACACGAGGGCTTCCTGGTCCAACTATGGACCCGCGAGTGTTGATGTGGCAGCTCCAGGTGTGAGCATCTACAGCACGCTGCTAGGGAACTCGTACGACTACCTGAGCGGAACCTCAATGGCGACGCCCCATGTGGCAGGCATGGTGGCGGTGCTGCGGTCGATTAACTCGAACCTCTCTTACTTGCAGCTCAAGAATATCCTGATCCAGACCTCGGATCCGGTATCTTCCCTAAACGGCAAGATCGTATCGAATGGCCGAGTGAATCTCTACAAAGCGGCGCTGGCGGCCCAGAATGGAGCCACTCCGTCACCTACTCCGACGCCTACGCCTACTCCGCCAGCGGATCCAACCGGAACTCCAGACCCGACCCCAACGGAGCCTCCGGCTGATGAGCCGACGCGGGAGATCACAATTCGGGTTGAGCGCATGCGGCGTAATGTCTACGTATTCGGTGAGGTCACAGACTTCGAGCAGGATACCGGGGTACGTAGTGCGCGCGTAACTCTTGTGTGCAATTCGCGAGTTGTTGGAACTCGAACAACTGACGAAGATGGCTACTACGAGTTTGTGATGCGTCGGCCGACGACGAAAATCACTTGCTACGTCGAGGATGACTCCGAGAACCGCTCGCGCCGGCTGCGCTTCCGCTAACGGTAAGGGCTGGTGGCGAAGGCTTTCGTGCGGCGATTACTCACGCAGGCCTCCGCCACCGGAATCCCAGGTGAAGACCTTGCCTGACCCTTTGGGGTGAGAGGCGGTTCCGGTGAAACCGTTGGCTGTCGCTGTGATATTCAGCTGGACGCCATCTGAAAGCTTCTGAATCCCCGGAAGTTGGGAGCAAGATACTCCACTGCAGCTCAGGTACTCCTCCTTCGACAGAAAGTAGGCCTCTTCGGCCATAGCCACGGAGCGGAGATCTACTTCCGCACGGGCGTCGAAGGCATTTGCTCGGTATGCCGCATAGCGCGGAAGCGCGATAGCAACGAGCGCACTGACAATTCCCATTACGACGAGCAGCTCGATGAGGGTGAAACCTCGCTGTGAGTCTCTGTGCTCCGTATCCACAACTCCTCCGTTCAAGACTTGTTTCTGAGGTGTTCGGAGACCGCTGGTTAGAAGTTTCGCCGGCACATGAGACAGATGCGCCGTAAAGGCCTCGAGAGCGAGACAGACGATCTAGGCGAGAGCTACGGAGAAACCGGAAGGCTAGAACGAAGCGATGATACTCGACGGCGTAGGCGTCACAGCGCCCGGAGTAAGCGCAAGTTTCGCCAGCTCAGCTTTTCGTTCACGCTCCTTCTCTTGCCGCCAAGCGCGAAGAGCTTGAACGCACTGCGGGGTTTGGAAGCCTTGGCCGAAGCATGATGTGCCGGGAAATAGCGGCAGGAAGCCCTTTATTTGGTCAAGTGTCCTGTAGCAGGTTGGTAGCACAATGCGGCTTCGCTGAAGATTCCTAAATTCGATCGTTACTTCCTTTTCGCTGGGATCGTCGATAACGGCGAGGAGTTGTATCAGCTCATTTTTCCCCCGAGTGTCTCCTTTGTACTTCGACAGCTCGTCTTCGACCGCTTCCCTCATCTGCCGTTGGTAGTCTGCCCGCATTTCAGGGGGGATTTGTAACAGCTTCCGTCGAGCTTCAGTGATTCTTGGTGGCTGAGAAGGCTTCTGGTCCGAGGTTTCAACACGTCGAAGTCGCAGCGAGGAGACTCGGCATGCTGTGGCGAGGAGCTGATCGTAGATGCCAACTGCATCCTTAACTAGCTTTGCTTTTTCATCATCTGTCTTGGACTGACGGTACTTGCTGTTGATGTTTGAGAGAATCCCTTGCTGTACCTTGATCCGTTCAGTCTCAGCAGCCGACAATCCCACCTTTAGGCTTGGGTCTGGGAGGTCATTGAGAAGGGATTCGCTCTCGTAAAACTCCACGACCTGCTGGCTTTTGTAGCCGTTGATGCACGATGGAGCGTCTATACCGTCACGGAGACACAACGCTGCTGGGTTGTCTGGGTTGACTTTGAACAGTTGCTCCATCCTCGCGACGCAGGTTGGGTCAGTCGGTGGACCACTGTATTTCAGTGTCTTGCTCAATCCAACGAAGCACTTGGCGTTGATGTACTCTTCCAAGCCAGAGATGAGAGCATTGAGATTCCGCTCGGACTGAACGAGCTTTAGTCGGGCTTCAGCCATCTGAATCTTGATCTCAGTTAGGTCTGCGACCGGGGGAGTTTCAGAGGTCGTGGCTGGAGTCTCGAGAGCCGAAGTCTCGGGCTCGGCAGCGGCAACGCCAGAAGTGCACAGTGCGAGAATAACGGTAGCGATGAGGCGTTTTAAGCGTGGGTACATACCCTATACAATGGTATGGTCGGTTTTCGGTAAAGAGTGCGGCCATTCACGGCAGCTGTAAGGGGCTGTAATCAGGCGCCTACAACCGTCTAAGCCGTACTGTCTATTGTGCCCCAAAGGGGTCCGCAGCGCATCACTATTTAGTTGGGTGTTCTCCTCTGTTGCTACTGATCGAGCAGCTTGGGGTAGTGCTGTTCGTGCCGATCGCGCAGAGCGGGAAATGTGTCTCTCCAAGCCGCGACCGCCCCGGCGTCTACATCGACCGTCACTGTGCCGGGAGAATCGGAAAGAGCAGCGACCTCCCGACCGTCTGGAGCGAAGAGCGATGAGTCACCAGAGTACGAAAGACCGCCTCCCTGGCCGACTCGATTTACTCCAGCCACGTAGCACTGGGACTCGATCGCCCGCGCCCGTAACAGCGTCAGCCAATGCTCTCGCCGACTCGCCGGCCAATTCGCCATAACGATGAAGAGGTCGGTCTTTTTTGCTAACGAGAAGAACGGCAGGGGAAATCTCAGGTCGTAACAGATGAAGAGCGAACATCGCACACCGAGAACAGTATCGGATACGAGCTCCGTTCCCGCGCTGTACCGTTGTGTCTCGTCGCCAAAAGAGAAGAGGTGCATTTTGCGGTACGAAACGTGCGAGCCATCAGGTCGAACGAGCATGGCCGTGTTGTAGAGCTTTCCATCGGCCGACTGCTCGGGCACTGTTCCAACGCAGTGCACACTTTTTTCGACGGCTAAATCTCTCAAGAAATCGGCTCCTGCGGCACCGAAGGCGCGAGCCTGCTCACCCACAGGCATCGAGAATCCACACGGAAACATCTCCGGAAAAACGAGTAGCTCCCCCTCTTGGTCAAGAGCTTGTTGGGCAAGGTGCCGGAAATTGCGTAGGCTCTCAGTTGGGTTGTTCCAGGCGATGTCGCCCTGAATAAGGCTTGTTTTCATGGGATATGGGCCTATTTCTTGGGGGGCTCTTCGTTGCAGCTCGGAGCCCAAAACGCTAAGGTATTGTGCTACAAAGCGTTGGGGGCGGCCAACAAAAAACGGCAGCAACGACGGAATTGCAGGAGCAAGAATGGACGTGCAGAAGCTGTTTGCGGATCGAATCGGGGGTGCTCAGTTTGGAAAGGTTCAGCAGACCTTCAAGTTCACACTCATTAACAACGCAAAGCTTGAATTCATTGCGAAGAACCCAACGGTTAAAGTCATCGATATGGGGGTTGGTGAGCCTGAGGAGTTACCGGCTCCCTCGATCATTGAGTCCTTGTTCTCGGCTGCCCAGGTAAAAGAGAATCGGATATACCCTTGCAACGGCATCTTGGAATTTGCTCAAGCCGCATCCCGCTACCTCAAGCGAGACTTTGATCTCACCGTCGATCCAAAAACAGAGGTGATGCACTGTGTTGGCACAAAAACCGCGCTGGCCCAAATCCCGCTCGCTTTTCTCAATCCAGGAGAGACAGTTATTGCGACGGTACCGGGGTACCCGGTTCTGCCCAAAGCAAGCGAATGGTTAGGGGCTCGACTGGTATCTCTGCCGCTTGAAGCCCGGCACTCCTTCCTGCCCGATCTTCAGGAGCTTGAGGCAATAATTAGGCGCGAGCGTCCAAAGATTCTATTACTCAATTATCCGAACAATCCGACTGGCGCAGTGGCAACACTTGAGTTCTTTAAGCGGGTGGTGGAGCTGGCACACACCTACTCTTTCTTGATTGTGCAGGATGCCGCTTACGCAGATTACGTTTTCAAAAGTACCTTCGTTTCACCGCTGCACGTTAACGGCGGAAGGGATGTCACGCTTGAG
>CAZZJR010000085.1:0-11272 GCA_964654585.1 uncultured Bdellovibrionales bacterium
GGTTAACCTTGCTCGCCCAGACCGCGAGGGCTATTCTGCTTGGCATGCGAGCTTCAAGCGCGGCATCACAGCTAAAAGAGTTAGTAAGCCAAAAATCCTGCCCCGGCTTGCTCGTGCTCACATCTCCCGATCGCGCCCGGAGAGACCGCGCGCTGGCATACGTCATCGAGCACTTCACCGATGAGAGGCTCAAGCCTTCGTCCTTCACTTTCGGTGATCAGGGGCGCACAACGATCCAGTCCTTCCTGACTGATGCCGCAGAGCCATCGCTCTTTGAGCCGGTACGGATTGTCGTCATCCGCGGCATCGAAAAAGCGAAAGCAGCCGAGGTTGAGCCGATAGCGGCCCTGGCTGCGAAGAAGATCGCCGGCCTGCATATGATTTTGGTCGGCGAGTCTCTGCCCAACAGCCCAAACTTCAAGAAAGCGGTTGAGAAGCACGGAACCCTCGTGCAGTTCGAGGAGCTAAAGGGCGCGGAACTTAGCCGCTGGGTTGAAAAAGAGATGCGTGGTTGCGGGATGGCACAGGCCCCGGACGATGTTGTGGGCCTCTTGCTCTCGCTCGCGGGCGACGATGTCGATGCTATCGCCCGTTTGGTCGAGAAGCTGGCGCTGTACGTGGACGGAGCTCCGCCGACAGCCGCTGCTCTCCGCGAGCTTGAGCCAGGCAGGTCGGTGGCGAGCGACTTCGAGCTCGCGGAGGCTCTCTTAAGCCCTAAGCGCGGAGCTACCGAGACGCTCATTCAGCAGCTCCTGGCGCAGGGCTCAAGCCCGTTTATGCTCATGGGGCTTCTCACCAAGACCTTCTCAACGCTGTACCGCATCCGGGCAGCCCTAGACCGCGGCCAGTCACAGCAAGACCTGAAAGCAAGCCTCGGGATCTCTCCTTGGCTGCTCTCGAAGTACCTGCCTTTGGCGCGACAGCTTACGCTCCCCGAGATCGCCAGACGACTGGAAGCGCTGATGAAAGCAGACTTCTCGCTCAAGGATCGCTCGCTCGGGCCAGGAGCAACTCTAAGCTCTCTCGCCGCGTCGTGCGCGCCTTTGAGGAGCTCGTAACGTGAGGCGATGCCCGATTTCAGCGGTAGTAGCACTGTTCGTGGTCGTGCTTTTCTCAGGTGCCTCGGCGTCTGCCGAGCAGACGACGCAAACACCGGGTGTTGCTCCCTCCAAGGTGGAGCCCAGTCCTAGCGCAGCGCCTGCTCGATCGACGAAGAAGCCTAACGCTCCACGTCCAGTGTCGCTCTCGAAGTATCGCGGCTGGGATTACCTCGTGGGAAGGCTGCGAGAGCGTGAGGTTCAGGAGCGCGACCTCGTGCAGATCTACCAGAATCCGAAGATGCCGAAGTTCTCGCCTATTCCTTTTGCGCTAGCTCCGCGGGAAAAGCCGGAGATCTACCGTAGCTTCGCCAAGCCCACTTTTAGCCTCCTCGGCGCTAACTTTGCCCGGCAAAACAGCGAGATGTTCGATAGCATCGAGCAACAGCTCAAAGTTCCGCGCGAGGTCGTAAGCGCGATCTTGGTTATCGAGTCAGGTATCGGCAAAAATACCGGCAACGAAATGATTGTGTACCGACTCTCACGCCTTGCGTCTGTCTGCGATCCGAACAACCTGCGCTTCAACTACACAGTCCAGAAGAAGAAGGACAGCTCCGTGACGTTCTCTGCCGTTAAGGAGCGCTGCGGCTACCTTGAGACGACGTTCCTTCCAGAGATACCGGCACTGATAGAGGTCGGGCGGCGCAACAAGATCTCCCCCCTAAAGATCCGAGGTTCAAGCGCAGGTGCATTCGGCCTGCCGCAATTTTTGCCATCGGCATTTCTGCGTTTCGGTGTCGATGGTGACCGCAATGGCTTCGTATCTCTTCACCACCCCTCTGACGCCGCATGGTCAGCCGCGAACTACCTCAGCAGCTACGGGTACCGAGACGATATTCCCGTTGAGGAGAAGCGCGCTGTCATCTGGCGCTACAACAAGAGTGATGCCTACATCGACACCGTTCTTTCTGTAAGCGACAGGATCCGACAGGAGCTACATGCCACTCCGACGCCTGCCGCTCTCGATGCCGTCGCTGTCGCGACTCCTCTTGAGTAGGACGTTCTCCGTAGGGACCGAATTTCGTTCTGCTTTGGCGTGATGGCGCCGTAGCTTAAACATCACATTCCCCTGCTTGGCTTTTTCTCCGTATCGTTACGACACGGTTCTGCTGTAATACAAGCGCATGCCACACGAGGCGCTATGATTATCCGACAACAACTCGATCTGGACGAGGCTCCTCTCAATCGCCTCTCAGCTGTGGATCGGGGCTGGAGCAGCCCTGAGCTCCAAGATCTCTTCCGCAAAGCGCAGGCGAGACACTCCGAAGGCAAGGGCCTTCGGCCCCTGCCTCCAAACGAAGCGACGACGCTGATTGTTGAAGGAAGGTACGAGGAGGCAGTTCGTGGCCTCAGCTTCATCCTGAGCGGGCGTGAGTTGCTGCGAGCAACCCAGCGCGTTGTAGGATCTTCTTTCAATGAGGCTTTAGAGAAGATAGCTGGCGGTAGCGTGGATGTGTCCTTTTCACGCGGGCAGCTCTGTGTTGCACGCATGGTTCACGCCATCCGAGTCCTTGGCCTAGACTCTGCAACCCACGCCGGTGACCGTGCCATCGGCCTCGTTCAACCGCACCGAAGCCAGCTTGAGCGAGGGCTCCCCACGGCCCATTCCTCATCGGTAGCTGGTCTCAGCCACCGCCTAATCGGCGCTGCAAGTCTCATCGCAGCACAGGCGAGTCGAGACGCCTCTGCGCAGCCGTGCGGCCTGCAGGTAGTCAGAGCAGCGAGAGAGAGGGAGTTGCCGTGCATCCTCATCTCCTCGCATCATGCGCTCGGCGGAGATGCCGTTCCGCTCATTGCAGAGCACTGCGCAAAAGAGGGGCTACTGAATGGAGCCGTGTCGTGCCAACGGCTGGGCTTTACGAACATTGCTGCCGATATCTTCTGGGTGTTTAAGCAGGATCCTACTGCTTGGACCGAGTGCTTCAATCGTCTCGGGGATCTCGCCGTTGGACGACCAGGCGGGCTGCTCATTGTGCAAGATACGGTCGGCTCTTTCTCAGATGATCTGCTCCCCTTTCCGATTGAAGACGTAATTCGTGAGGCTCATCTCAAGAACAGCGCTCTCCGCGACATGCCGCTGTGTGTCGTGCCAGACAAGGAGCAGGCGATGGCTGCCCTTGAGTCTTCGACGTGGGCAGCAGTGGCGACGGATCTCTTCATGCCCACGTGCACCGGAAGCACGAACAAGTCATGCGGAGAGGCAACGGTGCGAGAGGTCTTGCTGCAGTACCTAGAGCACGATGACATCGACCTGCTGCTCGGCAAGGCCCAGGCAGCTGAGGAAGAGGTCTCTGCTATCGTCAACCGAGAGCTGGCTGAGCTGCTGATGATGCCCTAGAGGCACTGCTTTGGTTTTGGCTCATGGGCCGAGAGGGCTCTTGCGATGTAGAGTCTCTGCGAATCGCTGCTGCGGCGGCGGCGCGACCGTGAAAGGTAGCGTATCCTCGCAGCTTCAATTTATACCGCGAGCTTCTAGGTTAAAAACGCGGAGGCGCGGAGGACTCGGAGATCGCGGCGATGACGCTTTGTTATCACAGACTATGTCGCTGCTGGCGCATCGGCGCATCACTTTCCGTGACCTCAGCGAGTTCCGCGCCTCCGCGTTGCTTAACCAAAAGGCTTGAACACCGAAAGAGTTAGCTCTTCACAATCGACCGTACGCATATCCTCCCAGCCTCTGTCGATAATGGGAGCATTTGTATCAATAATGCGGAGGTGGGGAGGACTCGGAAGACGCGAATTCGTGTTCTTAACGGCACCTGGGCGGAGCCGTGGCCGGTTTCAGCTCCGAAACAACGGGTGAGAATCTGAGCGGCGTACGGGGACGTGCACGAGCTCGAGCGTGTGCTGGTTGATTAGAGCGACATGATTAGGACGGCTACCGAGAAGTAGAGGATAAGGCCTGCTACGTCTACGATGGTGGCAACGAAGGGCGCCGAGGATGTCGCAGGATCAAGCTTGAAGCTCTTAAGAGCAAACGGGAGCATGGCGCCTGCGAGGCTGCCTAGCGCAACTACTCCAGTAAGGGAAAAGAGAACCGTGAAGGCGAGAGCTAGCCATTGCTCGCCGTAGATATCGGAAAACTGCGACCAAATGACGACTCTCAAGAAGCCAATCAGGCCGAGCAGGAGCCCTAACACGCTGCCGGTGATCAGCTCTCTGCGGAAGACATTTACCCAATCCTTTATCCGGATTTCGCCGACTGCCAAGGCGCGGATGATAATGGTCGAGGCCTGGCTGCCTGAGTTGCCGCCGCTTGAGATGATTAAAGGTACGAAGAGTGCGAGCACCACCGCGCGCTGGATCTCATCTTCGTAGCTCGCCATCGCTGAGGCGGTGAGCATCTCGCCGAGAAAGAGCACCACAAGCCAGTGAGCACGCTTTCGGATAAGAGTAATGACTGGTGTTTTGACGTACGGATCTTCGAGAGCCTCGCTGCCTCCGAGCTTCTGGATGTCCTCGGTTACTTCCTCTTCCTGCACGTCGAGGATGTCATCGACAGTGACGATACCGAGAAGCATTCCGTCGGAATCCACGACGGGCAGCGTTGGGCGGTCGTACTTGCGGAATAGCTCTACGGCCTGCTCCTGGTCGGCGTGTACGTCGAGCGAGTCGAACTTAAAGTTCATCAACGCTGCGACCTCCTCATCAGGCGAGGCGAGGAGAAGCTGCCGGGCGGAGATCTCATCGACGAGCTTTCCTTTGGCATCGACGACGTACAGGGTGTCGAGCGAGGCGCTCTCCTGTCCATTGGCGCGAATATGGTCGAGCACCTCACGCACCTTCCAATCGGCATGAATCGTGAGGTAGTCGGGAGACATCAGGCGCCCGACGCTTCCCTCGGGGTAGCCGAGCAGCGTCAAGGCAACGTCTCGCTCGTCCTTCGACAGGAGCGTTAAGAGCTGCCGCGCAGCCTCTGCCGGGATCTCTTCGAGCAGCGCTGTGCGGTCGTCCGCGGCCATCTCATCGAGCAGACGGGCTGTCTGGCGGTCTCCGAGCCCTGACAGCAGGGTCTTCTGCACATCAACATCTAGCTCAGCGAATATCTCTGCTGCTGTCTTTCGGGGGAGGATGCGGAAGATGAGCACGCGCTCTTCGTCGGAGAGGCTCTGAAAGAGATCCGCGATTTCGACTGGAGCAACGTCGACCAAGAGGTCGCGAACCGCATGCAGGTCGCGCTCCCTGATCTGTTGCTGCACTGTCTGAGCCGAAATCATAAAACGTCAAAACCCGCTAAAATGGGCTCCAGTCTATCAACGATCATAAAGTGTCCGCCACCTTCAACCGTGTGAAAAGAGCTTCCCTGAATGCCTTTTGCCAGGATCTCGGCCATGCCGATCGGAACGTAGGTGTCCGCATCACCGTGCCAAATAGAGGTTTGCACCGTAACACGGCTGAGCAGCTCTCTCCAGTCGGTGAGAAGCAGCATGTACTCGCTCACGGCGCCGCGGATCCCTTGGCGCAGCGCCTCCTGCATGTTCCGGGCGAGAACGACCGCGACTTCGGGCCTTCGAACGATGTCGATATCGGCTTTTGGCAAGAGCGCCCCAAACCAGATCGAAACTGTTGACGGAAAGGCGCGCCAAACGGCGGCGATCGAGGTTATGGAGAGCCGTCCAAGGGTCTTGGAGCGCTGTCCGAGCCGGATCAGCACTCGATTGGCTGGGTTCATGCCCTGTAACGCCCCGGGGGCGCACATCGGGGCCACACCGCTCACGATGGTGAGTTTGGCAACTTTCTCTCCGAGCGCTCCAGCCGCCGCGATTGCGGTCGGAGTTCCGCCTGAGACACCCAGGATGCCGAATCGGGCTGCTCCTACGTGCTGCGCGACGAGCGAGACATCAGCAGCCCAGTCGGTGAACTGCCGGTCTGGGTACCACTCCGAGCCTCCGAATCCCGGGCGGTCAATCGCCACAACGGTTAGTCCGTGCTTGAGCGCGACGCCGTGCGCGACTGTTGCCTCTAACCGGCTGGCCGGAAATCCGTGGCTGTAGAAGATGACTCGCTTGAAATCTCGAGCACCGAAGGTGCTCGCGAGCACTGCCCTCCCTGAGGGGTGCTTTAGCAGAAGCTCGTGCTGTCGTGTCGGCTCATCACTCACTTAAACCGCTCGTAGGCAATCATCCGGTACTGGTCGACCATGCGATGCGTGTTAAAGAAAGAGCCGTTGAGGGAGATGGAGCTGCGCATGATCTCTGCCCATCGTCCACGCTGCTCGAAGAAGCAGGGCAAGACGTGCTGCTCAAGCTGCTCGTACAGTGCGGCTGCGTCGGCATCGTCCTGCTCGATCGCTCCGGTGCCGCCTTCGTTGAGCGGGCTGCGCACTACCCAGCCTGTAACGCCCTGAACTCCTCCCTCAAGCCACCAGCCGTCGGCGATGCTCAGGCTCGGCACTCCGTTCATCGCACACTTCATTCCGCTCGTGCCGGAGGCTTCAAGCGGCGCGCGCGGGGTGTTGAGCCAGAGGTCAACGCCTGAGACGAGCGAAGCAGCGAGCTCGACGTCGTAGTTGGGGAGAACTGCGATTCGGATCAGGTCTCCAGCTTTCGGCACGATTTCGTGTACCTGCTTGAGGAGGTGTTTTCCCCAGTCGTCATGAGGGTGAGCTTTGCCGGCGAAGAGGATGTTTATCGGCCCGAAGCGCTCGGCGAGGGCCTGCAGCCGCGCCAGGTCTCGGAACACGAGCATCGGGCGCTTGTACTCTGTTGAGCGGCGCGCAAAGCCGATTAAGATTCCAGAGCCTCCGAATGGCATGCCGTAGCGCGACTGAATCAGGTGCAGCAGCGAGTCGCGCGCTTCTTTGTGCGCCTGCTCGATGTCTTCTGTCGGGACGATCGCCACCTGGCGCAGCTGTTCGCTGCGTTGCCGCCATCCTGGCACGTAGCGGTCAAAGAGCTTGGCGAAGGGCGCGGATGTCCAGCGCACTGCGTGAACTCCGTTGGTAATCGCTATTACTTCAGCCTCGGGGAACATGCGCTTTGTGACGTCCATGTGCTTGCGGGCGACTGCATTGATCGTTCCCGCAAAACGCATCGCAAGCCGTGTCATGTTGAGAGCGCCGTTTTCTAGCAGGGGCGCTGCTTTCGCCATCTGCTCGTCGCTCAGGTGCGCCTCGAGCATCTGCGCTGAGAAGACGTCGTGCCCTGCTGCGACTGGCGTGTGCGTCGTGAAGACCGTTCGTTGGCGGATGCGCTCAACTTCACCGGCTTCATGCTCCTGCCACTTGTTCGGGAGCAGCTCAAGCAGCAGGAACGCCGCATGGCCTTCGTTCATGTGGTGAATCGTGGTGTCTGGGTAGCCGAGCGCCCGGATCATTCGCGCTCCACCGATGCCCAGGACAAGCTCCTGAAGCACTCGCATGTTCTGGTCGCCGCCGTACAGGGTGTCAGTCAATCGGCGGTCAGGCTCGGCGTTCTCCGCGACATCTGTGTCGAGGAAGATTACCGGAACTGTGTGGCCATTTACCCCTACTTCGAGCCTCTTCCATGCTTGGACCCGAATGATTCGGTCCTTGAGGGGGATATCGACTATAGGCTGGCAGCGGGACAAGAGCTGCTCCGGCTCCCAGTGCTCAGGAGCTTCCATCTGCCACCCCTCGGGGCTAAAGCTCTGGCGAACGTACCCTTTGCGGTGAAGGAGGGTGACTGCCACCATCGGAACGCCGATATCTGCGGCGGCTTTGATGGTGTCGCCGGCGAGAACCCCTAAGCCACCAGAGTAGGTGGGGATCGCTGGGTCGAGAGCGATCTCCATTGAGAAGTAGGCTATCTGCCGAGTCATATAACACCTTGGTTCACGGCAATAAATGTCCTAAGCGGCCACCCGCGAATACCTGGCTGAGCCTAGCAGTACCGGGCATACCCCGAAACGGATGATCCGCGATCAAACGGTGATACAAATGGCGGGGAGGCTAAACTTCGGCGGTTGGTAACCCTGCCCGAACTAGGGAGCCGATGACCTCCTCGGCATGGGCGCGGTCGCGCACCTCCATCAGCACCGTGATCTCCACGTGTCCAGGGATCTTGGCGTAGCTTCGGTCGTGTGTGACCTGCAAGATATTCGCGCCTTCTTTCGCGATAATTCCCGATATTGTGTGCAGCATGCCCGGCCTATCCGGAAGAGTAATCGTAGCGCGCAAGAGCCGTCCCTTCTCTGCCATGTCGTGCTCAATCAGGCGCGAGAGGAGGTTTGTGTCGATATTGCTTCCACAGATCATAACGACGGTTTTTTTGCACTGCTCTGGGAGAAGCCCGCCGAGGAGCGCCGCAAGCCCAGCTGCTCCGGCTCCCTCGACCACGACGTGTTCGTGTTCTAAGAGTGCGATGATCGCTCTTGCTATCGCCCATTCGCTCACGCCTACGATCTGGTCGACGCGTCGCTCAAGGATTGGCCCCGTCACAGCGCCGATCGTTTTGACTGCGATGCCGTCTGCTATCGTCATCGGGGGTATGGTGCCTTGGTGAGCTTTTGGGTCACGCCTCCCCTCAAGTGCCCACTCTGAGCAAACGCCGAGCACAAACACTCCTGGCCGCTTGGCTTTGATCGCCGAGGCAACTCCGGCTGCGTACCCGCCACCTCCCACGGGGATAACAAGCGAATCGAAGTCTGGCAGCTGCTCGAGTAGCTCAAGTCCCGCAACCCCTTGTCCGTGCACTATCCACTCGTGATCGAAGGGAGGAACGTACGTGTAGCCGCGCGCACGCGCGAGCTCTTGGGCATGCGCAACACAATCTTGGAACGTCGGCTGAAACGTGATCTCTGCCCCGAACGAACGGCACGACTGGCTCTTCACAATCGGGGCGCTTGACGGCATGACGATGTGGCACGGGGCGCCGAGTCGCTGTGCGTGGAAGCTCAGGCCCAGGGCGTGGTTACCGGCGCTAGCGGTGCATACGCCCTGAGAGAGCGCTTTCTTGTCCATGCTGAGCAGGAAATTGAGTGCTCCTCGCTCTTTGAACGAGCCTGTGCGCAGCTTGTTGTCCCACTTGAGATACACGTCGCGACCGAGCTCTTCTGAGAGCGAGAGCGCCTGGGACACCGGCGTTACCGGGAGGTGCGGAGCGAGACGGGCTCGCGCGGCCTCAAAGTCTGAAAGCTTGGGGAGCGAGGACATACTCCCTCATTGTACACGCTCCCGGTGTAGTTGACGTGGGGCAAAGTTTATACAATCACGGGGGTGGTTTATGTGTCGCACCCCAGCCGGTATGGGGTCGCGCGTTCCAGCTTTGTCCTCTTTAGGATATACCTACGCCGTGGAACCGTTTGACCTAATCGTTATTGGGGGTGGCATAGCTGGGCTCGGCGTTGCGCGTGAGGCTGCTCGGCGCAAGCTCAAAACGGCTGTGCTCGAAGCGGGTAGCTGCGGGCGGGCCACTTCCGATAACACGCTGCGAATCATCCACGGCGGCTTTCGGTACCTGCAGAATGGCGATATTCCGCGAGTCGTTAAGTCGATCCGGGATCAACGCGCGGTGCTGCGCGAGTTCGCCGATGCTGTTGCTCCGCTACCGTGCTTAATGCCGCTCTCCCGTTTCGGGCTCAAGAGTCGCTTCCCCGCTAGCTGCGCAGCCCTTCTGTATCGGCTGATAATGAGGCTGTGTGGCTCAGAGCTGCCTGCGCCGAAAATTATGAGCGGCAGGGATGTCGACCTGCAGGTTCCGCTCCTTCGTGGCCTCGCGCCCTACGGCGCACTCTGTTGGCATGATGTGGTGATGCTTCAGCCGTACAAGCTTGTCGAAGCGTTGCGCGATGAGTGCTCTCAGGGCACGGTGACGATCTTTGAGAATCGAAAAGTTACCGGTGTTTCAGTTGCGTCAGGGATGTACGAGGTCCAGGACGCTTCCGGCAGCTTTCACCACGCACGCGCGGTTGTGTCGACACTTGGGCCATTTCTCTCGTCGGTTACCGTCCCGGAGCAGCTGGCTGGCGACCGGCCACTGTGGGCTAAGGGTTTTAACGTAACGATATCGAGGCAGCTTGAGGCTTCATTCGGCGTTGGTGTCCAAGGCGACGCCGGCAGGCTCTTCTTCTGCCTTCCGCGTGGCAGCGGCACCGCGATCGGTACGTGGTACGTCCCGTGCGGCGATGGTTCAGGGCCCCTCTCTGTGTCGGAAGAGGAGATCGAAGAGCTCGTATCAGCTTTTAACGCAGCACTACCGGGAGCCAACGTGCACCGCTCAGAGGTTACATCGATAGATGTCGGGCTTCTCCCAATGCAGAGCGATTCTCCTCAAGGTCCGGTGCTGGTTGCAAACGAACGGATTCACGCTGTGGGCCGTTACGCTGAGGTGCTCAGTACTAAGTACACCACATTCCGTTCCCAAGGCCGGAAAGCTCTCGCGGCGGTTTCTAAGGGGCTGGTCTAACCACTCTCCCCTGCGTTACCTTTTGGCGAGATACCTCGGCATTATTCTAGGGACCTCTCATGCGTTCTCGAATCGTTACCCTCTGCCTCGCGTCCGTCTTTGCTCTTGGCTCTCTCGCCTGCGACTACGAGTTTAAGGATGAGCCTCCTCCCACCCAGGGCGAAGAGGAGGTTCCGCCAGAAGGAGAGGTTGCTCCAGAGGAAGAGGTTGAGAAAAAAGAATCCGGCGAGAGACCGGAGCTTGCGCCAGGGAAGCTCGTCGCGTCGAACGAGGTTGCCCCAAAAGACTTTAAGAAGGTCAATGTGCTCGACCTCGTGGCAGCAGGTAAGGCGACGATTGAAAGCACTTCAGTTGGCGGAGATCGACAGCAGCTTTTCGACGGCAGCGACGAGAGCCTCGTGCGCACCGACGGAATCAACCCTCTCAAGCTGACCGTCACCTTCACCGAGCCGATTAAGCTGCGCGGGGCGCGGGTGCTCTCCACGTACTCAGACTACAACTGGTCAATGACAGCCGAAGGCGGCGAGCGCCTGGTCGTAGAGGCAATTCCAGAAGGTGTCGCCTCAGTCATCATCCTGCCCGCGCCGGTCGCAACGAAGAAGGTCTCGTTCGAAGTCCTCCGCAAAACCCGCGACAACTTCGTCCACCTCAACGAAATCGAGCTCTTCGAGTAAGCACTACAAGGTCTCTGAGACCTTGTAGTAAGGCTTGTAGGTTATTGGCATCTCAGGAAGATGAGTTCCCTCTACAGGGTCCCCTCTACAGGGTCTCTGAGAACTTGTAGTAAGGCTTGAGGGATTGGCTCTCAGG
>CAZZJR010000086.1:0-11192 GCA_964654585.1 uncultured Bdellovibrionales bacterium
CTCTCTCTCTCTCTCTCTCTCTCTCTCTCTCTCTCTCTCTCTCTCTCTCTCTCGTCAAAGTTCAACATTCGAATCGTGACTTCCGGTAATGACTCGCCTCGTTGACTGCGTTGTACGCGCTAGCTACGAGTGTAGTCGCCGCTCAGCATGTGAAGCGCATAAAAAAATGCTGCCGAGTGCTTTCCAAACCGAATCAGCAAAGAATTCAGCGTCGCACAATCTTCTTCAACATCACCGTAGCTCGTGCTACATCAAGATTGTCGCGAGCGATTGAGCAAGATTAATTCGGCTCTCGGTGCGACTGACATATCTGGGTGGGTAGGAGTTAATGTAGGTTCTTGAACCGCTGCCAATCCCCCAGGTTGTTTCCCTGGTCCTGTTTAGGAGTTTCTCATGACCCGCTTCCATTTTGTCTGTCTGATGGCGCTTGGCCTCACCTTCACTTTTGTGAGTGAAAAAGTGAGGTATGCCATCGGCGCAACGGTGGCCAAAATCACCTACAAGTCCGGCGAGAAAGTCGTTAACGCCGGAAAAGAGGCCGCCGTGGCTGTCGGAAACCACATCCGTGAAAATGTGGTCATGCCCGAGGAGCCCAAGCCTGCAACGCAAACTATTGTGGTGCAGGTGGTGCAGGGCGAGACCAAAGTGCTGGTAAACGAGACGAAGGTTCCTGTTGGGAAGTAATCCTTCTCATCAGGAAGCAGGGGGTAATGCGTTTTTCAATTTGGTTGCGAAACTCCTACCCCCTAGTCTCCTACCTTCAAAGCACAGCCTGCTTTTTTTTTCAGCCACCCGCTACTACTTCAAGATCAAGTCGTGTTTATGGCGCGGAAGTCCCGCGATTTAAACGAAGGTGTGACCTCGCGACAGCTATCCGCATTACGAGAGTGTTTCGGTCGCCCTCAGGTGGCGTTCTGGTCGAGCAGCAGAGACACCACGGGGGGAAAGACACTGCCGATTGTGAGCGGGGAATAGGAATCGAACCAGAATTCAGCTTCGTAGAATCTCCTTCGGCCTCGCTGTAGCTCGTGCTACATCAAGATTGTCGCGAGCGATTGAGCAAGATCGGTTCGGCTCTCGGTGCGACTGACATGTGCTGGTGGGGCAGGAGTAAGAAAGGTTTTTAACCGTTGCTACCGGTTCCCCAGCGTGTTCATCTCTTTTTCTTTGTTTGGAGGACGCAAAAATGCGATCCTATCAGTTTGCCGCGTTGTTTACTGTCGCCGTTTGTTTGGCCTTCGTGCCCGCCGCAGTCCGCTATTCGATTGGCGCGACCGCCGCCAATCTTGCCTACAAGACTGGCGAAGCCAGCGTTAAAGGCGGCGCCAAGATTGTGCAGGCCGGCAAAGAATTCATCGAGGACAACATCGTGCCCCCGAGTGAATTCGAAAAGAAGCAAGAACCGCAAACCATCACGGTGCGGATTATTCAGGGCGAAACCTCGGTCACCGTCCAGCCGAAGTAATTCGTGCCGCCGGTGCTTGCTGTAAACGAGACGAAGCTCCCTCTTGAGAAGTAACTCTTCTTAAGAGGTAGCAGGGAGCAGGACGTTTTTCACTTTGGTTAAAAAACTCCTGCCCCCTAGTCTCCTATCTCTGTGCGTCGAGCACTTTTTTCGCAGGCTCAGCTCAGGATCCTTCGACACTCCTCCACTCGCGACCCTCCATACAAGCGTGAACGCGGAAGCAGAGCCTCATAGCCTCAACTGAGCTACTGTTGATATCTGAGGGAACGTTCGCACCCACTGCCTGTGACTTGTGCTGCAAATAAGAGTCGGCGGAGAATTCAGCTCTCGCTGCAATTTCTTCTACGAATCAGGTGCCTGTGCTACACCACTTCCGTCACCGACGATCAGCGGGTTCTTAACCCCCGCAGTGACTGACATTTGCTAATGGGGTAGGAGTGAACCAGGTTTTTAACCACAGCTACCAATCCCTTAGCACTTTACTAAAGACGTGTTTTTTTTGAAGGTGCTTACATGCTCTCAAAAAAACAGTTCCTTTTCCTGGCCGCCCTCGGCCTTACCTTGACTTTCGTTGCTGAGCCGATCCGTCTGGCAATTGGCCGTACGGTGGCTGCGATCTGCTGCAAAGCAGGCGAACGGCTTCTGGAGCACGGAAGCCGAGCGGCCAAGGAAGTCTTTGAGTTTGTCAAAGACAATGCCCAGTCTCCAGAGCAGCCTAAACCTCCAACTATCGAGGCCAAGCTGATCCTTCCTGAGACAGGCATCTCTGTGACCGAGCCGAAGATCTCCGTTGAAGTGAAGTAAGATCACTTCTGCGAAGTCAGGGGGAGGCGTTTTTGACTTCGGTTGCAAACTCCTACCCCTAGGCTCCTCCTGCACAGATTCACTTCCTTCTCAGATTCACCCCTGCACAGATTGACTGCACGAAAGGATCAGATTGGACGTCTCGTCGATGTTTCCGTCTGCCGCTTCGGCGAAGGATTCAGCAGCTCTGTATTTTGTTCAACGTGGATCCGACCCATGCTAGATCGTGAGAGTCGCTGCGATCGAACCACGATGTACCGAAATGCCGCGCGACTGACATGCGAAGAGGGGTAGGAGTATATGAGGTTTTTAACCACAGCTACCAATCCCTCTTTTTTGTGTTCGATGTTTCAAGGAGGCCGTGCCCATGTTTACGCGCAAGCAATTCATTGCGGCGTTTGCTCTGGCAGTTGTTTTCACTTTTGGGCCTGAATCTTTCCGAGATTCGGTCGGAAGGACAGCCTACAACGTTGTCTACCGTTCCACCGGCGCGGTGGTCGGTTGCGGTGTTGGGATAGTGACTGGCACTGCTAATTTCTTTTACAATTGTATTGTGTGGCCCGAGACCCCAAAACCCAACACCATTGAGGTGAGGGTGATCCAGGGCTCCACGACAATAAAAGTAGAGGAGAAGGCTAAGACCTCGACCCCTGGGGAGTAATACTCTTCCCAGTGGGCAGGTCAGGGGGAGGTGTTTTTTTTGGTTACTCGACTCCTACCCCCTCGCCTCCTTTTCTGAATCAGATCTATTCGAATCACAGAGCTTAGAAACCACGCAGCGTGCTCTCAGTGCCGCGCTTGATCTTCATCAAGCTATTTGGGGGTGCCCCGAGCGGATCGAGGCCACCCTGGGTCAGTGCGTTTCAGAGGAGATCGCTTGATCCACACTTCAAGGTGTGAGTTCGCCGATGTTTGTGTTACTGCAACAGATGTCCCGCCTCTCTAAGAAGTGTAGAGAACCAGGACAATTCACATGGCTGTCGGAGTAGGAGCAAAAGGTTTTAGAACTGCAGCGTCTAACTTTGCAGCCATTGTTCTGTAGTCTTGAATAAGGAGATCGGGGCCATGTCTCTGAAAAAAGTCCTGTGTGTTATTGCCTTAAGCTGTTTGCTTGCGGGCGAAGGTTCCGGACCAGTCAGCGCTTACATACGTGCGAGCGTCCCGTACGGAGCTGTTAAAATGACGCGTCGCCTCGTGGCAGATGGCATTGATAAGACACGAAGTTGCATTCGTGAGCTCTTCAGGACATACCTGTAGAGGCTCTTCTCAGGCCATGGTTAGGTTTTCTATTGAAAGCTCCTACTCCGTGGCCACCCTCAGCAAAATCTCGGGAGAATTCTATCTACGAGCTCGCTTCAGCCCCCATGCATACGCTGCAAGAAGAGAGCTCTTCTGGGCGAAGAGGGCATCCTAGGCGCGCTATTCCGGGAAGGATTCAGAATCAACGCCGTCGATGTCGAGTGCCTTCCGCTTAGAATTCAGGTTGCTCAGTCACTTGTTCAGACGAGCGTTAATCCATGCTACATCGAAGAGGTCGACGTTGCAGAGCGGTTCTAAAAAGTTCTGCGCCCGACTGACATGACCAAACGGGGTAGAAGGAAGTCATTAGAGGTTCGAGAGAAACTCAAAACGATTTCAGGCACTGTGTGTTGCAGTGCTAACCCCGATTTGTCCCGGTCGATGAGACCGGTTCTTGCAATGAAAGGACCAGCAATGTTCACGTTTCAAAATGTCGCCCTCGGCGGCTTAGCGTTAATCACCCTCTCGGTGATTCTGACCTCCCCCAACGGGAGGCAGGTGATCGACGAATCGGTCAAGGCAGGGCAGGATGCCCTTGCTGCAGTCGCGCGGGTGGAAGCTAACCTGCGCGAGCTCGAAGATGCTCGGGTTCGCCAGGAGGCCCAGGCCAAGGAGCTTGAGGCCGCCAAAGGCCGTCAAGCCAAGCTCGAAGGGCAAGTGAAGGACCTGACCAGTCAGGCCAACACAGCTCGTCGGGAATTGGACTTGGCGCTCAAGGCGAAGGCAGAGGCCGAGCAGGGCCGCAAGGCAGCAGAGGCGCAAGTCGTCGCTCTGTCCGGGCGGGTCAAATATCTCGAGAGCAAGGCTCTTGAGCGTGATAGGGATATCACGCGTCTGGAGAACGACAACTCCGGCTTAAAGAAGGCGTTGCAGGACGCAAACGCTAGCGTGGCCGCGCTCGATGCGCGGATCAAGGCGCTCGAAGAGCGCTATGAAACCACGGAGAAAGCTCGCCGCGACGCGGAAGCGGATGCTCAAGCGTCTAGAGCGAGAGCTGAAGACGCGGAGAAGGCGCTCGCCGATGCAAGCGAGGAGGCCCGGCAAAAGGAAGAGGCGGCGAAAGCAGCAGCCCAGGCTGCGCAAGAGCAACGGCAGACCTCCCAAGGTACCTGCCGGCCTCGTCCGATTCGCCGCGTCCTAGGCGGGCTTTTCTGCAAGTAAAAAGACCGGCTGCCATTAAGTTCACTTTCTGGCAGCCGTCTTTCAGGAGCGCTCCTACGCAGCTCTGTGAAAGATGTGGAACCGGGGGAAGAGGTTTTTTAAAGCGTTGCTCTATGACTTCCTCCCCCTGGTCTCCCATCTTCTCAACTGAAGCCTCTCGCTGCTCGTCCACGACAATCGCGTAACCCCTCTCGATGCATCTGACTCGTTTTGCAAACTAATCAGAGATCGTCCTGTTGAACGCAATCCTCCTCGTCGTAGCACCAATGAGACGGGCTCTGAGCCTTCCCGGGTAACACGCGAGTGTACGAAAATGCCCACCTGAGAATGTATCTGGGTCGATGTCCGGCGCCGGAAGAGGTCGGGACGCCGATTTTTCGGGCGAGTGCTAAAAGCTAGGAGCTTGGATTCAGGATGACGACCTCTACTCGCCTATTGCGGCGCCTCCCGGAGTCACTGCGATTCGAAGCGATTGGGTCAGTCTCGCCTAGCGCCTTGGTCCGTATACGTCGGGCAGGAACCCCGTGCTGAGAGAGCGACTCCGCTACACTGCGGGCACGAGCCTCAGAGAGCCGATAGTTGTACTCGATCGTGCCAAGCGAGTCAGTGTGTCCTTCGACTGAGATCATGCGGCTCTCTGCGCTCTGGAGCACGTTGGCAATCTCCCCCACAGTAGCCTGCGCCGAAGGTGTCAGGCTCGACTTCCCAAACTCAAAGAGCACGTCCGGCAAATTTACCACAATGCCTCGTTCCGAGTCGCGCACATCGATCCCCTTCGAGCGGAGCTGCTCAAGGAGCCGGCGATTCTCGTCGATAATTGCGCCCTGTTGGGCGATGCGGCGGTCCTGCTCATCGAGACGGCGATCCTGGCGATCGATTTGCGATCCGATCAGTGCTCCACCCAGTGCGCCTGAAGCTGCGCCGATTGCGATTCCGGCGCCCGTGTTCCCAGTCTGATTGCCGATGATGGCGCCGAGACCAGCGCCTGCAGCCGCACCACCGAGAGCCCCAGTCTCCGTAGCTCCAGGCGAGTACCCGTCACAGGCTGAGAGAACGGTCAGGAGAGCAGCGAGGGCGAGGCGTCTCATGACAGCCTAAAACTTGTCTGGTCCGGCGGCCTTAACCTCTTCGAGGCCGGTGCGTGCGGCCTGGAGGTTCGGGTCGATCTTGAGCGCGTCGTTAAACGAGTTCCTGGCGTCTTGAACGCGCCCCATCGACAGGTACAGGTTGCCGAGGTCAGTGTAGAAGGCGCTGTTGGTAGGGCACAGCCTTTGTGCGCGGCGCAGGTGGTACAGCTTCTGCGACGACTCTGTGGCTGACTGCGCTGCTTGAGCCTCTCCGGAAGCTTCTGAGCAGGCGCTTGAGTTTGCTTGAGTATCCTCTGCTAAGCTCGATGCGCCAGCCTGAGCCTCAGCGGCGCCTTCATCGAGGATGTCAGCTTCGCCAATTGACGGTGAGTTTGAAGCGTCGTCGACGGCTGGCTCTGCTGCCTTTGGCTTGCTCGCCGCGCTCTTAGGAACCGAGAGCGCCGCGGCTTGCTGCGGCTTCGCTGGAGCCGCTGGTGCCTTCGCGCGCGTAGCGGGCGAGGTCGACTCTGCGTTATACCGGGCAAGGGGCTCTGAGTTTCGCTTGAGCGGCGGGGGCTCGTACGCGACCATACTGTGAGAGGCGCGTGGATTCGGGCCACGGCGCTCAAGCTGCGCTAACTTACGCTGGGCCTCTGGCGAGAGTGTTTGGTGCTGGGAGCTTCTGTGCGAGCTGTGCGATGGAGCGATACCTGGCGCGTCAGGCTGAATAGTGCGGAGCTCGTTCAACTCCTGGCGCTGAGCGCTGATCATGCGCTCCTGGCGCTCAATAGCCTCGTCCTGCGACTGGGCAGTCTCCTGCTGCGCCTGAAGCGCGTTGCCGATCAAGGCTCCCGTTGCAGCGCCAGCAACAGCGCCGATGGCGATTCCACCGCCGGTGCTACCGGTCTGGTTGCCGACGATCGCGCCTAGTCCAGCGCCGATGGCGCCACCAGTGGCTGAGCCGATGGCGGTCGTTTCTTTTGGCTGGGTGCATCCTGCCGCGGCAATTAAGACAAGAGCTGCAACAATGCTCCCTGTGCGAGATACGACCTGCCTCTTCATCGGTGTGCTCCTCTTTCTCAACGCGTAATTGTTACTCAGCTCGCTCGGCTTCGCCGACATCGTACTCTTGGCGTAGGTACTCGTCGTGGTAACGCTGCCGCCGTAGGTCATCGAGCTCGTCTTGCTGCTTCTGCATCGCCTCTGCTTGGCGACGCATGAAATTCTCCTGCTCCTTCTCAGAAGCCTTCTTGGTGTCGTCCTTACCCGAGCCGATCGCTGCGCCAGCGACGGCACCGGAGGTTGCGCCTACAGCGGCTCCCCAGCCGGCGTTGCCGCTGGCCGAGCCGATGGCAGCTCCAGTGCCAGCGCCGATAGCACCGCCGACGACGGCTCCTTCGGTCGATGACTGAGAGCAACCGGCGATGAGAAGTGCTGCTGCTACTGGGAGGAACGCTGAGCGAAGAGAGAAGGGAGATTTTGAGAGCGCGACCATGATAATGCCTCTTTGGGAACGGTGTGGTGCAGCCCAGGACGCAACTCTGGGCCTCACAATCGGTATGGATGACGCCTGCGAGCCCGTAGTGTAACGGCTCGCGCGGCTAGCCACACCCGCCTGTCGGATTCTAGAAGGGGGGCTCCGGTGCCGCAATCCAAAATGACGGGCTACGAGGGGCTGTTCGGAATAGTCTCTTTAGGCTTCGGGAGCAGGATTAGGATCGCCACTCCAACACAGATCGCCGAGTCAGCCACGTTGAAGGCCGGCCAGTGGTACGTGCCCCAATAAAAATCGAGAAAATCGACCACCCTACCGTAGCTAACACGATCTATAACGTTTCCCACCGCCCCGCCCAAGATCCCGGCCAGCGCTGCTTGAGGCAGCCAGCCTCGACCGGCGGTTTGCTTCAAGAATACGACCACCATCGCTACAGCAAGGAGGATCGTTGCGGCGAGCACGAGCTGACGAGTGCCGTCGGCGAGGTTTGACCAGAGCCCGAAAGCCGCTCCCGGGTTGAAGGCGAGGGTAAGGTTAAAGAGCCCTGGTATAACTGGAAGGATCTGGCCCTCCTGAAAGGTGCCCAGCACCCAGAGTTTCGTGAACTGGTCGAACAGTACGGTGGCGATGCTGACAGCGGCGACGAGGCCGAAGCGGACTTTTTGGACTGCGGGGATGGCTTCAATCATGCGGCAACCGTAGCAAAAACTCCTGTGCGCTAATAGTCAGAGTCGGTCGCCGATGGCTTTCGGGCCGCTGCCGGTGTAGGCGAGGCTGGCACCACCGGCAGCTTCAGATCGGCCAGGTCGATCTCACCGATTCGCCCATCCTTGGTTGAGAAGACCAGGTTGCCGTTTGAGATGAAGAGCAGGTTGCGGGAGCCGCTTCCAAGCTGCTGCGAGAGCACCTCGCGCGAGAGCAGGGGCAGCGCTTTGAGCGAGACGCGATTAAGCGGGTCGGGCTCAAGCTGAGAGACAACGAGCTTTGAGTCTCGTCCGACCGAGGCTACCCTTCCGCCGTCGTTTGAAAGCGCAACGGAGATCACACGGCCAGAATGGCTCTCTTTTCGGGCAGCTAGTACGAATCCGCGAACCTCCCATACCTCGACGTTGCCGTCTTCGGTGCCGAGAGCGAGCCGCTCACCGTTTTCAGAGACGGCGGCTGAAGCGATCCCCCGATCGGGGGCCCGGATTGCCCTGAGGAAAGTGCCAAGACCGCCGAAGAATCGCCCGCCGAAGAGGTTCCGGTCGTACTCACCGCCCTGGTCATCCGCAGGGTACGGAAGCCAGCCGAGCAGGGTGCCGTCCCAATCGACCGAGAAGAAAGCGCGCCCGGCAGGGTGAGGCAGCACTCGGCTGATCAGGGTTTGGTGCGCTATGTAGCGCTCAAGCGCCTTGTCCTTCTCCTTGAAAGAGGCCGCCTGCCTGTCTGCCTCGTATCGCCAGCGGTAAATGCGCCCATCCGCGCCGGCGATCAGCAGCGCCGTGTCGCCCTCGTGGAAAGCGATATCGAGCACCCGCGGCTTTAAGCGATCGAGCACCCACTCGCCCGTGCACTGGTTGATACACGAGACGATGACTTTGCCGTTTGAGGTGTACGCGACGAGCGGGAGCCGGCTTCCGACGGCAGCAAGCTGGATCTCCGAACCAACGGACTTGAGCAGATACCCAGCGCCGCTATCGAGGCTCCATCCGATGGCATTTCCGTCCATTCCAACCGAGACGATCTGCACGGGGTTCTCGGATACCTGGGCAACCGCTAAAACCTCGCCGTTGTGGCCGGTGCTAACCGGCAGCAGGGTTGTCTTGAGGGGCTGCCAGGGGGCTACCTCCACCGGGTTGTTATCGCTGGCGGCGCCGATCGACCCCACGGCGTCGACTGCCTGCTGTACGACCTGGCAGCCGGCAAGAATTGCTAACATCCCGTAACTAATTAGTTTTTTACCGAGTTGATGCATACGGTAGCGGGCCCCGGAAAAAGGCAGGTTGAAGTTTCCGACCCAGGGGAGACTATGGTATAGACTAACCGCTACCAGTGAGAAAGACCGGCTTAAAGTCTTTCATTGTGCGTAGTCGGTAAGGGGCGAAGGGTAAAGCTAACTCGCTCGGCAGCAACCTGCTCAGCAGCTACCAGCCCACTAAAAGGCGCCGGTTCGGAATAATCTCGTACGATACTCTCGTTCGATAGTCTCGCTCGGTGCCAAACCCTTAAGAGAGGGATCTCTTTAATTATCGCCGGGGGACTTCGTCACGTTCTGCAGCCATTCGGGCTTCAGGGTCAGTGATACAGATGCATAGAGACATTCTCCTGCGCTCGAAAGCGCTCGAGGATTTCTCTGGGCAAGAAGCCCTCACAACAACCTGTTCGATTATAAGGAGTCGTAAATACAGGATATGCAACACAACTACTTTGAAGTCGGAACCTCGCTGCTCGCAAAGCCTCAGGCGCTCTGCGATCTTGTCGAAATGGAAGCGGGACACTCTGTTCTCGTGTTCTGCAACTCGCCGTCGGACGCCGATTTCGCTGACGTCATCTTGAAGAAGCGCGGCATCTCGTCGGTCAAGCTGATCGGGTACGTTCCGCAGATCAAGCTCAGCAAAGCCATTCAGCAGGTTCAGAATAAAGACGTAACTGCTCTCGTTCTTACAGACGTCGCTGCCCGCGGTGTTCCGCTGGAGGAGTTTGACATTGTTATTAACTACTCGGTTCCGGCTGACCCTGAGGTCTACTTCACCCGCTTTGTGGGTGAGGGCGAGACTAAGACCAAGAAGGTCTTGAGCCTCGTAGCAGCACTGGACATCTCCAACTTCCACTTCATCAACAAGCTCGGAAAAGCTGAGCTGATCAAGGCCGAGCTGCCATCCCCAGAGCAGGTTTTCCTCGGCAAGTTCACGCAGCTCCGCGACCAGGCGGTCGAGAAGGGGCTCTTGAGCGATGCTGGCCTGGCGCAGCTCGTTGAGAAGATTCTCGGTGATGAGAAGGCGCGCGATATCGTCGCACACCTGCTCCACAACACCCTCTCGGTGCTGCCGTCCCTCAAGGCTGCTCCGGCAGCGCGCGAGGAGCGTGATCAGTACGAGGACGAAGGCGAGGACTACGAGGCCGGCGACGACGATCGCCAGGACTTCGGCCGACGCGACCGCCGTGGCGGCGGGCGTGATCGTCGTGGCAACCGCCGCGATCGCGGCGATGGCCGTGGCAACCGTGACGACCGTGGTGGTCGTGGTGGACGCGATACCGAAGGACAGTTTGACGAGAACGACGAGCTGATCGACGACGACAGCCAGGCTCGATTCCTTGGCGGTGGCGAAGGTGGCGACCGGCAGTCGCGTGGCGGCCGTGGTCGCGACCGTGATCGCCGTCGTGGGCGTGACCGCCGCGACGACCGTGGCGGAGACGAGGGTGGCGAGCGCCAGCCGCGTCAGCCCAGGCAGCCGCGTCCGCAGGTTGTCGTCGACAAGGAGGCTCGTCTCTACGTTGGCGCCGGCTCGAACCAGGGCATCTCGAAGGAAGGCCTCCTGCAGCAGGTCGTTGACGCCTGCGGCGTGAGCGCCACAGACGTTCACCGCGTTGCCGTTCGCGGCGCGTACGCGTTCGTCGATGTTCCAGAGGCGATCGCTGACCAGGTCGTTGAAGGCTTGAGCAGCGCAGAGAGCAAGCCGCTCTTCTGCAAGCGGGCCGTGACGCTCTCGATCCCGAGAGAAGGCGCAGCTCCGTCAGAGAGCGAGCACCACGACTCAGATCAGGGCGGAGACTTCAACGGAGCCTCGTCGCACGACAGCGGCGAGTCTCACGAAGAGGGCCCAACCCTCCTCGCGGTTGACGAGCAGTAGTCGCAAGTAGCGATTCTGTCGCAAGCGGGCGCCCGGGCAGATGTTTGCCGGGGCGCCCGTTTTTATTT
>CAZZJR010000087.1:0-11153 GCA_964654585.1 uncultured Bdellovibrionales bacterium
GCTCGATGGGGATTGCACCTGTCTTCGTTCCGCAGGTGCTCAACTATGCCAAGCTCACAGACGACCGGCCCTACGGCTGGATGCCGCACATTAAAGACAAAGACCTTCGGAAGGTGCTCGGCGAGTACAACAAAACGATGCAGAGAGTAGCTTCGGAGCTAGATGTCGCCTACGTGGGAGACGTAGTAGCCGAGGACTTCCCGCCAAATGCATTTATCGACAATGGTCACTTCAACGACACCGGATCTGCGCTCTTTGCTGCGATTCTGGCGAAGTACCTCAAGCAGCATACAGAACTCAGGTAAGGGGTATTTCTCCCTGCCACCGCAGCGCTAGAGACCAGCTACCGCGAAAAATCGTTCAAGCATCGTGGGTCGCACCTCAAGCTCTTTTTCAGTCAGCTTGTCTTCGTGTCCCCATCTTGATTGACAGACATGACTCTGGGCACCATGCTAAGTGCGATGAATTCAACTTCTCCTCCCGGGGCATTTTCGAAGCGTTCCGCCATCGTAGTAGCAGCGGCGATAACTGCCGTTACCCTCGGCGGACTGATGCTGGCCCTCGGAACTGCTAGCCCAGTTCTCGCTGCAGGCTTTCTGCTTGCTGGCTCAGCAGGTCTCTGCATGCCACTGACTAATTCAGACGTCAGCCGAAGTGCCGGGCAGAGGCGCATGCCCCAGCTTCTCTGCATCGCGTCTGCTGTGGCGATTCAGATCTGGCTTTTTACCGAGGGTAGCGCCTTTGGCGAGCTGTTCCCGCTTCAAGCACTGCTCCTTTGGATAGTTGCGTTATCGCTGCCCCTACTCGCTGCTCTTCGAAGCGACCTGAACTCTAGCCATCAACGCTGCTTCGAAGCTCCTGACTGGCGCCTTGCTGGCATCTTCTTCCTTCTTGCTCTCGCGGCCCGGCTCCTTGGTCCCCAGAGCCTCTCTGTTGATGAGTTCGGAGTCCTTAAGCAGGTAATGCGACACTATCCTCAGCCGCTGGGAGCTCCCTGGGCATGGTCGTTAGACAACTTCCCGATGTTCATCCACGACGCGTTATTCGCCGTCTCTATCGGGCTTCGGTCATTAGTCGACCCAATCGACACGATGAAGTGTGTCGTGTGCCTCGTTTCGGCAATATCAGTAGGCGCTTGGTACTTGGTAGTTCGCCTTTTTGCGCCCCGCTTCGTTGCTTCCTCGGCGGCCATTCTCCTTCTCTTCTTTGGCCTGCACTGGGTAAACTCGCGCTTTCTCTACCTCTACCCATTCGACATGGCCTCCCTCACTGTGGGCATGCTTTGTATTGTCCTCGCATTTGAGCGGAAGCTCCTCTTTCCGGCTGTCATGGCTGGAATTTCACTCGCTTTCGCGGCAAGCGGGCGTCGTATCGGGTTCATGATGGTCCCGCTGTTCGCGTACATCTGCCTGGACTACATCGTTGGTGCTCAGCGTGCAGAACGCGGCAGAGCATTGAGGGTCCCCCTGCTGATCGCAGCCACGGCTCTCTTCGCATACGCCCCGATAATTTTTAACGGAGACCCTTTCGGGAATCTGGATCGGATAGCGGAAGCCTCGACAGCTCACCGTAACGAGCTAGCCCGTTTTGGAATGACGCGTGGCGAGGCACTACTAGCCATACTCGGAGACTTCCTCTGGCAGTTCTTCGTTGCCGGCTACGATATCCCGCGACACCTTTTGCGCATGAATGCTCCTCTCCTGGACCCAGTATTCACTGTGCTCTTAGCTCTTGGGACGGTTTCAATGCTCCTGGGCCTCCGCCGCCGCAGGTCATCCCGCCTGCAGATAGTTGGCCTTTTCCTCACCGTGCTGCCGATGGCCCTTACTTTTCCGCTCGATAGTGCATACCCTCACGGACTCGCCCGGCGCATGAACTGCTCGTCTTTTTTTGTGGCGTGGATCGCAGCTGGCGGAACGGCTGCTTTAGCCGCTCGCCTCGTGAAAGATTCGATAGCTGCCGCGTTAAGCATCGGGTTGTGTCTCGCATCTCTGGGCTACAACGCCTACTACGTCGCTGCGTACTGCCTTCGGCCGAGCCTAGATTATTGGCACTACGACTACGGAGGCAGTCGCCGTGAGCTGCTGCGCTTCGTGCGCCGGGCAGCTGCCCACGGGACTAAGGTCCTTGTGCTTAACCATCAGTTCTTGGGTGCTGCGGACTCACACTACGACCTGCCGCTAGTCGTTGATGCCAATGACCTCAACGATGTGAGAGCCCAGCTTGCCGTACCGTTCGACGGCAACAGAATGGTTGTGATACCCACTCTAGTCGTCACGAATTTTCCTGCCGAGACATACAGCCAGCTTGCCGACGTTGTGCCGGAGAAGCTGTGGGCCGACGGCCCACCTGATCCGGTTGGAACACCCCAATTCCGCTACGCCGTGCTTCCGGCGAATTCGGCGAAGTAGCTCCCCGTTGCATCAGGCACACAAGGCTAGAGAAAGGCTCCGCGTCTTGTGCCTGCCTCAAGATGCGCCAAACGCCCCGCAGCAGCCATTCGCCGACTACCCCAAGTCAAACCGGTCCGCATTCATGACCTTCACCCAAGCTTTGATGAAGTCATCGACAAACTTCCGCTTGTTGTCGTCTTGGGCGTACAGCTCTGCGTAGGCACGCAGCACTGAGTTCGAGCCGAAGACGAGGTCAACGCGAGTGGCTGTCCACTTCGTGCGTCCAGTTGCGCGCTCGACGATGTCGTAGCTGTTCCGGCCTGTCGGCTTCCAGCTGTAAGCCATGTCAGTCAAATGCACGAAGAAGTCGTTGCTGAGAGTGCCTTCACGCTCGGTAAAGACTCCGTGCTTGCTTCCGCCGTAGTTCGTGCCGAGCACCCGCATTCCGCCCACCAGAACCGTCATCTCTTGCGCTGTGAGGCGCATGAGCTGCGTTCGGTCGAGCATCAACTCCTCTGGCGTGACGACGTAGTCCTTCTTAAGCCAGTTACGGTAGGCATCGCCCACCGGCTCAAGCACCGCAAACGATTCAGCATCGGTCTGCTCCTGCGAGGCGTCTCCACGCCCTGGGGCAAATGGCACGGTAACCTCGAAGCCGCCAGCCTTCGCGGCTGTCTCGATTCCAACGCAGCCTCCGAGCACGATCAGGTCGGCAATGCTCACGCCTGCCTCAGCAGAGATCTTCTCGTACGCAGCGAGCACCTTAGAGAGCCGCTCTGGCTCGTTCCCTTCCCAATCGTTCTGTGGTGCCAAACGAATGCGAGCGCCGTTGGCGCCTCCGCGCTTGTCTGAGCCACGGAAGGTCCGGGCGCTATCCCACGCAGTGCTGACCATCTCAGAAACTGAGAGGCCCGTTGCGGAGAGCTTTCGCTTGAGCGCCGCAACGTCGTAGTCCCTGCGCCCTGCCGGAACTGGATCCTGCCAGATGAGATCTTCCTTGGGCACATCTGGGCCGATGTAGCGGGCTTTGGGGCCCATGTCTCGGTGTGTCAGCTTAAACCACGCACGCGCGAAGACATCGCTGAAGTAGGCCGGATCGGCGTGGAAACGCTCGGAGATCTTGCGGTACGCCGGGTCAACCTTCATCGCCATGTCGGCATCGGTCATCATTGGCATACAGCGGATCTTTGGATCCTCAACGTCTGCCGGCATGTGCTCCGGCTTGATATCGACGGGAGCGTACTGCCAGGCACCCGCCGGGCTCTTGACCAGCGTCCACTCGTAGTTGAGCAGCATGTCGAAGTAGCCGTTGTCCCACTGGGTTGGCTTGCTCGTCCACGCTCCCTCGATACCGCTCGTCACTGTGTCGCGGCCAATGCTGCGCGTCTTGTGGTTCATCCATCCCAGCCCCTGCTCTTCAATCGGTGCTCCTTCTGGAGCTGGCCCGAGGTTAGCGGCGTTGCCGTTGCCGTGCGCCTTGCCCACAGTGTGCCCGCCGGCTGTGAGCGCAACAGTCTCTTCGTCGTTCATCGCCATGCGGCCGAAGGTGATGCGGATGTCGTGCGCGGTCTTAAGCGGGTCTGGCTTGCCGTCGACGCCCTCTGGATTGACGTAGATGAGCCCCATCATGACGGCAGCGAGCGGATTCTCGAGGTCGCGCTCACCGGAGTAACGGCTCCCTTCTCCGCCGCTCTTCTGCAGCCACTCGCGCTCGGAGCCCCAGTAGATGTCCTTCTCTGGATGCCAAATATCCTCACGCCCGAAGCCGAAGCCGAAAGTCTTGAAGCCCATCGACTCGTAGGCCATGTTGCCTGCCAGAATCATGAGGTCAGCCCAGCTGATCTTGTTGCCGTACTTCTTCTTTATCGGCCAGAGAAGGCGCCGAGCCTTGTCGAGGTTGGCGTTGTCAGGCCACGAGTTGAGCGGCGCGAATCGCTGGCTACCGCTTCCTCCTCCACCGCGTCCGTCTGCGATACGGTAGGTTCCGGCGGCGTGCCAGGCCATGCGAATCATGAGACCACCGTAGTGTCCCCAATCAGCCGGCCACCAGCCCTGGCTGTCGGTCATGAGCGACTTCAGGTCACGCTTGAGCCCTTCAACATCGAGCTCCTTGAGGGCCTCGCGGTAGCTAAACGAGGGACCCATCGGGTCGGTCTTGGTGTCATGCTGATGAAGGATGTCGAGGTTAAGCGACTTCGGCCACCAGGCAACGTTGCTAGTTGCTTGGCCGGTCTCGGTGATGGCACCGTGCATGACAGGGCATTTTCCTCGTGATGACATGAAGCTCTCCTTGGTTACACGCCTACAGGTTCCACATTTAGGCTGCTTGCCGGTGGGATACTACCAAAAGATCCCCTTACGTCCGCAAGTTCTCTCTCGCGGGCGCTGGCTTTTCGCCACAACAGCGCTTCGGTAGGATGGGTAAGCTACCTCGGCTTTCGTCTTGTGGTCCTGTGCCCCGGCCTCATAGCCTGAAACTCCTTCAGGGCTGCCTCGTACCCGACAAGCCGACGTGGCTGGGCGAGCTTCCGCACCATCGACACGGAGGCCCAGCGCCAGCGCCTGAACTCTGGCTCCTCGTGTGCGTCGAGGTCGATCTCACTGCACTTGCCCCGATACTCGACCATCCAGAAGGTCTGAGACTGTCCGCGCCACTTCCCCTTGGCGTAGCTTGGGATCTTCTCCCAGTCGTACTTGTGCTTCGCCTTTAGCTTCCGAATCCTCCCAATGGTGCGGCGCGGAATGCCGAGCTCTTCCGTAAGCTCTCGCACGACGTTTTCTCTGAGCGAGCAAGCTGGCTCAGCGCCGCCTTGCGGAAACTGCCAGTGGCCCTTGTTGCGTAGCCTTTCGCCTAGGAAGAGCTGTCCACGAGAGTTGTAGACGAGCATACAGACGTTGGGGCGGAGTGGTAGCTTTCGCTTCGGCATACACGGACGGGTGATACCCTTGGGCGAACCCCCTTTCTCCTCGCGTCTGGGTCGCCTCATCTGAGGGGAACCTAGCCTCTGTATGCGCTCGTCGCAACCCTGCACGAGCCGGTGCTCGCGCTCTCTACGCCTACCGCTCTCGCTCAATGAACTCGCTCGCCTGCCGGGCGGAAATCCTCCCGGAGCAAGCCAAGGCGCGCAGGGACCACTCCCAAGACCAGTAGGCTCCCTCAGGAAGCGCCCGACGAAGCTCGGACGCAGTTGGGCTCGAAAGAGCTGCGTCTTTCGCCGCGTCAGAGCGCAGATCGAGCACCTCGCCCACCACGACTCGCCCCACAAACCCACTCTCTTGGCAGGCAGGACATCCCGCTGGGGCGTAGACGTCACTACCGAAGACTCGCGAGGCGACATCATCTCTACGCTTGCATCCATCGCACAACGCACGAATCAGCCTCTGTGACATGACGAGAGACACCGTAGGAACAGCGATCTGCCGAGACACTCCAAGCGCCTGCAACCGGTCGAGCGCCAGCAGCGAGGAACCCACGTGCAATGAGGACAGGGTCAAGTGTCCCGTCGCCGCAGACTCAAGCGATATGCGCGCAGATTCGGCATCGCGCATCTCACCAATCATAATAACATCTGGATCGTGCCGAAGAATCGAGCGAATGGCTCTTGGGTAGGTCAGGCCCTGCTCCTCATTCACGGCTACCTGCACCACACCCGGCAGGTTAATCTCGACGGGGTCCTCAACGGTCACGACGTTCCGGCCAGATTCCTTGATCTCCCGCGCTATAGCGCACAGGGTAGTGCTCTTTCCGCTTCCGGTCGGCCCTGTGACAAGAATCATCCCCTGTGTTCGGGTGATTGCCCCACGGAGGGCGCGCGCCAACCCAGCTTCAAGCTCCAGACTCTGCATGCTGGGCAGCTCGCGGACGTGAAGGAATCGAATCACCGCACTTTCGCCCTGGCATGCTGGCAAGATGCTCAGTCGCGCCGATCGTTGCCGGCCTGCAACCGAGAACGAAAAAGCGCCGTCTTGCGGCAGCCGTCTCGATGCCACGTTGAGGCTCGCCAATGCCTTGAGGCGGAGAATCACCTGCTCATGCAGCGCCGATGCGTATGACTGAGACTCTTGGCTCATCAACTCGCCGTCGATGCGAATCTTTACTACAGCTCCGCTTCCGGTCGGACACAGGTGCAGATCCGAAGCTTTTCTCGCCACACCAAACTCGAGTAGCGCTGCGAGGAACTTCCCTGCGTCGCCGGTAGGCTCTGGGAATGCGCACACCTCTACCGGAGCTGACTGCGAAGCATGCCGACCTGAAATCTCAGCTAGACCGACGGCCAGCCGCTCTATCGAGCCGAGGTAGGCGAGTACGATTCCCTCCTCAAGCAGCGGCCGCGGTGCAGTCGTTAGGGTCACGTCGATGCCGCACAGGAAGCGCAGCTTGCTGCGAAGCTCAGTGCTCTCCGTTGCGACAGCGCAGTGCAGGATGGCTGACGAGCCCTTCTGCTCGACCTTCAAGGGGAGAGCAACGTGCGCTGCGGCCTCTCTAAGCGGCAGCAAGGACCGAGCCTCGGGCGTTGAATAGCTCGCCAGGGATTGAGCCGACCAGATGGTCAGAAGCTGAGTAGTGAGGGCTCTCGCCGCCAAAGGTGCCACATCTTCCATGCAGGGTTGATCGGCGGACACGCAAGAAAAGTTGCGTCACAAGTCGCTTGACCGCAGCGATGTGACGGCACCCTCGGTAAGATTCTCCTGATGGTCAGGGAGTCTCCTACGACCCCGACCGAGCAAGCTATTTCTGCTTTTCCGTCGCTGCGGCGAGCTGTTTCGCTTTCTCAAAGTCCGCTTTCGCTTTCTCACCCTCATTGAGAGCCGTATAGGCATCTCCACGCGAAGTGAAGTAGCTTGCTTTCTCCGGGTCTATCTTGATGGCTTTGCTGTAGTACTCGACTGCTTCCTCGTAGTTCTTTCTCGCTAGGGAAATTTCTCCCTGCTGCGCAAAGATTGGTGAGATTTCAGCGAGCGCTTTTGAGAGCTTATCGTGCACGACATCAATTCGCCTCGGTGCAATGGTCGGAGCGGAATTCATTGAGCTCTCCATCTCCTTTGTCAGATTCTTGTTACTTATGAGGAAATTAAAAGCTTCGTGCGGAGAGCCGAGCACCGTTACCACCGCATTGTACATCTTCCGCCCTGAATCGAAGACCTCGTCACCACTTTCCTCCCGAAATGACCAGTCAGTCAGGAGTCCAAGCCTTGGGTCAAAGGAAAACTCCGGATAGTTCGCTATCAGGTGTCCAACCACGACAGATTGCAGCGCGTATCCAGCCGCATGATGTCTGGCTGTGAGCTGCTTACCGGCAGATTTTTTCTCGGCTCCTGCCTCGCCTTGCTCCAAGATCTGTTTAATCATTGCTCCGGTCCCAGCAGCAAAGTTGCCGAGCATGAGCTCGTAGCCCCCCAGGGAGCCACTCACAGAAGCCGAGACTTTCCGATTAGCAGTATCAAATGCAAATGGCCCCGAGATGGACGGATCTCCCGTCAGGGTAATATCCGCCCCAAGCTCTCTGCCTGTCGCCTCTTTCAGTATGCGACGGAGCAACACCTCAGGATTTCCGTACTTCGCAACCTTCGGCGAATCGAGGTACAAGGAGTTGTCTTTCTCGAGCCGGTTGGCAGGTAGGTCGAATAGGAGCGTGGCACTCTCCTCCGCCGGCAGAACCTTCTTGTCGGCTTGCTCCAGCTTCTCAGTGATCGCTCTGACTACCAGGCTGTACTTGCTCGCTAGGCTCTGTATTGGGCCGACGACCTGAGCTTCATCTCGTTTTTTCTCCTTAAAGAAGTCCTTCGCTGCCTGGATACTCCCCTGCAGATCAACCATCAGTTGGCTAATCTCTGAATCCGTATCTACGTCTATGTCTGCTAACTTCAAGAGTTCAGCCTGCTGCGCGAACGTTCTCAGCTTAGTGACAGGCTTGGTGACCAGCAGAGTTGGGCTCGACGCCGTTCCGAAGTCAGTCAGAACCTGCTGGGGCTTTGACACCTCTGGGCGTGGCTCGGGCGGGGTCTCCGGCGCAACAGGGGGCATCGTGGGTGCCGCAACCTCTGGGCGTGGCTCGGGCGGGGTCTCTGGCGCAACAGGGGGCATAGTGGGTGCCGCAACCTCTGCGGGCTTCGAGGCGGGGGTACCTTCGAGCCTCTGTATGATCTTATCCAATCGCCGTATAACTGTCTCTGCTGTTGCTCCACGAATATGCGCCGCTGGCGGAGCGACTATCCCTGATGCAGGGGGAAGAGCAAGAGGGGTGCCTGCGGGTCCCCCTGTAGGAGTATCAGTCGTTGCCTTGCGCGCTTGAAATTGCTGCCAGCCACCCATCACGAGCGCTCCGCACAGGAGCCATCCGCAGCTTTCAACTGTGCCCCAACTGGCCTGCTTTTTTGAGATCGGTGCAGGACTGGTACCGCTCTTGCTATTGCGACTTGAGGAGAGGGGGTGCTGCACCATAGTAATTCACCGCAGAGGGATTTATGTTCTCAGGGGAGAGTTTAGCCCAAAGAGGAGGTAAACCAAGGCGCGTTCGGATATTCGGAAAAGCTATCTGAAGGGATCCTTGCTAGGATTCAGATGGGTCCGAGCCGAGTCGGGTGCCCGTCCGCTGACGCCGGCCCCCTACCCTCAAGTAGGCGAATTTTGGACGACCGTACACTCCCGCAACTGAAGAAAATCGTTGCGGGGCGGGCTCTCGCTGGGCTTACCGTCCACCTTTACCGAGACGCTGCGGCGAAATGTTGAGCTGCTCAACGAGATCTGCGCGGTTCGGCTCCAGCTCAAGAGATTTTTTAAAATCTACCACTGCCCCCGCATGCCTCCCTAAGTAGGCGAGGCAGATTCCACGCATAACGATGAGAGTCGCCATCTTACCGCTGAACTTTTCATCCCCTGGGGCCAGCTCGATGCACCTGCTGCAATCGACTCTTCATTCTTTATGCCTACTTAACTTTCTCAACGCTTCTGCCCGCTCAAGGTACGCGTATGGATTCTTAGGGTCGAGCTCAATCGCCTTGCTGCAGTCAGCCACCACACCGGCGAACTTCTCTAGTTTCGCCTGTGCTTTGGCTCGGTTGAAGTACGCCACTGCGTAGCTCGGCTGAAGCTCAATCGCCTTGGTGAACTCCTGCACTGCTCTTTCGGCAAAGTATGGCTCCGAGTAGGACAGGAAAACGCTGCCCAAGTTGTTGTACGCCGGCGCATAATTAGGGTCTCGCTCGATGGTTGCGCGGTAATCTTTCTCTGCGGCATCCGGTTTCCCAAGCTCACGGAACGCGCAGCCCCGGTTGTAGTATGCCATGGCGTACGTTGGGTCGAGCTCAATCGCCCTGGTGTAGTCAGAAACCGCCGCGTCAAATTTCTTTAGCTCCTGGAAGGCACACCCCCGGTTGTACAGAGCGCTCGGATCAAGAGGATCTAGCTCCAGCACCTTGCAGTAGTCCAGGACCGCCATGTCATGCTTTCCCAACTCCTGTAGGGCACACGCTCGGTTGTAGTATGCACTGGCCGCTCTCGGGTTCTGCTCGATATCTTTGGAGCACACCGCCACCTCTGTGAAGAGCTTTTTCTGCTGGAGGACCGCTACCGAGTCCGGACGAGGAGACGCTGCCCGACGCGAGAGCAGCTCATCTTTGCCGGCTACCAGCAGTGCGCCACACAGAAGGAGCCCCATAGCTCTCGTCGGTCCCCAGCCGCTCTGCTTCTCCGTCTGCGAGGCGGGAGCTTCCGGCTTCTTTGAACTGCTCTTTGAACTGGGAGGTTGCTGCAACATAAGAGACTAAAGGCTAAGCGCCAAAATACTGACCAACCGAATGTACCTGACCGGTGCGCGAAGCCAACAGGTCCCGAGCCTTTCGGAAGAGCCGTCTGAACTCTTAAACCCCCGGCCGGAATCAATCTCTGTTGGGAGAGTGCCGCTAACGCCAGGCCTAGCACCTTGCCCCAAAAGCTTCGTGAATCTCCTATCCTGCTCTACAGGTCACAGCGGTCGGCTATTTGGTCTTCTCCTGGATACGCTCCAGGCACCACCTGCGCTTGTTGTAGGACCCGCTGTACTCCCTCAATTCAATATCCTTGTTGAAATCCGCCACAGCCTGGACGTATCGCTTGAGCTCTCCCAGACAGCAGCCGCGGCGATAGTACGACTCGCCATTTTTGGGGTTTAGGTCAATCGCTCTCGAGAAGGCGGATACTGCTTCCTCGAACCTATCCATATTTCTCAGCGCGACCCCGACATTAAATTGGGGAACGTAGTTCTTCGGTTCCAGCTCGCGCCATTTCAGCCAACTCTTCAATGCTTCGCTGTGTTTGCCAGCAGCATGCGCGGCGAGCGCTCGCTTCTTGAGGGCCTCTACGTCAGTCGGCTGGAGCTCTATGCATTTGCCGTAGTCAGCCAACGCTTCATCAATTCTCTTCATTTTCTCATATGTCTCTCCGCGCTTGGTGTAGAGCTTGGCGTCGGCTGGGTTGAGCTCGATGCACTTGCTGTAGCTCGCTAGCGCCTCATTCATCAGCTTTAGCTTCTTGTAAGCCTCTGCGCGCTCGAGGTAAGCCACGGCATGCTTGGGGTCAAGCGATATCACCTTGCTGTAGTCCGACACGGCCTCATGAAGTTTTTCTAGCCTGACGAACGCCCGAGCTCGATTGAAGGCGGCTTCGGTGTATCTTGGTTGCAGCTCTAGTGCTTTGTCGAAGCAGTCTTTTGCATTTTTGCACCACTTGGGGTCGTCATCGGAAAGATACCAACACCCAAGGTTTAGGTGGCCTTCAGCAAA
>CAZZJR010000088.1:0-7546 GCA_964654585.1 uncultured Bdellovibrionales bacterium
GGTGGCCACCACGATCCGCAGGGAATTCCGGATCCGCTTCTCTCCATGCTCGACTTTGCGATTGCAGGCAGCCCATACACCTTCGAGTCATCGGCGTTTAGCAAGCTGCCAGCCGAGCTGCGCGCCGCGAAGTGCGCGATGGTGTACGACGCGACTGACTTTGCGCGACTGGCCCCGGTTAAGCGGGCGGCACACGACGGTTTCAATATCGGCTACATCGGCACTGTGGATTTCTCGAAGATGCATCCGAACTACGTGCGGATGTCGGCGGCGGCGAAGGTTCCGGGCGCGCGCTTCATCGTTTGTGGTCCCGGTGGCGAGCAGGAAACGCTCAGGCAACAAGCGCGTGAACTGGGGCGCTCCGGCGACTTCGACGTGCGGGGCATGGTTGAGGATATCTGTCCGGTGCTCTCTGTGCTCGATGCGTACGGCTATCCGCTGTGCGAAGACAATTACGCGGCGGCGGAGCTAAACCTGCAGGAGGTGATGTTCTGCGGAATTCCGCCGGTGGTGTTTCCGTACGGTGGCGTACGGCACCTGGTAGTGCATGACTTTACTGGGTACGTGGTGCACTCGGAGCAGGAGTACGCCGAGGCACTTGAGCACCTGTACGCGAGCCCGCTTGATCGCGCGCGGATTGGGAGGAATGCGGCGGAGTACTCGCGGCAGATCTTCGGGGCGGAACATGCTGCTAGAAAATTTAATCCTGTGCTCGACAAGCTCATGCGAGGAGAGAAGTGCTCACGTGCACCGTTTGCTGCTCCAGCCGCTGAGTCGTCGAGGCTCTCGCCGGGAGCGGCGCGCTTTGTGGAGTCCTTGCGCGGTTCGCGGGCAGCATTCAGCGCGACTGTTCAATCCGCTGATGCGGCTTCGCTCCTTCGTGCCGACGAGCAGATTATCGGCGCTACTGCCCTGATGAAGCGTGGCGGCGTGAAGAGTTATCGCCGATTCCACCAGTCAGATCCGTTCCTGTGCTTCTGGTCGGGGCTGGCGAGCCTCGGCGACGGGCAGCCGATCGAAGCGCTCACGGAGTTTGTCGAAGCTCTCAAGCACAACTTCCCGCACTGGCGCCCGTGGTGGTACCTGGCCCAGGTTGCAACGCAGCTGGGGCAGGTAGATCTCGCGCGCCAGAGTGTCTCACAAGTACGAACACTCGCCCCTGATTTTCCGCCCGCAATTGCACTCCAGAAGCAGCTCTCGGCCTCGCCGTAGACCGTACCTGCGGATTCCTGCCACATACTCTCAGAGAACGTATGGCGGCATTTTTCGGGAGCCGAATCGCTAGCATGAGGCTGATCATACACTGGGTCCTGAACTCATGGTCCGCTCTCGCCCCTGATGACCTGGATCACGCCAACCGCCGAATTTGACTTCCGCCAAACAGCGACTCCAGCCGACCACCGTGTGGGTTTGCTTGGACTCTTTACTGCTGCCGGTATTGGGGCTGTCATGGCGATTGTTCTCAAGGATCCGTTCGCGGGACAGATTCCCTCTGTCGCAATCCTGGGCTTACTTGAGATCTGTCTCGTTGTTGCAATTGTCCGCGGCGTATGGCGTCGGCGAAAAGCCACGGCTTTCGGCCGGGGAGAATTATCCGTTAGCGAAGACCGTCAATTGCTTGCGTATGCCCGTCAGCTATCTCGCGAGCACCAGGCTTACCGCGAGGTCCTCAAGACTCTAGCCTCTGGAACGCAGATTGATGAGTGCCTATCTGCCGTGGTCGATGCGGCCGAGAGCATTCTACCTGGCTGCCTGTGTTGCTTCGTTGAGGCGCCGGTCGACGGTGCCGAGCTGCGCCTGGTTCCTCATCGCAACTCCCATACAGAGCAGCTTGCATCATCTGTCTTCAAGCGGCTGCTAGACTCGCGGGCAGGCAAAGACCTGTTCAGGCAGCTCAACCCGGAACTCGAGGACCTTGTCATTCCGAATGCGATTGAGGGACTCGATGAAGATCTGCGCCAACTTCTCTCTTCACGCGAAGTATCCTCGTGCCAGCTCTACAGCCTCTCCGTTGCTGGAGGAAGTCGGTGGGGAATCTTAGCACTCTGGTACCCAGTGGACATGCGGGACACGGTGCGCGGAGAAGCAGGAGTGATCGCCCATCTTGCCACTGCTGCTATCGAGCGCAGCTTGCTTATTCGGCGACTCAACGAGAAGACCGAACGCATGCTTCTGGCGGAGCGCGTAGGAAAAATTGGGATCTGGGACTGGGATGTTCGAACCCAGAGGGTGATATGGTCAGATCAAATGGCAGCACTGCTCCAGATGCAGCCCGGCTCATTGAAGGGCGAGCACAGCGAGTGGCGGGCGCTGGTCCTGCCAGAGGACATCGAGCCGCTTGAAGCGGCGCTTCGCAAGGGCTTTGAGGAAGGGGCAAAAAGCTACTACCGAGCCTACAGAATGCTTCTGCCGGACGGAAAAATTCATTGGATGGAGTCCTTCGGCGAAATCTCCTACGACGCCGAGGGAAAGCCGCTGCGTATGGTTGGAACCTCCCACGATATTACGGAGCAAAAGGAACTGCTTGAGCGAAGCGAAGAGGCGCGGCGTACGCTTGAGCTAGTGCTCGATGCGGCTAAGCTTGGTTTCTGGGACTGGGATATTCCGACTGGGCACGGCTACTTCGGTGGATGCTGGGCTGCCATGCTAGGGTATTCGCTCGATGAGATCGACCCTCATGTGCGCTCATGGGAGAAGCTCGTTCACCCGGATGATCTGCCGCGAGTCATGAGGGTGCTTACTGAGCACCTTGAGGGGATGACCCCCGTGTACGAGTGCGAGCATCGTCTCAAGAAGAAAGATGGAACGTGGCTCTGGGTCATGGACCGTGGGCGAGTAGTCAAGAGAGACGGCGAGAACAAACCTCTTCGAGCGCTCGGTATTCACGCCGATATTTCAGAGCAGCGAGCGAGCCAGGAAACCTTAAAACTGGCGGCCAAACGGAAAGATGAATTTCTCGCCACTTTGGCGCACGAGCTTCGCAACCCGCTAGCACCGATTCGGACGGGGCTCCAGATTCTCAAGCGTCTCGACCTAGTTCCGGAGGGCCAGCAGGCGCGGACAATGATGGAGCGCCAGCTTCTCCAGATGGTTCGTCTAGTCGACGACCTGCTCGACGTGGCCAGAATCACCCAGGGCCGCATTGAACTCAAGCGGGCACAGATGCTCCTTCAAGATGCAGTAGCCGCAGGCGTAGAGGGGGCCAAGCCTCTCCTCGACGCTGCCGGGCAGGAGCTCACCACGGAGGTAACACCTCACCCGATTCTCCTGAACGGAGACCAAGTTCGCTTGGCGCAGGTCGTTAGCAACATCCTCGGCAACGCAGCGAAGTACACGCCTCGGGGAGGCTCCATCCACCTACGGGTCTTCCGGGAGAACGGCACAGCCACTATTGCGATCAGTGACAACGGGCTCGGCATTCCATCAGAGAAGCTTGAGGCGATCTTCGAGATGTTCGGGCAAGTTAATCAAACGCTCGATCGTTCCCAAGGGGGGCTTGGGATCGGGCTTGCCATCGTTCGCAAGATCGTCGAGATGCACGGTGGAGACGTCCGTGCTGAAAGTGCTGGCGCCGGCAAAGGCAGTACATTTACTATTCACATTCCTGTAATCCCGAGGCCCGCTATGACTCTAGACACCAAGATCGATGTTGAGAAGCAGCCCACTGTTGATTCGAGGCGAGTGCTCGTCGTCGACGACAACCTCGACGGTGCTGAGAGCCTTGCTCTTTTTATCAGCGTGATGGGACACAGCGCCGAGGTGGCCCACGACGGCACTCAAGCACTCTCCGCTGTCCAGCGCAGAATGCCAGACGTAATCTTTCTTGACATCGGATTGCCCGGCATGTCCGGATACGAGGTTGCCCGAAGGATTCGTTCACTGCCTGGCGGCGACCGTGTGCGACTCGTTGCTCTCACCGGATGGGGGACGGAGGCAGACAAACAGAAAGCCGAGGAAGCCGGCTTCTCGGAGCATCTTACGAAGCCCGTAGACCTTGTGCACGTTGAGCGAATTCTCGGGTCAGCCACTCCTACAGCGCCCTCCGCGATTGCTGCGAGCGCGACACAAGGTAGCCCAACCGCTTCGGGGCGGTCGTGAAGAGTCTGAGGCCTCGGTCTACGCCAACGCTTCGAGCCGGATTGTGTCCCCACGCGGATCGATTGAAGAGATCCTAAAGGGGATTTGTGCGCCGATCTTAGTGCCCTTCGGGATGCGCGCAAAGACCGTAAGGTACACCTCGTCCAGCTCAACTAGCGGAGTCTTGAGATCAAGCCGAACTACCGTTCCAACTATTGGCTTCGCGCGCTCACGCTGCTCAAGGTAGCGCATCAGCCAGTAGCGCCGAGTCTCGCGGCTCGCAACCGTTGCGGCTTGAAGGTGCGCCTCAACCTCGGGAAAGAGCTCCTCAAGCTCGGCACGAGTGGCCCATGGCTTTCCCGACCGGAGGTACGAGATAAACTGCCGCTGGTGGCAGAGATCGAGGTAGCGGCGAATCGGTGAAGTTGCTTGGATGTACGCTGCCAAGCCAAGACCCGCATGCCACAGCGGCTCGAAGGTCACCGTCGATTTCTTAAGTTTTGTGCGTGCCGAGAAGTCTTTCGCCGGCCCCTCTGGCGCCTCCTGCTGTCCTGCCGGCGCAGAGTCTTCCGGCCGCTCCTGCCCCCTAAAGAGCACTGGTATGTGGTGTTTCGCGGCGAAGTCTGCCATCACCTGGTTCGCGAGCACCATCATCTCCGACACAAGCATACGAGCTGGGCTGTCTTCGTCTATTTCGAGGAGGCGGATCGAGCCGTCCGCTTCCTTGAACGGAACCGCCTCTCGCTTGTGGACACGCATGGCGCCGCTGCTGATGCGGCGCGCCTCACAGGCGGCAGCTATTTCGTGCAGGGTGAGAAGCGTCGAATCGCCCTCTTCAAGCAAGCGATCGACATCGTCGTAGCTCAGTCGCTGGGCTACACGGATGCACGATGGGAGAACTTCGGAGTGCACGACTTCAAGGGAGGAATTCAGCTGCAGGATTACCGAGAGGCACAACCGTAGATCTCCCTCGCGCAGGCTGAGCTTTAGATCCGAGAGCTCTTCAGGGAGCATGTTGATGGTCTGATCAGCGCAGTAGAGCGATGTTGCCCGGCGCTTGGCTACTCGATCCAGGTGCGTTTCAGGAAGCACCGCGCATGACACGTCTGTGATGTGGATGCCGAGCGTCCAGCCATCTGGCGAGCGCTCAAGCGTGATGGCGTCATCCATGTCTTTGGTCGAAAAGTCGTCGATCGTGATGGCCTGCAATCGCGTGAGGTCCTTGCGGAAGCCTTTTTCATGCGGAGGAAGGACATCAACGGATTGAGCTGGCTCGTACGCCCGCGATTCCTCAACGCATTCGGAGTCAAATAACAGCGGAATGCTGTGGCGAATGAGCGAGAGGTTCGTGTCTCGATGGAAGAAACCAACTTTTTCTAAAAGCTCGAAGGCCTGCCTCTCGATGTTGCTGTGTTGCGCTATCGAAAGGGCATCACACGCTGCATGAACAAGCTCCCTCCCCTCTTTTTGGCGGCCAGGATCTGAATGCTGAATGCCGGCAGCAACTTCCTCCATCAATACGATGTTGTCCTGCGCTTCAAGCGGCACCGGTAGGGATGCATCGCGCAGGCGCTGGGAGAGGAACTCAATCGTGGCATCTCTTACGGCTGTTTTCTTTCGGCGTGCCTCTTCAGCGCGGCGCAGGTCCTCAACCACGTGCGTTGGCCGTGGCTCAAAGAGGTCTTTCTCGCGCTTGAAGTGAATCTTCTCGCGAATCAGGGCTACTCTCATCCCAGCGTGCTGGGCTACTTCATCTGACCCGAAGTAGCTCTTGCACAGCTCAGACACTGAGAACGCGCGGGTTTCCTCGCACACGAACCCCCACAGCTCCTCCACGTTGAGCTTATCCGCCTCTGCCTCGATCCTTGCCTGTAGGGATTTCATCGCCTCGACGCGCGCTGCTTGCCCGCTCACCCCGACCGGCTCCTTGCCCGGGAGGAGGTAGAGACGGCTGGCTGCTAGCTCAAGCTCCCTGCCCCGTATGTTCAGAATCCCGAGCTTCTCTTTCTTGGTGGAGACGACCACCGCAAGCATGACCGTCGCGTTGTCTTCATACTGCGCGAAGCTCCCCAGGAGGGGATCTACAGACGGCTCCTTGCCGGACGGTAACTTACTGGAGCCTTTGGGGAATATCGCCATGGGCCCGCTATCGTGCGCGACCTCCCCCCCAAAGTCAAACCGTCACTACAACGTCTCAGAGACCTTGTAGTAACAGCGCAGAGCGAACTCTCAGGGAACTCGCGGTCGAGCTACTACAAGGTCTCTGAGAGGTTGTAGTAGGCGGGTATGTTCCTTTTTTGATTGAGGATCTTTGGGCGCTACAATGCCAGGGCTTGGTTTAGCTCGGCGTTGAACTTCTTGGCATTGGCGCGGATGAGTTGCTGCAGCTCCTCTAGGTTCGAGCAGCTTCCGGTCAGTAGCCCACGTGAGGCATTCACTAGAGCCCCGCCCCGCTTTCCGCCACGAGAGGCGAACCCAGCAACGGCATCCTCAGCACCAGCGCCCTGCGCTCCAAGACCCGGGATAAGGAAGAAGTTCGTCTGCATGACAGCCCGCAGGTCCCTCGCCTCTTGCGGGTAAGAAGCCCCAACGACGGCTCCCAGCCCCGACCATCCGCACGCCCCTTGAAGCTTCTCTGCCTGCTGCGCCAGCCACTGGGCAACATGCTGGCTGACCGTGCTCCCCTCTGCCGACAGCCCCTGTAGCGCCTTGGCTCCGGGGTTAGATGTCTGTACAAGAACGAAGAGCCCCTTTCCGTGCAGCACACAGTCCTTCAGGAACGGCTCAAGCGTGTCAAAGCCAAGGAACGGGCTGATAGTGAGAGCATCTGTCTCGAACGCCCTGTAGGGCTTCCCGCCCACTGTGGCCTGACCAAGGTACGCTGCACTGTACGCCGCAGCCGTGGAGCCGATGTCGCCGCGTTTAGCATCCGTGATAACCGGAATCCCCTGGGCGCGGATCTCGCGACAGAGCTTCTCAAACGCGGAGAGTCCGGCGAGGCCATACTGCTCGAAGAACGCGATGTTCGGCTTAACCGCTGCAACGTTGCCGGCTATCGCCGCAAGGAACGCCTCACCGAAGCTCTCAAGAACATGCGAGATGATACCCTGGTCGGTGTTGTGCCGACGCGTTGCCTCTGCCAACAAAAAAGGCGGGAGCGCATCGATTACTGGGTCACACCCCGCAACGAGCACACTGCCGCTCTTCTCGATTGATGCCTGGAGCCGATCGGCGAAGCTGTTCATGGGGTCTCCTTCAATTTTTCTCTCAGCAGCAGGAACGGATCAGCACCATCACTACTTGATTGCTGGGAACGAATCTCCTCAATCTGCCGCAAGAACTCAGCCCAGTCGCCCTTTACCCGAGTGAAGAGCTCTCGAAACAGGCTCAGCTCCGTCATGTAGATCTTGAGCTGCATAATCTCAGCGTTGTTGACCTGCCGCAACGCTTGCATCTGCGGATACTTCGT
>CAZZJR010000088.1:7646-11089 GCA_964654585.1 uncultured Bdellovibrionales bacterium
GCCTTCATCGCGATGAAGTGCGCCAAGCTCTCGTTGAAGGGGACGCTACCTGGTATCCAGACTGTCGAGTGCACACTCTCGTGAATGACCGTGTTAGCAACCCTGACCGGCGGATTTCGCAGCGTCGTGCTAAGCACCGGGTCGTCTAGCCACCCAAGGCTGCTGAACGCGTCAGTGCCGCGAATCCAGGTCTCGTACCCCTCGGCCTCAAGCTCCTTGCCCTGAAGCTCGGCATCTTCTTTGTCGAAGAACCCCTTGTACGGAACCCGCCCAACGATCGGGAACCACCACGTGTAGAGCGAGAACGAGTCTTTGCGAGCCCCGACGACAACCCAGGAGAGGGTATCCTTTCCGATATCGCTGTAGGTGGTAAACGACCCGCCTGGCGAGAGACCTATACCAAGCGCAAAGGCGCGCGCCTGAAGCACCAGTTCAAGCTTCTCGCGCTCCTCCTGAGGGGTGTCCGGGTCTTTGAGCACATCGGGAATGTCGCGGCGGCCGAGTAATATCTTACCCTGCTCGTAGGCACCGCGCGCGACGTACCCCGGGGAGCACGATGAAATCACTGCGGCAGCCAAAAAAGCACACCCGACGAGGAGAACTTTCCGGGCGGAACGACCTATCATGCAACAACAGAGCCCCACAGCGCCCAGATCGCCTGGACACAGAGCGCTGACAATGCTCCCGCCACCAAATCGTCAGCCATAATTCCGAGAGCACCCGGCAGACGCTCTGCCCAAGCTACGGGCCCGGGCTTAACCACATCGAAAAGCCGGAAGAAGCAAAAAGCAGTCATCACCATGAGCGCCGAAGATGGATTCACTCCAATGAGCGCCACGTACAGCCCAGCCCACTCGTCAATCACGATCCAACCCGGGTCTTTTTCACCACTACCCGAGACACAGACGTGCGCCGTGACCAACCCGACCAGCGAAGTCGCAATCGCCAACAATGCTACCTGCAGCGGCGTCGTCACGATGCCGAACCACCACAAAAGCCCCACAAAAACAAGGGCAACCAAGCTACCAACCGAGCCCGGCGCAACTCGAGCGTGGCCACTGCAGAAGCCACTGCTGATCCAGCCGCAAACGGCGCGCGTTAGGCCGAAAGACCGGCGTTGTTGTGCATCCATACCTACCAAACCAACCTCAACTGTGAGCCACTTCTCCGAATCGTCAGTATCACGGGGCGTCCCCTCGCCGTGTCAAGAGAAACGGGGAAGAAGAAGGGACTTTTTTCGAACCGCAAGCCCGGTTTCTGTCAACAACAGAGCAGTTTTTCGAACACAAGTTTGTTGACGTTGATTCGAGCACTTTGCTATAAGCCACTTAAAGTAACGGCGGCAAGGCTCGTAAAGAGAGCATCGTCGCGACGGAGTCGATAGTTGTCACGACGTCAAGAGTTGCGAAGGGAATTTTTTGGAAAACTGGTCGAGCAGATCTTTTTTCCGGATCGTTTTCTCCTAGATTTTTTCGTCACGCAGCCCTACACTACCGGGCGCCCAAAAATCGGGCTCTCACCTTTGGAGCGGTATGAACAATCCATTCAACGAAGACGGCGAGGGCGCATTCGAAGCGGACAACCAAGACCCTGCCGCCGCCCTCCGAGCTACAGCTTCGTCTACTGCCTCTACTCCAGAAACATCCCCGAGCACGAAGGCCTCCACGGAAGAGCGCAGCAACATCATCACCGCGCGTGGAACCGCAGAGGGGCTCGTGCTGCGCATCGACGGCAGAGTAGAGCAGCAAGACCTCAAGGCAGCCGTCGTGGATTTCCTCGAATCTCGCCGCTCTTTCCTAACAGGAAACGACGTAGCGCTTGAGTGGATCGGAAAAAAGCCAGAGGAGGCGATCGTTCAGGACCTAACCGCGCTGCTCGGCAACGACTTCTCCGTCAGCGTCCGTAGCTCCAAGCTTAAGCCCACTGTCTCGCGGGTTGGTAGCCCTGCCACTGACACCACATCCTCCGCGGGCGGCTCATCGCTCTCCGTTGTAGGGGGGTCCAGGGCAGCCTCTTCGCCGACAACGATTCGTCAGCCCCAGGCTCAGGACCGCGGAATGAGCCTCTTCGACGGTATCGACACCCTTGAGGGGCGCAACACAGCCCCCGGCACGATGCTGTGGGATGAGCCAGACGCGCGCATCCTGTACGGAACGCTCCGCGGAGGGCAGAAGGTCGAGACCGAGCATAGCATTATCATCTTCGGCGACGTTAACTCTGGTGCCGAAGTCATCGCAGGAGGCGACATTGTCATCCTCGGAACGCTCCGCGGCATCGCGCACGCTGGAGCGTACGACGAGAGCGGCGGAGGCCGAGTGATATTCAGCCTCAACCTGCAGCCAACACAGCTTCGCATCGGTCTTGTAATCTCTCGCGGCTCAGGAGCGGAGAACGCCGAGAGCCTGCCCCGTGGCGGCCAGCCAGAGGTAGCGCGCGTAGAGAGCAACATGATCGTTGTTGAGCCTTATCAGTCACGAACCGTTTGGTCGCGTAGAAGGGAGTAATCGATGAACAATAGAGCCGGCTCAACAGGAGCCAATAAAGACCTGGGCGAGGTTATTGTTATTACCTCAGGCAAAGGCGGCGTAGGAAAGACTACCACGACTGCTAGCCTCGGCGCTGCACTGGCGCTGCGTGGAAAGCGTGTGCTCGTGGTCGACGCTGACATCGGACTGCGAAACCTCGACGTTATATTGGGGCTTGAAAACCGCATCGTCTTCAACGTGGTCGACGTTGCAAAGAAGATCTGTAAGCCGGCGCAGGCTATCATCAAGTCCAAGCGTTCAAACAACCTCTACCTCCTCCCTGCGTCCCAGACAGATGACAAGGACGTGATTGATGAGGCAGAGATCAGGTTCGTGCTCGAGCAATTCCGCCGAGAATTCCACTACATTCTAGTAGACTCGCCTGCGGGCATCGAGCAGGGCTTCCGCAACGCATGTGCAGGCGCTGAGTCAGCGATCGTTGTCACGACCCCGGAAGTCTCGGCCATCCGAGATGCAGACCGAGTAGTTGGGCTCCTCTCGTCGAAGGGGATCGAGGCACGCCTCATCATTAACCGTATCGACTTCGACATGGTTCGCCGCGGAGACATGCTCTCGGTGCGTGACGTGCAGGACATCCTCGGGGTCGAGATCCTCGGGGTAATCGAGCGAGACGAGCAGATCATCGTGGCTGCAAACACCGGTGAGCCGGTCGTCTACAACCCGAAATCGAAGGCGGGTCAAGCATTTACGAGAATCGCAGGGCGTGTATGCGGCGAGCAGATCCCCATACCGAACTTCGGAGGTGGATCGATTTGGAGCCGCCTGACGCGCCGCCTAGGAGTAGCCAGCTAACGGTTTTTCATCTGTACGGATGGACCCATTACGTTTAAGGTCAAGTAGATAGTAGTTACTGAGGGAGTTTCAAAACGTGTTCAACGCACTCAGGAAAAGGCTCTT
>CAZZJR010000089.1:0-8775 GCA_964654585.1 uncultured Bdellovibrionales bacterium
GCCTGAATCGCGCGCACGAAGATATTTACCGATGCTGAGTCTTCACACATTGCGCGCCCAGGCAAAGCACTAAGCGCCACACCAGCCAACAGGCAGGCTACAGAGAGAAAGAGGCGGGACGAAGGGAAAAACATGATCTCCTATTTCGACAGCTATCTGCGCTGTCCGTCAAGATACAGATGCGGAGTCGCCATCGAGGGCGGCGTCGCACGAGCTGCATTGAGCGGCCTGATCGAGCCCGGTCGGCGGCGAACCCAGATGGTAGCTGACTTACCTGACGGATCCTGAATGAGCTTGAGCGAGCCATTAGCGCGCATCCAGTCAACCTCCATAGCAGAGCGCGAGCTGTTCTGGAACGAGGCCGGAGACGCCGCTAATCCACCAATCGCCGCCTGGTGAAATGGTTGTGCGGGCACAGGAACCGCTTTCGAGCCCGACGACGTAACGAGGAAGAGAGCCGATGCCGCAACAACCGCGCCAGAGACACCGCCCCACACAGCCTGCTGCGATCGGAGCCGTGAGAGCAATGACTCTGCGCGCACTTCTCTGCGCCTCTCTCCTAGGTAGAACGCTGCGCGCTCCTCGGAATCTATTCGCGACTCGATGCGCTGCCAGAGATCTGCGCTCGGAGCGCTCTCTGCTGAGAACGAGCGGCACTCGCTGGACATCCCCTTGAGGTTCTCAAGGAAATCTCGAGCTGCGCCGTTCCCCCGCACGAGCCTCTCAGCACGACGACGGGCGAGGAAACCGCACTCCCCATCGAAGTACTGAGAGAGAAGGAGCTCTTCCCCTTCCGACAGATTACAAGCGTCTCGTTTCGTCATAACACGCTCCTCAACGAGCCTTAGCAAAACTATCTGACGACGAATCCTCGTCGTCTTCGTAAGCACCCTGCTCTCGCTCCGCAACGCTGGCTGCGGGGCTGAACTCCTTAAGCGCCTTCTGTAGAGCCTTGCGGGCGTAGAAGAGGCGACTCATCACGGTCCCGCGCGGCACCCCGATCGCATCCGCGATCTCCTGGTAATCGAGCCCATCAACCTCACGCAGCGTGATGACCCGTCGGTGCTCTTCCGACAGCTCGTCCATCACCGACTGCAGCTTGCCCCCGAGCTCCTTTCTCGAGAGCGCGTCGAATGGACCCTCCACGTTCTGAAAGTGACCAAAGCTGTTCGAGACAGTTGGCCCAGAGGGCTCGCCTCCGTTTCCGGAACCTCGGCTTTGGACGTCCCAACTCTCTTTGAATTCAACATGGTTACCGCCACGGCGCTGACCACGCCGCTTGACGTCGATCGCCATATTGAACGTGATGCGGTACAGCCACGTGTAAAAGGACGACTCGCCCTTAAAGTTCTTTAATGAAAAGAATGCCTTAACGAAGCTCTCCTGGACCACGTCCTCAGCATCTTCGCGGCTCTTGAGGATATCCATTGCCATCCCCAACAGCTTACTCTGGTAGCGCTCAACGAGGCTCCGGTAGGCATCCCGGTCGCCCTTGAGGGTGAGTTTAACCAGTTCTTGATCGGGCGGATCTTGCTCGCCCCGAGACCTTTCGCTTCGCATACCTGCTGGTCATAAGGCGCTTTACCGCCTTTTTCGATTCCGGCGAGCTTATCCCATCGATGGGAGCGCTGGAAAGGAGCACTTGCCGGGAAAGTAGCTAAGGGGCGGCCGCTGGATAAGCAGTCGCTGCCGTGCGAAGCGTACTAGAGATGACAGCTTCCGCCTCACCTCCCGACCCTGGTGTGAAGCTCAATGCTCGAATAACTGATCTGAGAGGCAACGAAAGGCTTCTCCCGACAGGTTTACTGACTATACTCACCGCGACCGCGGCGGAGTCGCGGGACACAGCCAGCATGAGCAACCATTCACCACAGGGAGAGCAGAAGAAACGAGAGGTACAGGCCGTGCTCGCGCGAATAGAGGCCGCGCCGATGACAGAGGCGTGGGCGCTCTGTCGGCGCATTGAATCGCTGCCAGAGGGGTACCGAGATGCGCTCGACGTTTTTCGGAACGGGCTCCACAGCAGCGACGCCCTCGTGCAGATGGTATCAGCCAACAGCATCGTACGCTTCGGCGCAGGAGAGAGCTGGATAACGCCTGAGCTTGAAGCACTCCTCCTGCGCGGAGAGCGAGACATACTCTCAGGCTCCGCCGCGTTGCACGCCCTTCAGCAGCTAGGCACCTGCGAAGCTGCGAGAGCAATCGCAGCAGTAGTGCCGCGCGCAATCGAGGCGCCGATGAGGCTCTCAGACAAGGCCGCTATCATAACCTACGCGCTGCGAAGCCTCTCGATGCTCGGAGGAGTAGCCCTCAACGAACGTCCCGCATTTCGCCAGGCGATACACTTCTTCGATCGGCAGTTCGAGGGGCTCTGGGCGACCGAGTGCTTCTGGGAGCTAGAGCAGTTCCTGAAGAACACCAAGAGAGATCTGAGGAACCTTGCGTCTGAACGCCCCAAGTTTCCGCTTGCAGCAATCTCGTTGTCTGACATCAAGACTGCACCACCTACGCTGAGTAGCGCCACACGCTTCGGCGAGTGGGTAGTCGTCGTTGACAGCTACTGCAGCTTCAGTGGCGAAGAGATCTCACAGAGGCTCATGCCAGTGGATGCCGCCGGACGTGGCCTGCGGGGTGAGGCGCGGCTGGTCTTGCTGCGAAACGAGCGTCAAGACCATGCACTGATTGTCTCTCTCGATGATGTTTCTACCCTTGTGGCCGGCTGCTCGGTGGAAGCGTTGGTCCCCGCGCTCGGCTGCTTCCTTGACCTCGACCCAACAGGGACCCACTCGTTCGTGTACAACTTGGGAGAATACGCTCCGGCTCCATTTGGCGCGCTCAGGCTCTGCGCCTCGCCCTCACGGCGGGTATCGAGCTCATCGGAGCTGTTCGGAAAAGAGCTAAAAGAGCTGCGCAATTTCCTGTTCGAGGGCGGGCAGGTGCCCGAAACCCTGGCACCTGGCGTTGGAGCGCTGCGCGGAATCGGATAGCGAGAACTGCTGACTACCCCTGCGCCTCTTGCCAGCTGTGCCCCGAGCCAACGTCAACCTTGAGCGGAACTGAGAGTTCCATCACCCCTTCCATCGCCTGCTGCACCGCATCGAGCAGCTCCTTGTTCTTTGCAGCCCCGAGATCAGGTGCCTCGATCAGAAGCTCGTCGTGGATCTGAAGGATGAGCGCCGCGCCTGGGAACTTCTCTCGCAGCAGCTTGTCCACCTCGATCATGGCAGCCTTGATGATATCAGCAGCCGAGCCCTGCAGCGGCGCATTGACCGCAGCACGCAGCGCAAACCCCTGGTCACGGCCGCTTGTGTCGATCGAGCTGATGACACGCTTGCGGCCGAAGATCGTCTGTACTTCTCCGTTTGAGAGCGCTGCCTCCTCAAGCTTTGCGAAGTACGCCTTCACTCGCGGGTAGCGGCTGAAGTAGTTCTGGATGTACGAGCTGGCCTGTCCAACCGGAATGCCCAGCTCTTTGCCAAGCCGGAACGCGCCCATGCCGTACACGATGCCGAAGTTGATCGTCTTTCCGACCCGACGCTCGTTGTCAGAAACCTCATCGCCCTGCGACAGCCCCATGATCTCGCGCGCCGTGTTGGCGTGAATGTCCGTGCCCTCCTTGAAGGCCCGGATCAGGTTCTCGTCCCCGCTCAGGTGCGCGAGCAGCCGAAGCTCAATCTGCGAGTAGTCGGCCGCGACGAAGAAGCTTCCCTTCTCTGGGATGAAAGCCGAGCGGATACGCCCGCCCTCCTGGCTCTTGATCGGAATGTTTTGCAGGTTGGGATCCGAGCTAGAGAGCCGGCCCGTGCTCGTGATGGTTTGGTTCAGGCGAGTGTGGACGCGGCCCGTCTTCTCGCACACATCCTCTTGCAGGGCATCCGTGTAGGTAGACTTCAGCTTGTGCAGGCTGCGGAACTCAAGGATCAGCTTCGGCAGATCGTGAGTTTCCGAGAGCTTCTCGAGCACGGACGAATCAGTCGAAAAGCCGCTCTTGGTCTTCTTTACCCCCTTGGTTGAGATGCCGAGCTTCGTGAACAGCACATCTGCGAGCTGCTTGGTCGAGTTGATGTTAAACTCGCAGCCAGCCAGCTCGTAGATGCGGCTCTCAAGCCCCTTGAGCTGGTCCTCGAACTCAGCAGACATCTGCTGCAGCCGCGCCCTGTCGACCTTCACTCCCACACACTCCATGCGCGCCAGCAGCGGGATGAGCGGCACCTCTAGCTCGTTGAACACCTTCGCGAGCCCAGCCTCGTCGATCATAGGCAGAAGCTTCTCTTTGAGGAGCCACGCGTAGTGCGCATCCTGGCAGGCGTAACGAGTCGCCTTCGGGATCGAGACTTCAGAGAAGTCATGTGCGCCTTCCGTCACCACGTCGTACTCGATCACCGGAAGCTGAAGGAACTCGTGCGCCAGAGCAGTCAGGTTGAAGCTGCGGCTGTCGGGATTGAGCAGGTACGCAGCCACCATCGAGTCGAAGGTGACGCCCTCGACCGGAATGCCGTGAATGCCGAGCACGCCGATATCGTACTTCAGGTTCTGCCCGCACTTTGAGACCCTTCGATCAGCAAAGATACCGCGAGTCGCCTCGGCGAAATCGCTCCACGACACCTGGCCGCTCTCGCCCTTGTGCCCGAGCGGGACGTACCACGCGCCTGAGTCGCTCCAACAGAAGGAAGCGCCAACGATCTGGGCCTCGTGCAAGCTGAGAGAAGTTGTCTCCAAGTCGAACGAGAACTCGCGCTGCGCGGCGAGCGACTTCACCCAATCGGCAAAGCCGTCAGCCATCACCGCCTTGTAGTCGAACCCGTCAGCAATCTCCTTGTTGTGGGAGGCGCCGAGGATCTTCTGAAAATCCTTGAAGAGCGAGTGGAACTCAAACTTCTCGAACAGCTCCCGCAGGTGCTCGACATCGAGCTCCTTCTTGGTGAGCAGCTCCTCGATGTTTTCGCTGCCGTCCTGAATCTCGTCCAGCGGAACGTTCGGATCGACCTCCACGAGCTTTCGCGACAGCCGAAGGATCTCGAGGCCGCTCTCGATAGATTCCCCGATCTTCTTCCGGTTGCGGATCTCTGGATCGTTCTTGATCTCCTCAACTTTAGTGATGATGTTCTCGACCGTGCCGTACTTCTGGATGAGCTGAGTCGCCGTCTTCGGCCCGATTCCTTCGACGCCTGGAACGTTGTCAGACGAGTCGCCCATCAGCCCGAGCACCTCGGTCACCTGCGACGGCGGCACCCCGAACTTCTCCTTCACGCCTTCGATGCCGTAGTGCTTGTCCTTCATCGTGTCCCAGATCTGCACGTGCTCCGAGACGAGCTGCATCAGATCCTTGTCGCCTGACACGATCACCACGTCCTGCTTCTTCTCAACGAGCTTGCTCGTCAGCGTGGCGATGATGTCGTCAGCTTCGTAGCCGGGGCACAGCAAGACCGGCAGCCCGAGAGCCCGGGATAGCTCGCTGAAGTACGGCATCTGTTCGAGCAGCTCTGGCGGGCACTCAGTCCGGTTCGCCTTGTACTCAGGGTAGAGATCGTTGCGGAAGGTCTTCTTCCCCGCGTCAAAGATGATGGCGATCTTGGACGAGTTCGCCTCGCTCACGGTCTTCTGGATCATCTTCAGGAAGCCGAACAGGGCATTGGTTGGGAAGCCGCTTTTCGTCGAAAGGCGCTGAATCGCGTAGAAAGCGCGGAAAATGTAGCCGGAGCCGTCGATCAGGTAGGTGCGGTCAGAAGAGGTTGTCATGTCGGGAGGTTACGAGGGGCGCGCAGCCGCGTCAACAGCGCCCCGCAGCCCCCTTCAGGAGCTTCGTTATTAAATCGTTACACCTCTACCACCGATTCCGGACCAGCCCTGCGCATACCTCAGGTGATTAGTTTGCCACATCGGTTTTTTTATGGAGGTAACAGACGATGGCACAGAGAAAGAGCAATGTAACGTTCGGTTTGGTGGCGGCAGTCGTGGGGATGATGCTCACCGCGCAGGCAGCGACAGCTGAGACGCTCACCGCAGTAGTCGACTCGATATCGAGCTTCGGCAACACGATGGGGAACCTGACAGCACGGCCAGTAGAGAACAAATCGGTTGGGCTGATCCTTGTCGTGTCTGGAAAGGTCTACCAACAAGACAAGAAGAGCCAGCAGGTGCAACTGGTTGGCGACATCAAGCAGCTCAGCATCGTGCTGCCGAACAAAGTCGGCGATCGCACCAATGCGGAAGATATTTGCATCCGCCGAGCGGAGGCACTCATGGCGGGCGAGAACGGCAGAGCTCGTCTCGAAGTCGCCTTCGATGGAGCGCGCGTCGGCAAAGCACACTACAAGGTGAACAAGGTTCTCGGGTGCTCTGACCTTAGGGTGGCGGTGGCTCTGCGGCCGAAGCCGACAGCAACGCCTAAGCCGGCAACTAGGAGATGATGGCTTAAAAGCGCCGTGCAACGGGCGTAATCCGTTGCCTGACATGGTTAAAAGCCAGATAGGCAAGAAACGCAAAAGGGGCGAACCCATGTACCCAGCACAGCTGCGGCACATGGGTTCGCCCACTTTTTCGTCTGGTAGCGAAGATTACGCGATGTACGAGAGGTTCAGGCCGAGCCGCTGATTGAGCGCCTTGCGGAGCCTGTTCTGCACGTCAACCTGGATCGGCTGCTCCGGCTCGCGAAGCTCGGCAGCGCTGTCGATTACGTGGTTGTACGAAGCAAGGAACGCCGCGCACGCTGGGCAGTCGTTGAGGTGGGCCTCAACTGCCAGTCGCTCGGCACGAAGAAGATCATTGTCCACATAGTCGCCAAAGCGTGCGACCACGTCGTCACAGTCGTGAAATTCGATCATGTCTGTGTTTGCGCTTGAATCGAAGTTGTTATTGTTGTCCATGGTGAAGGTCCTACTCGAAAAGGTTTCGGTTCGCTCTGCTACTGTCTCTCCCCGCAGCCCTGATAACCTCTCACAACCACCTGCTGCCAGGACTTCATCGGGGACCTGGCGAACTGCACCTTCTCGCAACAACCAACCTCGTAACTGGGGTACTGCATCGTTACTTCCCCTTTTTGATTCCACTCCGGCATGGATGGATGCAAATTTGTTACAAATCCCCGAAAATTTTTTTACAAGGGGTGGGCGCGATCTAACTGCCTAGATATAATGGGGAAATAGGAGTGGGCGGGGTCGTTAGACCGATTGAGCTGAGGATGCTCTCTTGTAAGTAGCTGAAACTAGGCTACGAACTTGTAGCCGACCCCATGCACAGTCAGGATGTGCTGCGGCTCGTCCACGTTGGCCTCTATCTTCTGGCGCAGGCGGGCGATGTGGTTGTCTACCGTTCGGGTCGTTGGGTAGGAGTTGTAGCCCCAAACTTCGTCAAGGAGCTCGTCCCGAGTCACTACGTTGCCTTGCTTCACAACGAGGTAGCGCAGAAGCCTGTACTCGCGGGCTGAGAGGTCAATCGGCTGCTCGTTCTTAACGGCACGGTAGGCCTTGAAGTCGACAACAACATCCGAGAAGCGGATCTCGTCGACTGACGTAACCCGTTGAACTCGCCGAAGAAGTGCCTTCACGCGGGCAAGAAGCTCAAGCATTCCGAACGGTTTGGCCAGGTAATCGTCGGCCCCAAGGTCGAGACCGAGTACCTTATCGACTTCGCTGGAGCGGGCTGTAAGGAGGATGAGGGGGGTCGATATGCCCGAGGTGCGAAGCTCGCGGCAGGTCTGAAGCCCGTCTTTGCGGGGCATCATGACGTCCATGATAATAATGTCTGGTTTGCGTTCGTTGACGAGCTGGATTCCGGCTTCGCCGTCAGCCGCAGTAACGACCTCAAAACCTTCAAGTTCGAGGTTCATCGTCACGCTCTTGCGGATGATCTCCTCGTCCTCAATTACCGCGACAACAAAACCCTCTCCGCGCATGGGCTGACACCTGCTTCCCTTGAGACAATATGAGCAGTATAGCAAGGTTTTCGAGCTTCATCCTATAGCCCGTCGCCTTGCTTTTCGCGGCTCATCTCTGTATCTTTACCGCTCTGTTTTGCCGACTCTAGTACTTTCAGGCGGTTACCGCTAGAGATGATGTCGTCCCTCCAGGATCGACAAAGAAGTCAGTCGGCAGTCAGGACTCGCAAATTTAAACATTCGTTCGCGCTCGGCGAGGTGTGGCCAAAGGGGCCTCCAAACCGAGAGAAAGAAGTAGGTCGTTATGGCAAAGAAGCAGGCAGCAAAGGCAGAGAAGGGCGCCGAGAAGGCAACTGAGCCGCAGGCATTCGCGGTAGTCCGCACGTGTGGCAAGCAGTACCGAGTCACTGCTGGCACGTTGATCTCGATCGACACCCAGGAGGGAAAGCCGGGTGACAAGATCACGTTCTCTGACGTTCTCATGGCCGGCAAGACCGGCGGCGCTGAGGTTAAGGTTCTCTCGGGCTCCGAGAAGTCGCTCGGCGTGACTGTCACTGGCCGCCTCGTTCGCCACAAGCGTGCGAAGAAGGTCCTCATCTTCAAGAAGCGCCTCAAGGGCGGCTACACGAAGAAGCAGGGGCACCGCCAGGACCAGAGCGAGGTCGTAATCGAGAGCGTTGCTCTGTAGTTTTTCTTTTTAGACGCGAAAGCGGTTTCTGATTTCATTTAGGTGACGTCATGGCACATAAAAAAGCAGTAGGTAGCACCAGGAACGGACGAGACAGTCGTGGCAAGCGCCTCGGCGTGAAGAAGTTTGGTGGTGAGGCTGTTCGTGCTGGAAACATCCTCGTGCGCCAGCGTGGCAGCACGTACCACGCCGGACCGAACGTCGGTGTTGG
>CAZZJR010000089.1:8875-11088 GCA_964654585.1 uncultured Bdellovibrionales bacterium
TCCTCGTGCGCCAGCGTGGCAGCACGTACCACGCCGGACCGAACGTCGGTGTTGGCCGCGATTTCACGCTCTTCGCGCTGATTGATGGCGTTGTTGAGTTCAAGCAGGGGCTGCGCCAGTACGTGTCGGTTAAGCCGGCAGTTGCTTAAGGGAGCGATGCTTAAGGGAGCGAGCTTAAGCTAGCGGGCGTAACGCCAGGGCGCGGCTGCTACATTCGTCGCGTCGAGTAGGAAAGGAGTTCGGGAGGCGTTCCGAACTCCTTTTTTGTTGGCGCAAGGTTCACTGCGGCGGGGCTCACAGCCGAGAGAGACAGAGATGAAGTTTATTGATGAGGCAGCGATAGAGGTAAAAGCGGGGAAGGGCGGGCCTGGTGCGCGCAGCTTCCGACGCGAGAAGTTCGTTCCGCTCGGTGGGCCGGATGGCGGCCACGGCGGCCGCGGCGGCTCAGTTATTCTGCGCGCTGACCTGAACGTTCACACCCTGCTCGACTTCAAGTTCCAGGCTGTGTGGGAAGCGCAGGGTGGCCAGGGAGGAAGCGGCTCGCGCAGAGACGGCAAGGCGGGCGAAGACGTTATCATCAAGCTTCCGGTAGGCACGCAGGTCTTCAAGTACGATCCGAGCTCAGAAGAGGTTGGCGATCTGGTTGTGGACCTCGACGCAGCAGACCGCGAGTTCGTATTGGCCAAGGGCGGTAGGGGAGGGAAGGGGAACTCCTTCTTCAAGACCGCCACGAACCAGGCGCCAGAGTACGCGCAGCCCGGTGAGGAGGGTGAGAGCGGCTCGTACATGCTTTCGCTCAAGCTCGTGGCAGATGTCGGTCTCGTTGGGTTCCCGAACGCCGGAAAGTCAACGCTCATCTCGCGCATCTCGGCAGCTCGCCCGAAGATCGCTGACTACCCGTTCACCACGCTCGTTCCGAACTTGGGCGTCGTGCAGGCCAAGGGTGGGCGCTCGTTCGTCGTTGCGGACATCCCCGGCCTCATTCCTGGCGCAAGCGAAGGAAAGGGGCTCGGGATCCGCTTCCTCAAGCACGTTGAGCGCACCAAGATTATCGCGCACCTCCTGAGCCTCACGCAGCTCACTGAAGACGGCGAAGAAGCCGACCTGGAAGAGCTGTTTGACTGCATTAACGCAGAGCTTGAGAGCTTCTCCGAGGAGCTGGCAGCGCGAGAGCAGATCGTAGTTCTCACAAAAGCAGATTCCGTCTCGTCCCCCGAGCGCCTTGAGCACTTCAAGAAGCGCTTCCGCGAGCGGGGGTACGATGTAATAGTCATCTCTAGCGTTGTCGGCACCGGGATCGATGAGCTTGTGGAGCGGTTGGCGAAGAGCACTTTTGCCGCTCCCGGGTAGTCGGAGGTAGCCAGCGGGCGCTATTTTCAAAGACTAACGACGGCTTTCGGCACCGGCAACGTTGCCGGCGCCGAGAGGTTTTAGACACTCAGAGCAACGTAGAGGTGCGGAGATGAAGTACGAAGAAATTGAGGTGGGGCACGCTGGCGAAGTGACCAAAACCTTCACCGAAGAGGATGTCGTCTCCTTCGCCGGTCTCTCACTCGACACAAACCCAGTTCACCTCGACGAGGAGTACGCGGCAGGCACGCTCTTCAAGCGCCGCATCGTTCACGGGATGCTTTCAGCGTCACTCATCAGCGCGGCACTCGCGACGAAGTGCCCCGGTCCGGGCTCGATTTACCTAGGACAAGAGCTCTCCTTTCAGAAGCCGGTCTACTTTGGCGACACGCTCACAGCGCGGGTTGAGGTAATCGAGAAGCTCCCCAAGCGTGTCGTAGTATTGAGCACGACGGTCACCAACCAAAACGGTGATGTTGTAATAAACGGAAAAGCTACGCTGAAGAAGTTGGGCTAAGCGGGCAGCACCCCGCGCTCCTCCCAATCCTTATCTTCCTCCTGCACCTGCACTAGTCTCTTAATCATCGTCTTAAAGTCGACGCCCGGCGGGCTGCTGCTATGCTCGCGCGCAGCGTTTGCCCGCTGCGTTTGCTGGATGAGGATTAGGAGAGGAGTGCAGGTGCAGGAGGAGTAGAAAGAGAAAGAGGAGGATTTGCCGGGGAAAATACGAAGACCGCCGAAAAACTACACCGCTGGCGCGGCATACGCGATTCCCAGCGCCTCTGCAGTCGGCTTGTTCGTCAGCTTTCCATCAAAGCAGGTAAGAGCAGACTTCATCTCGCTCGACTGGTGAATCGCCTTCG
>CAZZJR010000090.1:0-2225 GCA_964654585.1 uncultured Bdellovibrionales bacterium
CGCGCGTCGACGTAGCGCGAGATCAGGATTGCGATCAGCTTGAGATCGATGAACTTTACCAGCTTCTGAAGCAGCTCCAGCGAGTCGGTCTCATCGGTAATCGCCAGCCATCGCCAGAGGTTCTCTTCGTTGAGAGAGTCGTTATGCCACAGGTCAAAGTCGGTCAGCACTCGACACTGCTCAAGGGTCGCCATCGCGAGCAGGTCGGCGCTCGACTCCATGCCGCGCTCTTTAACGATCATGAAGAGGCTCTGCGACGGGAGCTGGCGAACTACCTGCTCCGGCGCATCAGCCTCGAAGATAGCATCGTAGAGCCCTCGGCATGTGAGACCCCGAAACGGCGCAACTGCTGGGGCGCTGTCAGAAGGGCTCATCGCACTACTTTATGGGGGCAAAGGTAATGAAGATCTGGCGTCCTGAAACGGGCGACCGCTCGTCAACCGTCGCAACATCCTTGAGGCGCTCTACGATCTGGTCGAACTTTTCGCGGCCGAGGTCGAGGTACATCGCCTCGCGACCCTTGAATCGCATCGAGAACTTTACCTTATCGCCTTCAGCGAGGAAGTCGCGCGCCTGCTTGAGCTTGACCTCTAGGTCACCTACATCAGTGCGGTAGCGCAGACGCAGCTCTTTGAGCGTTGTTTCAGTTCGGTTCTTGCGAGCCTCGGCCTCTTTCTTCTGCTCTTTGTACTTGAACTTGCCGTAGTCGAGGATCTTGCAGACTGGGGGCTTCGCCTGGGGAGATACCTCCACAAGGTCGAGCTCAAGCTCCTGGGCCTTCTGCAAGGCATCGCGGATCTGCAAAATTCCGAGCTGCTCCCCATCGGGAGCGATGACTCGTACTTCTCGTGCTGTGATTAGTTCGTTGATGCGGTGAGTATCGGGCGGGGTCTGGGGACGATTAAACCGGCCGCCGCGGAAAGAAGGCTTGGGAAAGGGTTTCAAAAAGTTCCTCCTACAATAGTCTTGGGACTCTTCTCGTTCGTTCTTGCCTAAAGGCTGGGGAGCGCCCGAGAGTACTCGGTACGTTATCCACTGCCATAAGATGAATCAAGAGGCAGGAGGAACACTACTTTTTCTTTGTTTCTGGCTTTTTAGCTGGGCTTTTCTTGTCTGCTGCGGCCTGATCGCCAGCCTTGCCCGACCCGTACTGCCGGCACTGCGGCTCCGTCGAATCAACCGAAAGACACACCCCCTGCTGCCCCGAGCACTCCCTCGTGAGCGCTTTCTCCAGCTCGGCGCGAGCCGAAAAGCCTAATGAATTCAGGGTGGAAGCGCGTGAGGAGAGCTTCGTCGCCATGCAGTCGCCAATCGATTCATGGTCGCGTTTGCACTGCTCTGAGGCTCGAACCTTCTGGCGCTGCAACTCTACCTGCAAGTTTGCCTTCGCACCTGCTTCATCGAGCCCGGCACGCTGTACCGAGGCGAACCGCACCACTGCCGGTTTCGGCTCTGGTGGGGGGGTGTTCGGCTTCACAGCTTGGGAATCAGCCCCCTGGCGCCCACCGCCCCTCCCAGCCGGGGTCTCAGAGGTCGCCTGGTGATCAACTGCGTCCGGGTGCCCAGAATCCGCCGGTGACTTTACCCAGGTATACGAAACATCAGCAGAACAGGCGAACTCCGCTAAAGCGCGGCTGGGCTGCAGTGCCGCCCAGAGGGCCAGTAGAAGGAAGCTATTCCGGAAAAATGATTCGCGCATGGGATGAATACCGAGCGGCATGTCGCGTCTCAGCCGACATGCGCGTTGATTCGCCTAAGGTATATCGGGCGAAGCGCCTGGCGAGCAAGGTTAAACCGTACCGGCTCGGGTCAGCCAACAGCATTTCACCTGTAGAGAAAGGAATCCATGGAAGACTTTAGCAGTCCATTCTTCGGCATCGACGGCGCAACCCAAGAGTCCGCCGGAGCCCCAAACATGACCGGCACTCCAGAGCGCCGTCTGCTCCTGGCGATACTTGAGCGTGCCATCTTGGACTTCGTCGGAAACGAGCCCAAAGAGATCGAAGAGGCAGAGCGCTGGCTCTTCGGCGAGCTCGACCAACCAAGTGCAGGTCACTTCTCTTTTACGTGGGTGTGTGAGCAGCTTGATCTCGACCCGTACCGTATAGCGAACAAGGTCCGATCAATGCCCCGCCGCGGCACCCGCAAAGTAGCCCCCTGGTACTTTCAGAAAACCGCCGCCAACGCCTGAAGCAGCGGCACCGGTTTTGCTGTAGTGCAATCCC
>CAZZJR010000090.1:2325-6370 GCA_964654585.1 uncultured Bdellovibrionales bacterium
AGCTTCGTGGCGAAGTCTCCCATTGATGTCTTGTCGTGCCCGCGGCGTCTCGCGATCTCTCGCGAAACGAGGGTTGCGAAGCTAAAGCGCCGCAGCACCTTGGTGCGCGGCAAGAAGTAGAGCGCGCTGCCTAGTCCAGCGAGGAAGGCGGCCAGAACGAGTGTCGGCACAGAGAACTGCTGCTCTGCGCCCCGCCCCATCCAGAGGATCGTTGCAGCGGCCGCAACTCCTAGGGTGAGCAGCGCAAAAGCGCGCTTCGAGAGCCTGCTCTTCTTGATAAAGAGGCTCTCGTCACACACGCCGATATCGAGCAGGTCGTCGAGGTACGACTCAAGCACTTCAACTGAAACGAAAGCAACGCTGTGGCTGAAATCCCTCACGTAGCGCTGAACCGGAATCAACGCTCCACCAACGCGCGCCTCGTATGCGAGGAGGCCGCGGCCGATCTGCTGGTACTGTTCGAGGAGTCGGTTACAACCGGCGAACGGATGATGATCGTCGTTCCGGGGAGCCTTAGAGACTTGCATGCGTCGATGAGAGCACACGGCGATACACCACACAACTAACGCCGGTGGGGCTCCAGCTCATCACGAGAGGGAACCCTTACCGAGAGCGACGACTCTTGACCGGAACAGGCACAGGCTTCAAGCCGAGCAGTGCTGCAATCAAAGCGTCAAAAATACTGAAGAGACCTGACATGCGTATCCACCTTTCCGGGCTCCAAAACCTGAGCCCATACAAGTGAGATGTCGGTTCTCCAGGAAAATTCTTTAAGTTTCTGCGCTCTAAAGCAATTTTTTTCTCTAGCCCAGGCGCTGCCTGGTCGCCAGCGAGAGCCAAATTAGTATTTTCAGGTGCTTAGGGCCGTCTACTTACAGCCCCGGCTTAGTCATCGCCATAAGATCGAGCAGTCGAGCAAGCTCAGCCTCTGGCAGGAGCTTCATCTCCTGGGCGACGGCGCGCACGGTCTTGTCTTCCTTCATGGCCCGCTTCGCCAGCTCGGCTGCCTTGTCGTAGCCGATCTTCGGGGCGAGCGAAGTCACGGTTGCTAGGCTCTTCTCTGCCAGCTCACGGCAGCGCTCCTCGTTGGCTGTGATGCCGGAGACGCAGTTCTTGTTGAAGTTGTTGGCGGCGCTGGCGAGAAGCTCGATAGCCTCAAGCAGGTTGTGTGCGAGCGCAGGCATCATCACGTTCAGCTCGAAGTTGCCGTGCTGTCCGCACACTGCAACGGTCATGTCGTTCCCCATCACGTGCGCACACGCCATCATTACTGACTCGCACACAACCGGATTCACCTTGGCCGGCATGATGCTTGAGCCTGGCTGAATCTCAGGCAGGTAGATCTCGCCGACAGCGCAGCGCGGTCCCGACGAGAGCCAGCGCACGTCGTTAGAGATCTTCATGAGCGAGACTGCAACGGTGCGGAGCTGTCCGCTCACTTCAACGGCTGCGTCCTGCGTCGCTTGGGCTTCGAAATGGTTTTCAGCCTCGGCGTACGGCGAGCCCGTCAGCTTCGAGATGTTCGCAATCGCCTTGAGCGCGAACTCTGGGTGCGTGTTGAGCCCGGTTCCAACGGCGGTACCGCCGAGAGCGAGCTGGAGCAGCCTCTTGCTTGAGTGCTCCACGCGCTCAACGCCGTGCTTAAGCTGCGAGGCGTAGCCGCTGAATTCCTGGCCGAGGGTAATTGGCGTAGCATCTTGCAGATGAGTGCGGCCGGCCTTGATCACGTTGGCGAAGGCCTTGCTCTTCGCTTCAAACACCGACGAGAGCTCTCTGAGCGCCGGGATAAGCTGCTTCTTGATCGCTTCGTGGGCTGCGATGTGGATAGCCGACGGAAAGACGTCGTTAGACGACTGGCAGTTGTTGACGTGGTCGTTTGGGTGCACGAAGCCGCGATCACCCTTCCCTTTGCCGAGAATCTCAAGCGCCCGGTTCGTGATGACCTCATTCGCGTTCATGTTAGTCGATGTGCCTGAGCCTGTCTGGAAGACGTCTACTACGAAGTGGCGGTAGAGCGTGCCGTCGATCACCTCTTGGCCTGCCTTGACGATGGCGTCGCCTCGCTCGCGGTCGAGCAGTCCGAGCTCCATGTTAGCCTGAGCCGCAGCGACCTTAATTGTGCCAACGGCCGATATGAGGCCCTTCGATGGCCGGAGCTGTGACACGGGGAAGTTGAGCACGGCGCGCTGCGTCGAGGCGCCCCAGAGCGCATCCTCCGGCACTTCCATCTCGCCCATTGAATCTCGCTCTTTTCTCGTTCCCATAGGTAGCTCCAGCTAAAAGTGGCGTATTCGCCCAACCGGGCGCTCCCGGCGCAGGGAAGATACCCCACTTTTCGTGGTCGGGGGAAGCGCTTGGAGCGGGGCTAAAAAGGGGTTGAGCGTTGCACCTGCCTCCAAAGCTTACTATGCTCCAGGGGCTTAACCGTGAGGCCCTACCGTATGAATATTCGTGCCCTGCTCGCTCTCTCCTTCTCAGCCTTTGTGCTGTGCCCTTTCTTCTCTGTTAAGGCTGAGATTCGCATCGCAACTGTCGACGTCGCTCGGATCATCAACGAGGTTCCAGACGCTGTGTCGAAGAAAGAGGAGCTCGATGAAGCGTCCGAGAAGGCCAAGTCGAAGCTTGAGGCTAAGGGCAAGGAGCTCCAGGCTCTGCAAGAGAAGCTAGAGAAGGCCAAGGTCTCTCCGGACTCGAAGGAGGCCGAGAACTTCCGTAACCAGGCGCGCGACTTCGAGCGCATGCGCAACGATGCGAAGGCCGAGCTTGAGCGCAAGTTCATGAAGATGAACAAAGACATCTCCGAGAAGGTGATGTCGAAGATCGAGAGCTACGCCAAGTCCAACAACTACGACCTCGTGCTCGACAAGAGCGAGAAGTTCCGGGGACCCGTGCTCTTCGGCGACAAGTCGGCTGACATCACCGACGATATCATCAAGATGATGAAGTAGCTGGTGCGAGTTTCTCGCACCCCTGCTTAGCAAATCATCGCAGAGCTCCCTGGTCGTTTGCGGTATTTCCTCAGCAATTCAACCGCCACACCTGTCGCCTTGGCCCTGAACAGCCGAGAATATAGGCATGAGGCGAGTGCTTGTTGTAACGGCTTTTCTCATATCGTTCGGGGCCGCCGGCGCCGAGGCTTCATCGCCTCTGGAGCAGCCGGCCGGAGGCGTCTCGGCCGCGAGGCCGCAGGTCGCAGCGCAGCAAGTTGAGGCGCAACCCCAAGCCGCTACGAAGCACGGACGTTCGAAGCTAGACCTTACGCTCCCGAGCCGGGGCAGCGTGGTTCCTGTTTCGGCCGAAAAGAAGCCTCCCGGGAACACGGGCCGGGGTCCCTCCTCGCAGGGGCCAGCTGTAGACCCGTGGTTCCCGGCTCGAGGGCTGGGTGTACAGGTAACCACTACCTGGTAAGAGATCCCCGCACTACGTCTGCCTTGGTCCTGACCAGCACCTCAACTTCCAGCAGGTCCATTGCCACGCGCCACGCCTTCTCGCGCATGCTGTCCGTGGGCTGGATCAGGTCTGGCACCAGTATGGTTCGAAGTCCTGCCGTAGAAGCCGCCGTGAAGCCCGCAGGAGAATCCTCGCACGCCCACGAGACGCTCGGCTCATGACCAAGCGTCGAGCAAGCCTTGAGGTAGATGTCGGGGGCTGGCTTTCCGTGCTCAACCTGATCGCCACCGATCACAGCATCGAAGCGCGCCAGGAGCCCTTTGCGCTCAAGCTTCCGGCATGCGACTGGCGTAACGGTCGAGGTCGCGATTGCGCGCGGAATTTTTAGCTCATCGAGCGTTGCGAGAAGCTCAGCCACTCCTTTCTTGATCGGGATGCGCCCCTCGGCGATCTCGCGCTCGTACAGTTCGACGAAGTGTTCGAGGAGATCCCACACGAGCTGCTCGCTGCCTAGGTGCTGCTCAAGGTACTTAGGGCCGTCCTTGACGTTTCGGCCGACCATCCCGAGCATCGTTTCTGGGCTGAGGCTCTTGCCGATACGGGCAGCAGCGATGTGCAGGATCTCTTGCGAACGGCGCTCGCTGTCGAGCAGGAG
>CAZZJR010000090.1:6470-7972 GCA_964654585.1 uncultured Bdellovibrionales bacterium
CCCTTTTTCGCAGCCATTTTTCGTAGACTCTTTATCCGCTCTCAGCGAAACTGCCGCCCCATGGGACTCTTCTCCTCTGATCCACTCACCGCCAAGCTCAAGGAGGTCTTCGGCTTTCCGAAGTTTCGTCCGCTGCAGCGCGAGATCATCGAAGAGACTCTGGCGGGCAAAGATGCGCTCGCTATCCTGCCGACTGGCGGCGGAAAATCGCTCTGCTACCAGCTTCCGGCGCTGACCCGCCCAGGGCTGACGCTGGTCGTCTCGCCACTCATCGCGCTGATGAAGGACCAAGTTGATGGCCTGCTCGAGAACGGCATCAAGGCGGCGTACCTCAACTCGACACTCAACGAAGATGAGTCGAAAGACACCTGGCGTCAGCTCTACCGCGGAGAGATTAAGCTCCTCTATCTGTCGCCCGAGCGGCTGATGGTCGAAGGAATGTTTGATACCTTGGCGCAGCTCAACCTTGAGTTCGTGGCTGTCGATGAGGCGCACTGCATCTCGTCGTGGGGGCACGATTTCCGGCCAGAGTACCGCGCTCTCAAAGGGCTGCGCGACAGGTTCCCAAGTGTGCCGGTGCTCGCGCTCACTGCTTCCGCCACAGAGCGCGTTCGGGCCGACATCCTTGAGATGCTCGGGATGTCGAGCGCCCGCACTTTCATCGCGAGCTTCAACCGGCCAAACCTATCGTACCGAATCATCCCACGGCTCTCTCCGATGAAGCAGATCGTCGAGATCCTGGAGGACCACAAGGGGGAGAGCGGGATCATCTACTGCCTCAGTCGGGCGCGCACAGAGTCCGTCGCCGAGGAGCTGGCAAAGAAAGGCATCAAGGCGACCGCGTACCACGCCGGACTCTCTGGCAGCGAACGTGACGAGCGCCAAGAGAAGTTCGTCCAGGACAAAATCCAGGTGATGGTGGCAACGATTGCTTTCGGGATGGGGGTCGACAAGCCCGACGTGCGGTTCGTGATCCACCACGATCTGCCGAAGAACATCGAGAGCTACTACCAAGAGACGGGACGCGCCGGGCGAGACGGGCTCCCAAGCGAGTGTGTGCTGCTCTACAGCTCAGGGGACGCTGCCAAGCTCCGGCAGTTCATCGACCAGGCGAGCGACCAAACCGAGCGTGAAGTGGCTGGGCGCCAGCTCAGTCAGCTCCTGCAGTTCGCAGAGGGCTCAGAGTGCCGGCGCGTTTCGCTACTGCGCTACTTCGGCGAGCAGTACAAGGGTGATGACGGGCGCCCTACTCTGGCGTGTGGCGCTTGCGACAACTGCCTCACACCACGCCAAGAGGTCGACGCCACCGAGATCGCACAGAAGTTCATCTCGTGCATCCTGCGCATCAGCAAGCACAGCGGCTTCTCTGTTGGGCTTGCGCACGTGGTGGACGTTCTGATGGGGGCGCAGCACGAGAAGATCCGTCGCTGGGGTCACGATTCGCTCTCGACGTACGGCGTTGGCAAGGGTCGCTCGAAGCAGGAGTGGCTCTACTACGGGCG
>CAZZJR010000090.1:8072-11033 GCA_964654585.1 uncultured Bdellovibrionales bacterium
AGCGGAATCGGCGAGAAGAAGCTGGCGCTGTATGGAGAGGCGGTGCTGGCGGTTGTGGGGGGCTAACGCCGCGCTGGTGTAAAGTCTAGCTCGTAATCCTCCTCTTCTTCCTGCACTTGCACTACCTTCCTGCTCATAATCAAGGAGGGCTTCCTGCTCATAATCAAGAGGGATCTGCGGGCGTTCCACGACATGGTTACCGAGACATTCGTTGAAGATGAGGAATACGGTGCAAGTGCAGGAGGAAGAGGATGAGAAGGACTAACGTCAGGAAGATAACGGCCCCTTTTCACCTAATTTGTTACCCTTTCGTTATAAGTCAGCTGCAACTCCCTAGGCACGGTGCGCCATAACCCTTGGCATGAAGACCGGAAACTCGCCGCTGCGCTCCCGTTTGCCCGCTTTTACTCCGCTCCTCGCTGTTACGCTGGTCGCCTCGGGCTGGGCGGTATTTCTCTCTGTTGAAAACACGGTGCTGCGCCAGGATTTGAGCTTGGCTCACCAGACAAAGGCCTCAGAATCAGTGTACGCACGCACCGCAGAAGAAGCGAAAGCTCGCGTCCTCGAGCAGCTCGCACGTGAGGGGAAGGTCCCCGACCCAATTGCCGAGGCCGAACTAGATGGTCTCGGGCTGTGCCAATCCGGACTGACCGAAGCCGAGCGTTCCGCTCTCAAAAGCTCCTTCACCAGCAAGTATATCTGGACCCCGGAGCTTGTCGCCGCTTGGTCCGGTTCGCCTGATCTCGGCGCTGAGCTGGAGCAGGTGCGAAAGGTTATCGGTCCCGAACGGCTACGGGAGATCGCAGCTACCTGCAAGTCAATCGATGAGAAGGAGCTCAAAGCGAACCGTGAAATCGCTCTTACGGTTCTCAGCTCATACCTCGGCCTCTCGCCGAGCCTCACCGAGCAGATTCGCGCCCTGCAGGACGAGAAGGCCTCGATAATGACTGATCTCCAACCCCCTCCAGGCACGACCTTCCCGAGCCTGCACGGACCGAGCGAGGCGGAGCAGAAGAGATTGGAACTCCTGGCCGAGCAACAGCGCAGCGCCACGGAGAAGCTTAACCAGCGCTTCCGAGAGCTGCTCGGACCTGAGAAGTGGAAGCGCTACAAGTTGGCGGTGATCACCTCCGAAGAGGGTCACAACCTTCCGATCTTGTACTGGCTGCAGAGCGATCTCTTTTCGCCTCCCGAGGACGAATTGCGAAAAGACGCTGCGGACCTTCCGGAGTAATCGCTAGTCTCGGCCAAACACGTCACAGGGCGGGCTTGCTCGCCAATCGGTACCTGCCGCCCTCAACAACTGTGATCTCCTCTCCGCTGTGGGCCGGAGCTGCGCCGAGCATATGCTGGCCGAGGTAGCCGCTGCTCGCAAAGCTCTTGAGCAGCCGATTGAGGTTCTCTCCATTGACAGGAAGGCCCTCGTTTCGCAGCTCCGCTGCGGCCTGAATCAGGTGAACCATCACGTCGTATCCCGACGCCACAAGCCCGAGCTGGAGCGGGTCGTACGTCTCGCCGAAGCGCTTTCGAACCTTCTCGCTTAGCGCCGGAGACTCTAGCCAGAGCTGCATCGCAGTGACTCCCTCTGCTGCTCCACCAAGTGCGGTGATGTCGCTCTCGAACATCCCATCGCCGACGTTAATCAGGGCTTCAGCCTTCATCTCGCGGTGCCTCCGGATGAAGGAGAGAAGCGCGTTACCGTACAGCGGCGCCAGCACCGCGTCGACCTGGCGCTGCTTGAGGTTCGTTATGACGGTACGAGTCTCTGTCTCAGAGGGGGATACTGTGGCTGAGTATACGACGTTTAGGCCGAGCAATCCTGCTTCCGCTCGGAACGGCTGCTCGAAGCTCGTTGACCAGTCGTCTGCTGCCAACACAAGCCCCACTCGGCTAGCTCCGCGAGCCTTGAAGAACCGAGCGATCTCGCGCGGAGTAAGAAGGTTGTTGACGACAGCGCCGAAGACGTAGTCACCCGCTTGCGCAATCTGCTCGTTGTATGCGCCTGCAATTAGCGGCACTCGGTGCTTCTTCGCCAGAGGCGTCAGTATCGCAACGCTTGAGGGAGTCCAGGTGTAGAGGGCATCGACTGCCTCGATATCGAGCAATCTGCGTGCGGCTCCTAAGGTGGCTCTCTTCTCAACCGATTGGTCATCCTCGACGAGTATCTTTACTCCCGCTGACTCATGCTCGCTCGCGGCGAGTTCAACTCCCTGGCGCATGTACGAGCACCACTGCTCAAGCCCTCCGGAGAGCGAGAGGAGCACTCCGATTTTTAGCTGAGGCTTTTCGTCGGCGAGGGCAGCCACGGAGCTGTTGAAGAGCGCCACGAGTGCAGCTGCTAAGAGGCCAAACAGCCTTCCTCTCCCCTCGCCGCTGCGAACTTCGCGTCCCTTGAATGGCATTCTGTCCTCTGTGAGCCCTGTAATCGTCGACTTGGAACGACGGTACGTCGGAGCTGCCGAGGGAGTCAAAGAGCCGAGTTTTTGCTGTCCGCTTAGAGGTCGCAAAACGCCATAAAGCGTTGCAATTACAGGGTCCTATCACTGCCGAAAAAACACCCCATTCCAACTCCCAGAAGCCGGAATCCTAAAGGGCGAGACAACTCGTTTTACTGGTGGCTTTCCGTATGCTGACTATCCTGCGCTCCCTCCCCATAAAGATTGGCTTCGGGCTTGGGCTTGGGCTTGTTGCTCTCGCGGTGATGCTCTCTGAATCGCAGGGCGCAGACGATCCTCGCGCCTCGTTGCGAGCTCCCTCCAGCACTAAGCGCTCCGCTTCAGAGGAGCAGCTAGCGCGTCAAGCTACCCGCCTGCGCCGCCTTGTGCGCGAGCAGATCCGTGAGCAGAAAGATGATGCATCAGCCGAGCCGTTTGCGCGCACCCGCGCAGAGGCTGAAGCCAAGCTGCTCGCAGCGATGATCAAGGAGAACAACGGAGTGATTGAGCCGCCGCAGACGAGCCT
>CAZZJR010000091.1:0-10701 GCA_964654585.1 uncultured Bdellovibrionales bacterium
GCGCCATGCTGGCGCTGGGCCAGCGCAGCACGCACCAGCGGGTGTGGTTGATGCGGCGGTCGAAGTGCACGGGCTTGCCGTAGAGGCGACCGACCGCCTTCATCTGCGCCTCGGGCATGCCGCTCATCTCGCTCGCGTTGTCCGCGCCGCGCACGCCGATGTAGCACTGCATGCGCTTCATGCGCTCGAGGTCGTACTCGCCCCAGGTGCGCAGGGCGTCCTCGCCGCCGAGGTTCAGGGCGCGCATCACGCGGGTGCTTCGCTGCACGACATGCGCGTGACCACCCGCCTTCTGCACCTGCTCCACCAGCGCGGTCGCGACGAAGTCGGGGCAGTCGAAGGTCTCGATCAGCACATGATCGCCCTTGCCGGTGCGGACGGAGTGGTTCACGAGCAGGTCCGCCAGCCGGTGGACGCGGGGGTCGGTGAGCATGGACGCAGGGTAGCCGCTCAGTGCGGCATGCCGACGGTGCCGAAGGAGAGCATGACCAGCGCAACGTCGCCGAAGTCGACGGTGCCGCTCCAGTCGAGGTCGGTCGCGCAGGCGTCGCACCGGCCGAAGTCGAGCATGACCAGGGCGACGTCGCCGAAGTCGATCTGTCCGCTGGCGTCGATGTCCGGCGAGCGAAGGGTGCACCGGTCGAGCAGTCCGTCGCCGTCGGCGTCGAGCGAAGGGTCGAGGGAGATCTGGAACGGATCCGGCAGGCCGTCGCCGTCGCAGTCGAGGGGCGTCTCCCACTGAAGGATGGCCGACGAGGTGGTGGGCTGGCCGAAGCCCGCGTCGAGGGCGTCGTGGAGGCCGCCGCTGGGGGCACCGTCGCCCGAGAGCATCGCGCACGCCGGCAGCGCCGCCGCCTGCGCCGGTCGACCGGGTGCCCAGGAGGAGCCCGCCACGGGCTGGCCACCCGTCCATCGCCATGGCTGCGAGGCTTCGCGCCGTGATCCCACCCACGGCCCCGCGCACTGCCAGAAGTTCGGTTCCGCGCACAGCACGGTCGCGTTGGCGAGGCTTTCGTCGGACGGAAGCGAAGCGAGGCCCGCGCCGACCGAGGCCGCATACTCGGCGGCCTTCGCGTGCGACCACGGCGCACGCCAGCGCACGACGATGAACGTGGACGGCGCGCCACCCTGCGCATCGGACCAGCGGGCATCGCGATACTCGACGACCTGCGCGGAGGCACCGAATGCCACCGCCGCGATCAGCATCCCGGCGCTCTGGATGGGTCGACCCATGCCGCACGCAATCTACCTCCGGTCCGCCGACTCCCGTCGAGAAATCGCCTGAAATGAGGGAGTTTCCCGCTCGCAGTCAGGTATGTTGCATGCATGATCTCTCGCCGCGCGATGATCCGAGGGCTTGCAGGCGGCCTCGCCGCCGGGCTGCTGCCTCGACGCGCGTGGGGCACGCCGCCCGGTTGTTCGGGCGTCACGCTCGGGGGCGATGCGCTCGAGGGGCTTCGAGCCAGCCTCGGTGGCGAGTTGCTGGTGCGAAATGCGGCCGGCTATGCGCAGGCATGCGCGGTCTACAACCAGCGCTTCGGCGCGCAGCCGCTGATGGTGGTGCGGCCGCAGAGCGAGTCGGACATCGCGGCGGCGATCCGTTACGCCACCAGCCAGGGCGTGCCCTGGGCCGTGAAGTCCGGTGGTCACTCGTACATCGGGGCTTCGTCGACGAGCGGCATGCTGATCGACCTCTCCACACTCGGTGGCGTCGAGCCGGCCGGTTCGGGGCTCGTGCGCATCGGTCCCGGCGCGCCGCTCAAGCGCGTCTACTCGCGCCTGGCCTGCGACGGCCTCACGCTGCCGTGCGGCACCTGCGACACGGTCGGCTTCGGAGGCATCGCGCTCGGCGGAGGCGTGGGGTACCTGATGCGCCAGCATGGGCTGACGATCGACCGCGTCCGTTCCATGCGCGTGGTGCTCGCGGACGGTCGTGCCGTCACGGTGTCCGAGGACTCGGAGCCTGACCTGTTCTGGGCGCTGCGCGGCTGTGGAGGCGGAAATTTCGGCGTCGTCACCGAATTCCAGGTGGAACCCGTCGCGCTGCAGACCCTCCAGGCCGTGGCGTGGACCTGGCCTTGGGATGCCGCCGAGGCGGCCTTCGCACGGTGGCAGCAGGTGCTGGCGCAGGGCGCGCTGCCGCGGCATGCGGTCGCGTACGCCAGCTTTCAGGCACCCGCGGGTCGGCTGGCGCCGCGCCTGATCGCGGGGGTGATCTCCTCCGCCAACACGCAGGCGGTGCGCGATGCCGCGGATCTCTTCGTCGGGACCGCGGGTGTCGCGTCCCAGGGTGCGACCTCCACCTGGACGCTGACCACGCCCGCGTGCGGCGCCGTCGAGTCGCCTTCCGCGAGCCGCTACAAATCGAAGAGCGCGATGCTCTTCGCGCCCATGGCACCTGGGGGCGTTCGCACGATCTGTGCGGCCATGGAGCGGCATCGCGCCGATCCGTCGCTTCCGCTGAACAACGAGGCCTCGCTCACCTTCCTGTCCCTCGGCGGGGCGGTGGCCGACATCGCGCCCGATGCGACCGCGTTTCCGCATCGCCATGCGATCGCCGACGCACAGTATCTGGCGTACTGGCCGCAGATGGATGCTTCGACGGCGGACGCGAACCTTGCATGGATGCGTGCGACCTACGCCGAGACCTTCCCGGCCATCTCGGCGGGGGGAAGCGGCTGCTACGTGAACTACTGCGACGACGAACTCGCGGCGACGGAGTGGCCGAGCCTGTACTACGGGGCGAATCTTCCGAGGCTGCGTTCGGTGAAGCGTTCCTACGACCCGCAGGACCTCTTCAACGGGCCGCAGTCGATCCGGCCCGTTGCCTGAACGCGCCGTGTGTCGGCCGCGGTCGCGTCAGGAGAAGAGCAGCAGCAGGTAAGCCAGGTCGCCGGTGTCGACGGAGCCCGTCTGATCGAGGTCGCCCTCGCAGGGCTGGCTCGAGCAGGGCCCGAAGTTGAGGAGCAGCAGGGCGATGTCGGCCGTGGTGACGTAGCCGTCTCCGTCGAGGTCGCCGAGCACGGGGGCTGCCGCGAAGTCGTCCTGCACGAGGTCGGTCGAGCCGGTCAGCGTCACGCCCGATGCGCGAAGCGTGACGACGCTGGAGGGACCGAGGCGCTTCAGCTGCGAGACGCCGTACAGGGAGAAGTTGAGCTGGCTGCCGATCGAGAGGCCGCCCGCCGTGCGCTGTCCGCGCACCGGGAACACCGCCGCGCCGCCGGAGACGGTGCTGCCCGTGTCCTGCCAGGAGAGCGCGATGTCGAGGTTGCCGTCGGCGTCCGCGTCGACGAGCGAGATCCCCGTGCCCTGGGCCATGGAGGAGCCGACGTCGAGTGCGGCGGGCGTGCGCAGCAGGCTCGCCGAGGAGCCCGCGCCCACCGCGGGCGCGCCACGCAGCACGACGCCGGTCGGACGCGCACCGAAGGGGTACGAGCCTGTCAGCTGGCTGCAGCTGGCCACGACATCCTTGCGACCGTCGCCATCGAGATCCGCCACCGCCAGCGCGGTCGGCACGCCGGGCGTCGCGACGCTCGGCAGCGCGGTGAAGCCGCCGGTCGCGTTGCGGCGCATGACCTGGATCGCGCCGGTGGGCGAGCCGGTGAGCGCGGAGCCGGTCGACTCGCCGCCCGCCACGATGTCCGAATCGTCGTCGTTGTCGATGTCCGTGCCGTTCACCGACTTGGGGATGACGGCGACCTCGCCGGCATCGGAGAAGGATCCGGTCGAGCCGATCGTGCCGACGCCGCCCTTCGAGCCCAACGAGGTGCCCACACCGATGCTGGGGCCCGTGGGAAGCAGGGACTGGACCGAGGAGCCGAGGGCGCAGAGACTCTCGGCGCGCCTGCCGGCTGGCAGCGTGCAGGTCCAGAGCAGCACCGGCTGCGTGGCGACCCGGTAGGCGCGGATCTGGCCGGAGGCACCGAAACTGGCGACCAGTTCCGGCTTGCCGTCGCCGGTGAGGTCGGTGGCGATCATGTCGGTCAGGTCCGCGGGTCCGTAGATCGTTCCCCACGGAATGGTGGTGCCCTGCGAGGCGATGATCTTGCGAATCGAGATCACCGTGCTGCCCTGGGTGGCCGGTGGCGTGGCGTAGGCGACGATGGGCAGTCCGTCGAAGTGCGAGCCGTCGTCGATGGCCACCATCTTGGTCGGCGTGGTCGTGAGCGTCGAGGACGCGGTCGGGGTCGATGCGATCGGATCGCCGCGCTTGACGACGATGTTGATCCTGTCACCCACGCGCTCCGAGGTGACGAAGTAGCCGGCGGGCAGCGAGGTGCTGTCGACGCCGTAGCCACGCACGATGTCGAAGTTGTCGTGGCCCGCGGCGTAGGTGCCGGCGGAGATCAGCGGAACCGTCAGGTCGAGCGCCAGCGGGCCGCCGTTGGAGATGTTGTTGATGGAGAGCGTGCCGTCGATCCATGCCGAGCCGGAGACCCGGATCGAAGCGTTGCCATCGGGGGTCGTGCCGCTCGCGCCGGAGAGGTCGACGCTCCAGTTCAGATAGGCCTTGCTGTTCGGGGTGGGGTACACCAGGTTCTGCGCGTTCAGCTGGCTCGGGAAGCAGTACTGCGCGAACTCGATGCAGTGTGAACGGCCGTACAGGCCACCTGCGAGATTCAGGGTGCCGTCGACGGTCAGCTTGCCGTTGAGCGAGATCAGCGAGCCCGCCGCCGCATACACCTGCAGGTTGGAGCCGGAGAACTTGGAAAGATCGGAGGTGCTGAACGAATTGACGTACACGAAGGCGCCGTCCGGAATCGTGAACAACTGCGGCCCGCCCGTGGGAGACGTGAGGAACTCGATCGACGAGTCGTACAGTTCGAGCGTGGGGTAGGGGGTGGCGCCCTGCACCGAGGAAGGCCACGAGAAGGCGGTGGTGTTGAGCGTCGAGTTCGTGAGGTTGAGCCGGGGCGTGGCGCCGCTCAGTGAGGAATTCCACACGAACGCACCGCCGTTGATCGTGACATCCTGGAACGAGGCCCCGTACGCGCCTTCATCCTGCAGATACAGGCCGCCGTCCGTCGCCATGATCGTGCCCGATGCGACACCGAACCGCAGGGTGTTGTAGGAGTTGGTCAGCAGCGTGAACCCGGAGTTCAGACCGGCCACGCGCAGCGTGCGGCCGCCCAGGTCCAGGACGAAGTCGTGCAGCACCGAGGTGCCACCGTCGCTGAGCATGAACGAACGCACCGCGTTGTCGCAGTTCATCTTGAGCTGCAGCGCGTTGTAATACTGCGTGTACGGCAGGTTCAGGTTCACGAGCGTGGCGGTGCCCGGGCGACCAAACTGCCACCACTGGGGATTTTCGAAAGGCTGGACGGTGCCCGAGGTCGGTCCAAGCCAGAGCGAAGAGCCGGCGTAACCGACCGCATTCAGGTCGGGAATCCCGTCGGCATCGCAGTCTGCCGGGTTGGTTCCGCCGCCACCGCCGCCACCGGACTCGCACACATCGGCGGTGCCGCTCTGGTTCAGATCGATGCAGTAGGGCGCGGCCGCGCCGCACAGCTGGGCGGCCTCGTAGGCGCAGGTGCCGTCCCACTGCTGGTAGCAGCAGTACGGGTCGATCGCGCACACCGTGTTGCTGCAGGACGGATCCGAGCACGAGGTGCCGGCGTGGGGCGTGCAGCAGCAGTTCGGATCATCGGCGAACGCCGACGGCACCACGCCCATCGCGGCGACGACGGAGCACACTGCAAGGCTTGCGAAGAGCTTCGGTGCCATGGCGACCCGCCGGAGTGTGTCCCAAGTTCCTTGCGACACAAAGGGGGCTGCAAGAAAAGGGCAAGGTTGTTCGCGCCAGCGTCCGAGAAAAGAACCCGCGCTTCAGGCCTTGGCGGCCATCGCCCCCCGGATCGCCTCGATCGCGAGGTCGATGCCCGCCGCAGTGACATCCAGGTGGGTGACGAACCGGATCCGCTGAGGGTCGAGCGCCAGGGCGAGCACCCCGGCCATTGAAAGCCGCTCCGAGAGTGCGTGCGCGGTTCCCCAGGCGGGATCGACCTGCAGGAAGACCATGTTCGTCGGTGTGCGATCGGGGTCGATGGCGAGCGAGATGCCGGGCACCGCCGCGGCGCCGCGGGCGAGGCGCACGGCGTTGGCGTGATCTTCGCTCAGCCGGTCGAGATGGTGTTCAAGCGCGTGGATCGCGGCGGCGGCGAGCAGTCCGCTCTGCCGCATGCCGCCACCGAACATCTTGCGGAAGCGGCGGGCGCGGTCGATGGTCGCGGCCGTGCCGGCGAGCGCGCTGCCCACCGGGCAGCCGAGGCCCTTCGAGAAGCAGACGCTGACGGTGTCCGCGTCGCGCACGAACTCGGCGGGGCTGTAGCCCGCCGCGATCGACGCGTTCCAGAGGCGCGCTCCGTCCACATGCACGCGCAACTCCATGCCGCGCGCCGCGTGCGCGACTTCGCGGAAGGCGGCGAGCGACCACACCGAGCCGCCGCCGCGGTTGTGGGTGTTCTCCACGACCAGCAGCGAGGGGCGAGGCGCGTAGGTCTCGCGGCCGCGTCGGGCGGCGAGCACCGCGGCGGCGTCGAAGAGGCCGGCGGTGCCGTCCAGCGGACGGATCATGCAGCCGGAGAGCGCGGCGGGCGCGCCGGTCTCGTAGTGGATGATGTGGCTGTCCCGATGCGCGACGATCTCGTCGCCGCCCTCGCAGAGCGCGCGGATCGCGAGCTGGTTCGCCATGGTCCCGCTGGGCACGAACACCGCGGATTCCTTGCCCAGACGCGAGGCGACGCGTCGCTCGAGTTCGGTCACGGTCGGCTCGTCGCCGAGCACGTCGTCGCCCAGCGGCGCGTGCCGCATGGCTTCCCACATCGCGGCGGTCGGACGCGTGACGGTGTCGCTGCGGAGATCGACCAGATGCATGCGCGCAAGGTAGCCGCGCGCGTCCGGCGCGGTGCCGTCAGGGCGCGTCGACGGCGGTCGGCCGCAGCACCAGTCCGCCCGCGCTCTCGAGTTCGACCTCGAAGCGCTGGCCCGGCGCGACCGGCTTGTACACCGCCTCGCCCTGTGCCACGCGGACGCCCTGCGCTTCGGCGGCCCCGGGTTCGGTGGCCAATCGCCAGAAGCGCCGCCAGAGCGCGCGCTCGAATCGCGCCCCCTCGGTCGCGGCGTATCCGTCGGGAACCGCGCCGGGCGTGTCGATGGCGACGCCGTCGGCTGGCGCCATGCGGTCGGAGTAGATGCGACGCAGCAGCGCGATGGACTGGCCGCGCATCGGATCGCCTTCCACCACCGATTGCTGCGGGAAGCGCACCGTCCATGCGTCGACGAAGATCGTGCGGCCCGGCACCGTCGCGCGGCGACGACCGAGTTCGCGGCCCCGGTCGTCGAGCTCGATGAAGTCGATCGTGGTGACGAGGTCGCTCGCGGGCATCTCGGCCGCCGCGGCGGGCGACAGGGCCTTGGCCTGGTCGTCGCCGGCGCGGTGCTGCTTCACCACCTCGAGGCGCCCGAGCCGACGGGTGCGGCCGAGGCGTTCGGCCATCTGCCGACGAAGCTCCTGCTCGTGACGGATCTGCTGCTCGAGTTCCACCACCTGGCGCTGCAGACGCGCCGCCTGCACGAGCGCGATGGCGAGCCAGCCACCGCCGAGCAGCAGGCCGATGCAGGCAGTGGCGACCAGGATTCGCGCGAGCGAGCGCATGGCGGGTGCATCGGCGTGAGGGTGGGGGCGGGGTGCAGAAGATGGCGGCGGGAGGGCCGGCGTGGCCGATAGAGTGGCCCTGTGACGCCCGAATCGCCCGAAGCCCTCGCCGCGCGTCGCGCCTCGTTGTGGCAGGCCCTGATCACCTCCCGCGTGGGCCAGGCGTGGTCGCACCGAGCACAAGGGTGTCTGGGCGTGCTGGTCTCCGCGGGACCCAGCCTGGCCCGCAATGGCGCGAGGCTGGCGGAGCATCGCTTCGCCGATCGGCGCCTGCTTGTGGCGACCATCGACAGCGTGGGGCCGCTCGTGCGACTGGGGGTGCGTGCGGACATCGTGGTGGCGTGCGAGCCGCCGAGGACGGTCGACCTGGAAGCGGCGATCGAGTTCGGCTCGCGCATCGTGGCATGGGGCGAGGAGGCGATCGAGGCGGTGCGAGGCACGGGTGCGCTGGCGGTTCCGTGCGAGGCGCGCGACGGCGACGAGACCTTCGTGGCGCACCTGCTGCTGCGGCACATCGGCTGCGACCCGGTGGCGCTGGTGGGCGTGGATCTGGCGTTCATCGATGGCGTGGCGCATGCACCGGGCCACGCGCTCGACTACGCATGGGCGCTCGAGACGAATCCGTTCCGCAGCTGGGACTGGCTGCACGCGCAGCGCATCGCGAGCCGGACGGGCGGTCTGCTGCGCGAGCCCGACCGCGGCGGACGCTCGGTGCTGACCGACCGCATGCTGCACGCCGAGCGCGCGGTGCTGGAGGCGGCGTTCGACGAGGATCGAAGATCGGGGCTGCAGGTGGTGGACGCGACCGAGGGTGGCTGCACGAAGCGGCACGCGGATCAGCAGCCGCTGCGGACGGTGCTCGAGCGCCATGCGCAGCGGCGGATTCCCGCGTTGCCGGCGGTTTCGGCGGCGGAAGTGCCCGACGCGGCCGATGCGCCACGCGTGACGCGCGAGGGCGTTCGGGCGATCGCCTTCGTGCCGGTGGATCCCGCCCGTGGCGGCACCGGCGTCGAGCGAAGGCTCGAGGCGGAACTGGGCGGCCGGACCGTGCTTCGGCGCACGCTGGAGCGGCTGCTCGCCTCGCACGAGTTCGAGCGCGTGGTGATCGCCGCGCCGAAGGGCTGGGACGCGACGGAGGCGCTCGACGGCCTTGAAGCGGGCCGGCGCGTGGCGTGGATGTGGCACGACGGGCCGGTGATCGCCGGGGCGCAGCACAGTCGTCGCGCGAGCCGTGCTTGGGCGGACGCGTGCTGGCGCGGCGGCCTCGGCGGCCGCAGCGTGTTCGACGAGGTGCTTGCGGCCGGGCCGACGCTGGAGGCGATGCGATCGGAGGGCGCGACCGAGGTCTTCCTCTGCGGACCGGACTGGCCGATCGTGGCCGTGCGCGAGGCCTGGGGCGCGGACGAGATGGTGCGTCGCGCGCGCTCGCTGCCCGAGCGGCCCTGGATGCAGTTCGCGCCCGGTCCCGCCGGCGCAAGCGGGTGCCTGCTCTCGCGCGCGGCGGTCGAGTCGCTCGCGTGCGGCGACACCCCGAGCATCGGCGCATGGCTCGATCGGCGCATGGACTGGTCGCGGCGCCCCGAGCGGCTGCGGCCACCGAGCAGCATCGCGCTGCTGCGGGAGCGCGTGGTGATGGACACGCCTCGCGCCACGCGACGCCTGCGCCGCGCGCTCGAGCCGCTGATGCACGGCGAGCTCGATCTTCCGATGGAGCTCATGCTCGCGGCGGTGGCGCGACAGGGCGACGCGCCTCCGTCGCTGGCGCCGCAGCACCTGGTGATCGAACTGAACACCGGACGGCGCGGCTGCGGCGCGGCGAGTCCGCACCGGTTCGGCTCGCTGCAGCGCCCGCCGATGACCATGCGCCGCCTCGACCGCGTGCTGGCGCGCGTGGGCGAGGCGCGCGATGTGGTGGTGACGCTCGGGGGTGCCGGCGATCCGCTCATCCATCCGGATGTGGCGGCGTTCATCGAGCGCATCCGCGGGGCCGGCGCGCTCGCGATCGAGGTGCGCACGGAACTCATCGCGCCGCAGGCCGTCGACCAGCTCGCCTCGCTCGACCTGGACGTGATCACCGTGGACCTGCACGCGGTCGACGCGCTCGGCTACCGCGTGATGATGGGAAGCACCGACTTCCAGCGCAGCGTGGAGCGCGTGCATGCGCTGCTTGCACGGCGGGGCGGCGACCGCGCGCTGCCGCACCCCTGGATCCTGCCGCGCATCGAGCGATTGCGCGAGAGCGTGCCCTGGGTGAGCGCCTTCCTGCAGACCTGGATGCAGGACGCGGACGGCGCCGTGGTGGACGCGCCGCCGCAGCGCGACCCGTGGGGCGGGCCGCTGCGCGAGGCACCGACGCCCGCCAGCGGCGACGACGGATGGGCGCATCTCGACACGATGCGGCGCATGACCGTGCTTTCCGACGGCCGTGTGCCCGCGATCGACGGCGACCTGCTCGGCAACTCCTCGATCGGCACCGTGGAGCAGGAGGACCTGGTCGCGCTGTACCGATCGCTTCTCGCTCGGCGACGCGAGGCGGGGGTGCACGGCGGCATGGCTCTCGCCGGGCTCGGCTGACGCGCCGAGCCGTCGTGCCTAGGATGGCCGGCGATGTCGAAGTCGATCGTCGTGGACTTCTCGAGGCCGATCCCGCTCTTCCCGCTGGGCAGCACGGTGCTGCTGCCGCATGCGGTGCAGGGACTGCTCGTGTTCGAGCCGCGCTACCGACAGATGGTGGAGGCGTGCCTGCGCGAGGTGAAGGACGGCTCGCTGCTGACGGCGCGGCCGATCGCGATGGCGACGGTCGAGGCGACCAACGCCAGGCGCCCGGGCCAGCCCGCGCCGCTGAAGCCTGCGGTGTGCGTGGGCCAGATGGTGCGGCACGAGCGCCACACGGACGGCCGCCACACCATCGTGCTGCACGGCGTCTGCCGGGCGCGCATCGAGCGCATCGAGGAGGCGGACAGTCAGCGACTGTTTCGGCAGGCGATGCTGGCGCCCATCGATCCGCCCGGCCGCCTGCCGCCGGCCATGCGCGAGGCGCGGCGCGC
>CAZZJR010000092.1:0-4064 GCA_964654585.1 uncultured Bdellovibrionales bacterium
TACAGTTCGCAGCATGAAATTCTCTCGCTACCACGCCCTTGGAAATGACTACTTGGTGATGGAAGCTGCCGAGCTTGGTCCGGAGCCTTCCGAAGCCGTGATCGCGCGCATCTGTGACCGACACTTCGGAGTCGGTTCGGACGGAATCCTTCTGCATGAGGCCCAGCGCAGCGACGGCGCTTTTTCGCTCCGTATCTACAATCCGGATGGCTCCCAGGCGGAGAAGAGTGGGAACGGGCTCCGTATCTTCGCTCGGTACCTCTGGGATCGGCGCCTCGTTTCTGATGCCGCCTTCTCGGTGGGCACGGCGGGGGGAGACGTTTCGTGCCTCGTGTCTGAGTCAGGCCGCTCGGTGACAGTTGATATGGGACAAGTGAGCTTTGCAAGCAGCGCAATACCTGTCGTTGGACGGGAGCGCGAAGTGCTCAACGAGAAAGTTGAGGTTGGCGGCAGAGAGCTCACGTTCTGCGCTGCGACGGTCGGCAATCCCCACTGCGTTGTTGTCGACCTCCAGCCGACCCGAGAGAATGCGGAACGCTTCGGTCCGCTTCTTGAGCGCCACCCGTTTTTTCCAAACCGCACCAATGTTCAGCTCCTGCGTGTGCTCTCACGATCGGAGATACAAATCGAGATCTGGGAGCGCGGCGCAGGGTACACGCTAGCATCAGGCAGCAGCAGCTCGGCAGCCGCGGCCGTAGCCCACCGTCTCGGATTAGTTGACGATGCTGTTGCTGTCTCGATGCCTGGCGGCAAGCTCTCGATAGAAATAGGAGCGGCATACGCAATCCGGATGACCGGACCCGTTACTCGCGTGTGTGACGGCGAAATCTCGGTAGAGTGTCTCTAGGGAACTGCTCGCAGCCCTGCGGCCAAGCGGCAGCTCAAGACTCCGCCGAACAGTGCGTGAGCTAGAAGAAGTTGTAGTTAATTCCGAGAATGAAGGAGCGGCCCTCAAGCAGCGGATTCTCGACTCCGGTGAGTGTGTTGTAGTCGAAGTCGCGATTGAGAATGTTGTCCACTCGGAAGAAGACATTTCCGTGCTGTTCGGGGAATCGGTACGAGACTGCTGTGTCAAAGAGCCAGAATCCGCCGCCGGCCTGAGATTGATCGGGCAGGTAGCCCGGGAGTCCGGAGATGTTCTGGTTTCGGTACGTTCCCGACAACGTGAATGAGAGATGCTTGCCGTAGTACTGGCGGGCGCCGAGGCGTACCCTGCGGCTAATGATAGTGGCTGGGTCCATGCCGGGGTCTTGCAGGTTGAACCAGTCCATCAACGTATCGGCGGTGAAAACGGTGCTGTCCGATAGCACCGAATACAGGTAGCCCCGGAAAATCTGGTCTTCGGCGTAGGAGTTCTCCACAGGCAAGTTTTCAAGTCCCACTAGTGAGAGTTCCGAGTACGCCCGCTCAGTGTACTGCTCGACGTAGCCGATCGGCTCTTTGAGGTTTCTGTGCGTGTACTGCGCGCCGACGTAAACCCTATTAGGAGCCTTCGCATCGAGCCCAAAGGCGTAGTTCTCGCTTTCGGCTCCGGAGAGGTTGTTGAAATCCTGATTCAATCCTCCGACGAGCGTTGGCTCAAGGGAGCTCAGGTCGGTAAGGTCGCTCTTTGCGAGGGTCTGGAAGTAGGCAGTGCGGGTTGTCAACCACGAGGTGGGAGTTGTTACGAGACCGATCTTCGGGCTCAGCTTGCTTTCCCGCTCCGTTGAGGACAGGTACGGAGTTACGTAGTTTGGTTCATACTCAACGGTGGTAGCCGTAAGCCCCAACGTCAAGTTAGCAGTCTGCGGGATCTTGAAGGAGAGGTACTCGTATGCGTCTCCAGAGGTAAGGTTGACGGAGGATTGGGTTTTGATGTTTCCCTGGACGTCAACCCAACAGCCGGGGGCGTCTTCACCCTCGCAGGTGTTGAGTGCTTGAGTTGGGGAATCTTCGAGGCGGTTGGAATCGAAGTACAGCCCCTGAACGCCTGCTACCGAATCGATGTACTTTGAGGTGTAGATGAGCTGAGCCGAGTAGTTGTTCTGCGTTATGACATCCTTCGGATTAGACTGCAGAGCCAAGGGCGAATAGACAAAGTCCTCAGGGGCTGTAAAAGTTGAGGAGAGATTATTGTCTCGGATCTCATCCGCGGAGAACTGACTGCTGTCCCTCGCAAACCCAGCCTGCGCCAGAAATGTGGTGTTCGTTGAGAATCGATGATTGTAGCCGAGAGTTACGTCTCCGTTATGGAATCCCTCCGACTCATACGAGGAGATGCCATCGCCGCTCACCTCTTGCCTGGTAGTGGATGCCCTAAAGTTTCCCTCGAGTACAAACCTGTCATCCGGTGTCATTTGATACTGCAGTGCGCCACGGAGTGAGTTCCGTGAAAAATGGTTGGAGACAGGATTTGATCCATTTGCGTATTGTGGCGCATACCTGAACAGGTAGCCGAACGAGTCGGTCTTTCCAGTTGCAAGCAGCTCTCCACCGACCTGATTCTGGTTGCTCTGCCACGCTGCCTGGAACGCCTCGCGCGTCTCCTTCTTGTCGAACAACGCGTTGTAGTCACCGAGAGCTGTCGACTCGCCGATGCTGTTGAAGATGTTGAAGCTCAATGGCGAGAGCAGGTTTGCGATACGCTCCTCAGAGAATCGGGCCTCGGCATCAAGAATCGAGTTGTACGAGTCCCCGAGAAGCCGGTGTGCTGAGTAGTTCCCGTAGTCGTCGCTGATTGACTTGATGGCTTCTACGCGAGCGATGTCGCTAAATCCAAGCTCGTTAAAGACTCTTGCCAGTCCTGCGCCGCGCACTGCCAGGTCTCGGTCGAGAAGGAGAGTTGAGCGGTACACGGCGCGGTTGTTGTTAAGCGCGATAGATTTTTCGACATCTCGCAGTCCGCCGATCACGTCATTCTGCGCGACATCGACGTACGAACGATACAGGTACGCAGTTGGATCGTTTTTGTCGAGCTCGATAGCTGCGTTGTACTCCTGACGAGCCGCGTCCGAGTGCTCATCGTCGAAGAAGAGCTTTCCGAGGTACGAGCGGTAGGAAGCCACGGAAGGGTCGAGCTGAACAGCTTTTGAGAGGAGCTCCTTCGTCTCACTGTACTCCCGGTCGTTGACCTTAACTAACGCTTGTCCGAGGTAAGCAAGCGATTGAGAAGGGTCTTCGTGTTGCGCCCGCACAAAGTTTGCTTGCGCATCATCGAAGTCGTGCCGAGAGAGGGCAGCGAATCCGGCAAGAATTGAGTTCATCGAGCTTGCCCCAAACTCTGCCCGGCGCTCGTTGAGCAGCTCAGTCGCATCCGCGTACCGGTCAAAAGATAGCATGAGCTCTGCTTCACGGTCGTACAGCGATGCAACTTTGGGGTGTGTTGCGCGAGCTTGCTCGATGACTTCTAGTGCGTCATCGAGGTCGCCCTGTGATTGCAGGACGTACGACTCGAGAATCGCTGAGTTTACCATGCCTGGGCGCACTGCTTTTGCGGCGTCATGCTTCGCCTGAGCCCCCTGCGGGTTGCCCTCGACTAGGTCTGTGAAGGCGAGCACTATATCGCGCAGGGCCCGGTCGGTTGGGCTAGCTCCAGTGGGAACCTTTAGCAGCGCAGCGCGAGCGCCTGATGGGTTGCCAACACGCCAGTCAGCCACGGCGCGGAGCACGGCTCCGCGGGCTGTGCCGGAGAGAGGCTGGTCATGCTTATCGAGGGCTGAGAGGAGGGTAGCCCCTCTGTTCACATCTGCCAGAATAGCCCTTACAGCAGTAGCACACGAGTCTCCGCAGCCCGGATCAGGTGAGGCGAGCAGGTCGCCCTCAACGAGCACGAACGGGAAGTTAATCATCCACTGCACCGAGTCCGCTGGACGCACCAAGATCGACTTCGTCGGAGCTTCATTGAACCGCGCTACTGCACGGTCGCCAAGAGCGAGCGATACGCTTCCTTTAGAGTTTGAGGCGTTCACAGAGCCATGCAGCACGTCGATAGTGGTTGAATCGGCCGAAACGTCAACCACAAGCTCTGTGCCGAAGATGGCGGCGTTTACGTGTCGGGTCTTAATCTCCGGCTCGCGCTTCGCGCC
>CAZZJR010000092.1:4164-10070 GCA_964654585.1 uncultured Bdellovibrionales bacterium
CGAAGATGGCGGCGTTTACGTGTCGGGTCTTAATCTCCGGCTCGCGCTTCGCGCCGCGCGAGAAGAAGTAGGCTTTGCCCTCTGTTTGAGAAACTGATGGGTTGCCCGCAGCGGTGACCTTCTCAAAGGTTAAGGCTGAGTACCTGCCCAGCCTCACCAGGGCCCCGTCAACAAATTCGACGGCCGCCTTGCCGTCTTTACCCGTCCGGATTGTGTCTCCCTCGCGAAATTTCGCACCGGTCTTCACGCCCTCCCAAGAGCCGGTGCCGACTCGCCTGACGGAAACGGATCCCTCGCTAGCGTATAGGGTCGCAACGGTATCATTCTGTGCGAACGTGCTCTGCGGACTGCAGAGCAGAAGGAGCCCGGTCATCAGGGCGAAAAACGAGAATATGAGGGGCCTGCGCAGGAAATCCAACGGGTTACCTCTCGGCTTATACAATCCTCTCGTAGATGGAGATGCTTGAGACTCGTATTTGGCATCAGAATTTTTAGGGGTTCCCGCTAAGCTTTCTGGCGCTGCTGCCGATAAGACTCTCGTGGACGGGAGTTCACCGGAGCAAGGATCCAGCTTTTGGGGCTTTTGGGGCATAAGGTTTTCTTCGACCGGTAAGTCGAACATCTTTAAGCCTTCTGCGTAGGGACGATAGAAAAAGCATGGCTGAAACCGGAACAGAGACCAGTTCCTTCTTATCGCCGGGGCACATCATCGGCAGCCGCTACAAGGTTATCCGGCCCCTCGGAAGCGGAGGCATGGCATCGGTTTACCTGGCGGAGGACCTGGTGTTGGGCGAGACCCAGGTAGCGGTCAAGATTCTGCGTCAAACCGGGAACTTCAAAGAAGACATGGTGCACCGCTTTCTACGGGAAGTGCGCCTCACCCATAAGATTAACCATGAGAACGTGGTGCGGACGTTTGACTTCGGTCAGGACGGTGACACGCTGTACTACACCATGGAGTATCTTGCTGGCAGCACCCTCGAGGCTGCGGTCGGGAATGAGGTTATTCCACTAGAGAGTATTCTTGGCATAGCCGTGCAGCTCATGCGCGGTATCTCAGCTGTGCACGCGGTCGGAGTAATACACCGCGACATGAAGCCGGCTAACGTGATGATCCTTGACGAGGGACGCCTGAAGATTACCGACTTCGGTATCTCGCGCGGGGGAGTCTCGAACCTAACTTCATCGTCAGGCGAGATTGTCGGCACGATTGCGTACCTGGCACCGGAGACGCTCGTTGGCGAGGAATCAACGATCGCCGTGGACTTCTACGCTATTGGAGCGATCCTGTACCAGCTTTTAACCGGGCATCCCCCGATTGACGACGAAGTGCCGGCGCGCCTCATTATGCGCAAGGTCGAAGAGATGCCCCCCGATCCGCGCGAGTTCCGGCCTGATGTCCCAGAGTGGTTAGCCCAGGGGCTGCTCGGTCTCCTTGAGATCGATCCGAAGCTGCGCATGCGTTCTCTCCCAACATTTGCCGCAAACCTGGACAAGTACGCCCCCCGACAGCTCGATGAGGGATTGGTAGCTGGGCTCATTAACAACACGCTCTCGATCGACAAGCTGCTTGATGATGCGCCGCTACACACCCGAATCTTGCGCCGAGTGAGCCAAGGGGCTGTGACCAACAGGGTAATGATGGGGGTGATTCTCTCGCTTTTTGCGATCCCGCTTAGCTCAACGGACATGTTCTCGAGCATTGAGCTGTCGCAGTCTGACAATCTGTTCCGGATGCGCGGGCCGCGAGAGCCCGTGGAGAATATAGCAGTCATCTCGATGGATGAGAGTAGCTACCAGGCACTCGGTGTGCCGATTACCGGAGCCTGGCCGCGTCAACTGCACACCAAGTTGGTTAACCGCCTGGCAGATGACAAGGCGAAGCGCGTGGTTTTCGATATCATCTTTAACGACAAGTCTCCTGATGAAGCCGTTGATCTTGAGCTTGCTGCCGCCATGAAGAGGGTCCCCACGGTATTGGCGGCAGCTCTTGGGACAACCCAGAAAGCAACCATGAACGGCTCGTTCATGCTCGAAGAGCTGATTAAGCCAGCTCAGGTCTTCGAAGATGCTGCAGTTGCTATCGGCACGGTCGGGCTTCCGCAGCGCTTTGGAAGGGTGCGTCAGTTTAACGTCGAGCGTTCCGAACTTTTTCCGGATGTACCGTCTCTAGCACAAGCTGCCGAGAACCCGACGGATGAGGGAACTAAACACCCAAACGCGTCCTCACTCATAAATTTTTACGGCCCAGCTCGCACCATACCAACTGTGCCGTACGAGATGGTTGTAGACGAGAAGAAACCACTCCCGGCCGGGAGCTTCAAGGATAAGATAGTTTTTGTTGGTTTGGGGCTGCGAAGCAGGACAGGACCGTCCCAGCGCGAATCGTTTGTGACGCCGTACGACGAGGCGATGTTCGGGACAGAGATACACGCCACTGCTGCGTCAAACATGGAGCAAGAAGACTGGATTCAAGAGATCTCCTCGGTATGGGGCACTGTCGTTTGCGCCGTACTAGCATCACTCTTTGCGGCAATGATAATCACATTGCAGGGCTCCCGGGCAGTGGTTGCTCTCTGTGGCTCGGTGTTTGCGGTTATCGCCGTACAGCTTGTCCTATTCAACCTCCGGGTCTTAGTGCCGGTGGTCTGTCCCGTGGTTTGGGGCACGTTCTCTGGACTGGTGCTTCGCCTTCTCTTTTCTCAGGCCATGTATACCGGCTGGCGGCGTCGATAGCAGCGCCGAGAGAATTCAGCTCGAATCGCCCAATATCAGAGTGAATCAGGCGGTAACCGCCCCTTACAGGGAGCTAAAAAGGTGTTACAGTCGCATGGATGGATATCAACCATGGCGCCGGCTCGCGCCGACAAACGAAGCCGCAAACTGGAGTTCCAAGTTCTGAACTGCTAACCGCGGACCCCCAGGCTTTTTCTGCTCTCAGCCTGCTTGCCGATGAGTCGCTGCATATTCGGCGAGGTGCGGCGGAGCACCTTCTGTTCTCTGCTCGAAGTTTTAGGGCCATTCCCCCGCAGGTTGTTGCCCGTGTGTGTACTGAGCAGGATCAAGAGACAGTGTCCTCCCTGATCTCTTTCCTTGGGGAGGTACATGACCCCGCCAATATAGCGTCGACCGTCTGTTTACGCTTCTTGTCGGATGAGCGTCCGGGTGTTGCCCTGGACGCTGCCACCGCCCTTAGGGAGATCGTTGCGCGCTCGCAAGCCCCGATCATTCCGATGGTAGTCCTCGCCCATAGCACCGCGGTGCGCAACGATCCGAGAGTTGTCGCCTTCGCTGGACACGACAGAGAAGTGAGCGAGGCAGAAGCAGAGATCCGGGAAACGGTTGCAGATTGCCTGCAGCGTTCGGAGCGTTCACACAAGGCGTACCTCAAGAATGCAATCGTTCCGGCTCGAGGAGAGTGGACGAAAGAGCAGCTAGACCTGATCCTGGTCAGCCTGTGCTCGCCCGGTCAGTCGGTTCGGGCTTTCGCGCTCAAGATTCTACAGGCCTACGGAGACCGGATCGAGCCGGAGCAGCTTCCCAAAGTTTGGTCGAGTCTCGCCTTCGTGATGCCTTGGTACGAGGCTTCGAGTTCAGGCAAGCAATTCGAATATTTCAATGCCCTGCGAAGGGTAGAGATGCCGACGATCTTGGCTCCGCTCGTAGAGAGCTTTACATGCCCAGAAGCTTCAGTATCGAGCATGGCTCGCGATTTCTCTGCGGTGTTTCTCGCACGTCAAGGCAGCCCTGACGCAGCGATAGCTCGAACAGAAGAGATGCTTTGGTCGGGAGTTCCCTCGATCGCGGGTGGGGCGGCGAGCAACCTCGTCATTCTGGCCGGGCTCGATGACATAGAGCCATCGCTGGCGTGGCGCCTGGTGCGCTTGAGCCTCGATGCGGCGATTGAGCGCGCGAAAGATGGAGAGCCAGTTGTGCGGGAATTTCTTCGGGCCTTCTCCCTGCTTGAGACCACCCAGGAGCAGGTGCTCCAGCGGCTCTCGGACACAATTGACACAACGCGGTCCTCTCATGCCCTCACAGTCGTAGCTCGTCTCCTCGGTGCTATCCCTTGGGAGGGAGAAGCGAGCTACAGCGAGGCGCGCAAGCTCTTGGAGGTGCTTATTCGGTCCAGCTTCGACCGCGTCGCCCAGACTGCGACGAGGGTTCTGAGCTTCGCTCGGGGCAGCTTAGAGTAAGCTTGACGCCCACCTGCGCTTGGCTACTCCCCCTCGCTTTGCATATTGTGAAAGACGGTTTGGACATCGTCGTCTTCTTCTAGCCGCTCGATCAGCTTCTGAATCTCTTGCTCCTGCTCCGCGGTGACCTTCACGTAGCTGGTAGGGATGCGCTGTGGGGCGGCACTCTTGACCTCAACCTTACGCGCCTCAAGCACCTTCTGCAGGTCACCGAATTGCTTAAAGTTTGAGTAAAGGAGAAGCCCATCGTCAGCCTCGAAGATGTCTTCAAGCCCGTGGTCGATCAGCTCCAGCTCAAGCTCATCCATGTCGTTGGAAGGGGGTACAATTTTAAACACGCCCTTGCGGTCAAAAATGTAGTCGAGGGCTCCAGACGTCGCCAGATTGCCGCCGTTTTTCGACACAATGTTGCGTACGTTTGCCACAGTACGGGTGCCATTGTCAGTCGCTGCCTCTATGTAAAGGCCGACACCATGGGGAGCGAACGCTTCGTAGGTCACCTCAGTGAGGTCGGCCGCATCTTTTGAGGAGGCGCGCTTGATGGCAGCCTCGATGCGGTCCTTCGGCATGTTGAGCGAGCGTGCCGTCTGCACAGCCATGCGCAGGCGTGGGTTACTATCAGGCTCTGGGCCCCCAAGCTTTACGGCGATCGCGATCTCTTTCCCCAGTTTGGTGAACGCCTTGGCGGTCTTCGCCCAGCGGGCGAACATGCGGTCTTTACGCTTCTCAAAAATGCGGCCCATAGCACTCTAGTAGTTGAAAAAAACAGGCAGAGAGTAACGCTAAGAGCGGGCTGAGGCAAATGGAGAAACCGCAGTAATTTCAGGGGTTCGCCCTGCGTGTCCGGAACATTTGGGCTGGTGCCGATGCAGTGCGACTGGCTCACATTTGTGGATGTCGGTCCGAGGGTATCCCTACGACCGAGACACCTCGCTTCCGCAGCCAGCCGCGCCGAGCAATGCCCTGGTAATCGCCATGCGCTGAGCTGCGTGGGTGATCACGGCCCGAGGGCAGCCCGCATCTACGGCGCGCACGGCGCACTCGACCTTAGGTATCATTCCGCCGGAGATTACTCCGGCTTCGATTAGCTCTGCGGTTAACGCTGGTGTCAGGCGCGGTATAACTTCGCCGTCACGCTTTACCCCTGGAACATCCGTAAGGAAGACGCAGGAGGAAGCCCGCACCGAGCCGGCTAGGGCTGCTGCGGCGTAGTCGGCGTTCAGGTTAAGCGCTGAGCCGTCACTCGTCTCACCGACTGGACTAATCACCGGAACAAAACCTCCGCGCAGCACGGCCTCGACCGCCGCGGGGTCTGAGCTCTGAACTGCTCCGGTGCGACCAAGGTCTTCGCCTCGTTTGCTACGAAGCTTAATGGCGCGGAGCAGGCATGAATCACGGCCAGAGAGCCCGATAGCGGGGGCTCCAGCGCCCGTGATGCGTGACACCAGGTCGCTGTTAATCGTGCCCGAGAGCGCCATCTCGGTGGCTACCATGGTTTCATCGTCGGTCACACGCAGTCCATCGATGAAGTGAGAGGGCAGGCCGAGCCGCTCAAGGAGGCGCGAGATCTCTTTTCCGCCGCCGTGGACCACAACGATTTCGAGTCCTAAACGAGCAAGAGAGGCAACTTCAGAGCAGACCAGCTGCTTTGTGGTGCTATCTTCCATGGCGGCACCGCCGTACTTGACGAGAACTCGTCTCCCTCGGAGC
>CAZZJR010000093.1:0-9960 GCA_964654585.1 uncultured Bdellovibrionales bacterium
GAGAAGATCCAGACCGTAGAGGATGTCACGAAGTACATCCAGTCGAAGAAGAAGTAATGTTCGACCGCAGTCAATTTGGCGCTCTCAAAAAGGCGTCTATTTGATATGCTCACAGGGACCCTCGCGGTCCCTTTTTCGTCTATAGACTCCGGAGATTCCATGTCGTCCTCGACCCCTTCCTACGAAGCCCGAACCAAGAAGCTGCGTGACGTTGACCCTGAGGTTTTCAGCCTCATCCAGCGCGAGACTGAGCGCCAGGAGTACGGTCTTGAGATGATCCCGAGCGAGAACTTCGTGAGCGAGGCGGTGCTTGAGGCGATGGGCTCTGTGCTCACAAACAAGTACGCCGAAGGGCAGCCAGGCAAGCGCTACTACGGCGGATGCCACGTAGTAGACGAGGTGGAGAATCTCGCCAGCGCTCGCTGCTGTGAGCTGTTCGGTGCCGAGTTCGCCAACATGCAGCCGCACTCAGGCGTTCAGGCGAACCAGGCTGTGTTCGAGGCCTTCCTCAAGCCAGGCGATACCTTCATGGGGCTGCGGCTCGATCAGGGTGGGCACCTATCGCACGGCAGCCCGGTGAACTTCTCCGGCATGCACTACAAGGTCGTAGGCTACGGCGTGCGCGAGGCAGACTGCATGATCGACCCGGACGAGGTTCTCTCGCTCGCTCGGCAGCACAAGCCCAAGCTCATTATCGCAGGAGCTTCAGCGTACGCGCGCCAGTTCGACTGGAAGGTGTTCCGTCAGGCTGCTGACGAAGTGGGAGCTATCTTCTTGGCAGACATCGCGCACTACGCGGGTCTTGTCGCGGGCGGGGCATACCCTTCGCCAGTGCCGTACGCCGATATCGTCACCACGACGACCCACAAGACCCTGCGCGGACCGCGCTCGGGAATGATTATGGGCCGTGCTGTGCACCAGAAGGCTATCAACAAGGCGGTCTTCCCTGGGCTTCAGGGTGGGCCGCACATGCACACGATTGCTGCGAAGGCTGTCATGTTCAAGGAAGCCTTAACGCCAGAGTTCAAGCGCTACGCGCAGCAGACAGTTGAGAATGCGCGCGCGCTCGCAGCTGCGCTCATTAAGGGCGGCCTCAAAATCGTCTCTGGTGGCACGGATAGCCACCTGATGCTGGTTGATGTCCGTCCGATCGGGGTCACTGGCAAGGTAGGCGAGGAGACGCTCGACAAAGTCGGCATCACCGCCAACAAGAACAGCATCCCGTTTGACCCGCAGCCTTTCACGATCTGCAGCGGCGTGCGGCTCGGAACGCCGGCCCTCACGACGCGCGGCATGGGAACTAAGGAGATGGAGCAGGTCGCTGCGTTCATCGTCGAGGCGCTCCAGAACAGCGGAAACGAGGCGAAGCTCAAGTCGGTCACAACTGGCGTTCAGGAGCTCAGCAGGAAGTTCCCGCTCTACAAGCACCGCCTCGTTTCGTAAAAGGAGATTCTCGGCTGTATGTTGTGCCCAAAGTGTGCCTCAGAGAAATCATCGGTCACTGACTCGCGTGGAGACGGCGGCGCGATCCGTCGTCGGCGCGAGTGCCAGGACTGCGGATTCCGCTTCACGACCTACGAGCGTGTTGAGCTAGTGCTGCCAGGGATAATCAAGAAAGACGGACGCAGAGAGGCTTTCGATCGCGAGAAGGTTCGTCGCGGGTTTCGTCGCGCCTGCGAGAAGCGGCCGGTGGGTGCTGAGGCTATCGACGCGGCTGTTGAGGCAGTTGAGAAGCGCATGCAGGAGCTGTGCGTGAAGGAGGTCGACAGCCGCATCCTTGGCGAAGCGGTGATGGACGAGCTGCGCAAGCTCGACAAGATCGCGTACGTCCGTTTCGCCTCGGTGTACCGAGAGTTTTCTGACGTTAACCAGTTTGTAGACGCCCTACAGAGCCTTGGCACCCCCACCAACGTTGACCAGCCCGACAAGGCTGAGAACGCCTAGAGAGGGGCATGAACAGCTCTTCCAGCGCACATCAGGGCCTGCCGATAGCCCGTTTTGAGGACGTTCTGGAGGACTTCCGTAGGGGGCGGCCAGTCGTCGTGCTCGACGACGAAAGCCGCGAGAACGAGGGCGATGTGGTGTTAGCCACTGAAGCCGTAACCCCCGAGGCGGTGGCGTTCCTGATGTCAGAGGCGCGCGGGCTTATCTGCGTCAGTGTTTCGGCCGAGACAGCCAACCGGCTCAACCTGCCGCTGCAGGTAACGACGAACAACTCTCCGCACCAGACTCCGTTCGCTGTCAGTGTCGATCACCGCGACGTGGCGGGTAGGGGAGTGACGGCATCCGCTCGTGCCCACACCATGCGTATGCTGGTTGACCCAGCTAGTACCGCCTCTGATTTCATCATTCCAGGACACGTGTTTCCGCTGATCGCCAATGACGCGGGGGTGCTCAAAAGGCAGGGGCACACCGAGGGGTCGTTTGACCTGGCGCGCCTGGCTGGCCTGACGCCTTCGGGGATCCTGTGCGAGGTGCTCAATCCCGACGGAACCATGGCGCGCGGAGACCAGATTATCGATTTCTGCGCGCGGCACTCCTTAAAGATCACCACTATCGCCGAGATTCGCCACTTCCGGATGCTTAATGAAATTGCGGTTCGTCAGCTCAGCACGAAGGATGTGCCGACTGATTTTGGGCTGTTCCGTGCCACAGTGTTCGCAGATGACGTCGGTGGGCGAGAGCACCTCGCTCTCGTTCGGGGCGACCTGACGGCGATTCCCGCCTCGTACGCGCCGCTGGTTCGGCTGCACTCGGAGTGCCTCACGGGCGACGTGTTCGGTAGCAGGCGCTGTGACTGTGGCAATCAGCTTGCGGGGGCTATGGAGCGGGTTGTTGAAGAAGGCGTTGGGATCGTGCTCTACCTGCGCCAAGAGGGCCGCGGGATTGGGCTTGAGAACAAGCTTCGTGCCTACGAGCTGCAAGACCAGGGGCTCGACACGGTTGAGGCTAACCTGCGCCTCGGCTTCCGTGCTGATGAGCGAGATTTCGCGGTGGGAGCGCACATGCTCCAGGCGCTCGGCGTTCGCCAGATTCGCCTCATGACGAATAATCCGGAGAAGGGTGCCGTTCTTGAGCGCTACGGCATTTCAATCGTCGAGCGCGTGCCGATGCTGACGCCGGAGGATCCGTGCAGCGCGGGTTACCTTCGGACGAAGCGGGAGAAGCTTGGGCATTTGCTGTAGGGCCGCTGCGCGTGTTGGGCACGTGCTCAGTGGTATGTAGGGCCGGGAAGTGGCAGAATTCCGCACCGGGTGACTTGCTCTGAATTCACATCAGCACAGGGCGTAGCTCGCCCAGGGGTACAGTTAGAGGCCATGATAAAATCGGACGGAGATCCTGTTAATCATTCAAACAAGCTCGACCCGATAGTTTCGGTTGGTCCACACTCGCTTCGTGAATGGCGAGAGCTGCGGCTTCGCGGATTGCGCGAGCATCCCGAGGCATTTGGGCAGACCGTTGAGTCCTTCCAGGCCACGACGGATGAGCAGACTTTGGCGCGAATGCAGGCGCAGCAAGCTATCGGAGGTTTTGTGCTTGCTGCGGTCTCGAAAACCGGACAGATGCTCGGCACTGTAGGGCTAGCGCTCGATGATGCGAAAAAAACCAGTCACCGCGGCATGCTGTGGGGGATGTACGTTATTCCGGAAGCCCGGGGACAGGACATCGGGCGCAGGCTCGTTACGGAGCTGCTGGCGCGCGCCGAAAAAATCCAGGGCTTGGAGCAGATTCACCTGGCGGTTGTGACAACAAACCAGGCGGCTTTGGCCTTATACACGAAACTCGGGTTCTCGGTGTACGGAACTGATCCGCGAGTGCTTAAAATCGGAGAGCAATACTTCGATGAGCACCTGATGGTCCTGCGAATGTCGCGGTCTACTACACTCGCGGAATGAGGGACATCCAGTTCGCTGTTGGGAAGAGCTCCGCTCTCATCGGTAGAGCCTTGTCATACTCAGCACGCTTATCGCGGTCTCCGAGGATTTCAAGAGCAGACACTATCTCCTTAAATCGTTCCTCAGCTCCCTCCTCCCCGACATTGCGGTCTGGATGAAACAACATTTGCAGCATCTTGCCGCTCTTTCGAACATCCTCCACGGATGCTCGCTTCGTCACCCCGAGCAGCGCGTACAGATTCGGGACTGGTTTGCGCATCAGAATGGTGGAAAGGACCGTTGGAAGTGACTCAACGCACCGCTCGTAAGCGTGTCGATACAGGAGAGCATTCCCGGCTAGCCGGCTCTCGCTACTATCTGCAACGTGCCGAATCATGGATTGGTCCTTGATTCCGCTCAGTACAGACTGCTGTTGATCAGCCGAGAGCTCATTAACGAATCGGGCTCGCACATCTTCTGGGAGCCCTTTCAAGAGTGCGTGCTTGATTAGCGGAGACGGATACAGTCGGTCGATCTCTGCGAGCCGCTCCTTAGTTGGGAAGATCTCCTGGGTGAGCCGCTCCTGGTGTTCACGGGGAAGCTCGCTGAGTGCGGCTGCAATATCGCTTCCCGCCAGACCAACTCCCGCCATTTCGGCACTGCTCCGACGGGAGGACATCCGCAGAGCGAGTCGCACGCTCCTCTCGCTCCTTTCAATCCGTAAGACTCGGGACAGGTACTGCGGTACTGATGCCCCAGGGACCGCGTCCGAGGTAAGCATCGCTTCCAGCCGCTCGAATGCCGCTTCGTACGAAGCCGTACCGGGCGTCGCCAGGGAATACCGAAGGGCGGCGCGGTGCAGCGGATACGGTGCGCTTGATGCATCGATTGGCTCATCGAAGACCCCGACGGGCGCGGCACGTATTACCGAGGAGAGCTTTGACTCTAACGCACCCGGGGCTCTCAGTTGCGCACTCTTCAGGATCAGTGCGCTCTCCGTGAGCAGCTCCTCGCCCGCTATCAGCTCCTGTTCACGTTCGGCTACTACTTCGGCGACGGTCTCCCGATCGGTCAGCAGAGCGCGCGCTAACGCAGAAGGTTGGTCGGTCCACAGCTGCTCGGCTACGAGGAAGATTCCTCGCTTTACCAGCAGCTTTCGGGTTGTGTTCGTGGCCTCGAGTATCCGCGGATTTTCCGCCTCTTGGCACTGCTTGAGTCCCGACATCAGGGTAGTGAGGACGTTTACTGCCCCGCGCTTGTTGAGGGTTTCCCCGAGCATTCCATCACGGCTCGAAGCTCCGGGGGTCTGAAGGAGGTCAGCAATTCTTGCGGGACGCTCCGCCGCGGTGGAACCACTGCGGACCCTGTCATCTGCCAGGCCGACATGGGTGCCCACCCAATCCGGTAGGTCGAGCCTCGTGAGAAATTCGATCCTAAGCTTTGTGGTAGGGAGGTTTTTGAGAGGTTCCTGCCAATCTGCTCCGAGTGACACCCGTAGCCACTCGATCGACTTAAATGCGCTTTTAAGCTGAAGATTCAACTCGTCAGAGCCGCCGTAGTTTGCTCCCGGCGCATCGATAGCCCGTAAGATACCTTGAACCTCTGAGGACGATCTGAGGGTACTGAGCTCCTGCGGCGTATACAGCGTGAAGAGCTGCTTGAATCGGTCACGCATGAGCATCCCGCAAAAATTGACGACCATGCTGTACGGGCGTTGAGAAGTGATGGTCTGTGCTATCTCCTCCACCGCCACGGCGGGTGTGCGATCTGCTATCGCAAAGAGGGTATCTTGGCGAACGAATCCGAGTGGATTGAAGTCCGGGCGACGTGCATTGCCAAGTAGGCACGCAGCCGTCGGTCGAATGACCCGATTCACGACGAAGCTGTAAGCTTGCAAGCGCTTAGTTGCCATCTCCGATGCAATCATGCCTGTATCATATTCGAGTAAGCGTTTGACAGATGGTGAGCCCGCGCAGCTATGGACGCTTTCAAGCATCCCATCCAACCCGGTGGTATCCCAGCCGAGACCTTGGAGCGCTTTCACACCTTCCGACACCGATGTGCACAACTCCTTGTTGCGCAGTAGCCGCATCGCAACATCGACGAAACCTCGGCCGAGTCGGTCGGTTCTCGAACTCGCCCAGATTCGAGAGGCACACTCTCGCATGAGTACGGCGAAGGAGCATAGCGCCGCTACCTGTTGGGTCGAAAGCCGCGCGAGGGAGCGATCTACCACCAGCTCTCCCTTAGCTCCATCAAAAACGAATGGAGTAGGGAGATCTGTAGACGTCGTGAACTTTAACCCATCCAGAGGAGCTAGGCCCTTCTGCAGGGCCTTATCGAGCTTGGTAAGTGCGCTCTTCGACGGCTTTGCTGCAGAAACCGTGGAGGTGGCAGTCGGTCTTGTTACTCCGACCAAGCCCCCCTCATGCCCGATCGGCTCATAGACACACGATCCGTTCCCGGTGAGCAGAGCTCGCGACACGCTATTCTTCGCCCCGACGGGGAGAGCTTCGCCCAGGGCCGCAGCTATGAAATCGCTGCGCAGGGCAGAGGGCACATGCGGGGCCTGCTGAAGGTATTGCTGGTCGAAGACTATACACCCTCGGACCTTGTCGTAGAGAGCTATCTGAGCCGACGTGGGTCCGCCAGCGCATGCGACTCGGTCCGCCAAGTGGGGGATTGTAAGCACCTTGATCCCCTGAGCCTCGAACTTTCCTTGGGGATCAACAACCAAAGCTTCCGAGCGTGTCAGAAGACAGGCCGCTTCGACGAGTGCAGCTGTTACCGCCGAGGGGTCTTTTACACCCGTTGAGGGGTCGAGATACTCTCTGCGAGCCGACGGAAGTCCGACCACTGCCGGCATGTGCAGGTCAATGGTCGGTGCAGGCGGGCTGCCCTGCAGCTCCGTCGGTCGCTTCTGGCTCCTCATACAGGACCTGCCCTAAATAACAGACGATGTTTTTATCTCTCTCGGCGAGACTTAGCGCTACGTAGCTCTGCTGCGGTTTCGCTAACAAACTTACGGATGTCCGAAGGTGGAGCACCCATATCCTCCGTGAATTCAACTAGCGCCTTTGCCAGCTGACGGTGCAATCGAGTGCTCGGGACTTCCAATAGCGCGTCAACAAATTCGTCAACGGCGTCAACGCTTCGCACTGCTTTGAAGACGTTCCGCAGCGTACTGATAGTCACTGCTCCTCGTCCCCTATCCCTTCTCTCGGTTACCTCGTCCGAGTACTCAGCGTATTTTTCCATGAGGCGATCAAAGTCCGTTAGGGCACCCTCCAAAGTAACAGAGCCTGGTCGTACCTGATCCGGCGCAATCTGCTCGAGGGTTCCCTTGATGCTTTCAGACTCATTCCCCGGCTCGGGAGTTTCTCCGACGAAATCGAGATAAAAATTCTTGAATTCGTTTGCTATGTCGGCCGGCTTCTCGCCTCTGGGCTGACTCAGGTCACACATGACAACCGAAACCGATACATCCAACTCGGTCTTCGCGGAGACCTTGAGGATATTGAGCGCCTCGTCCGGGCTAGTAGCAACTTGAAGCGCAGTTGACACTTGAGTGTCTGAGATACCACTTCTCCCTGCGAGGCTAGCGAGCTTGCCTGAGAACTTCGCTTGGTCCTCACCTGGCAGCTGCCACTTCTCTGTGAGGTGCGCGACTGCCGTCGAGCTCGGATTCGGGTCAGCCATCTTGCCAGTAGTATTCGGCTCCGTATTCGTGTTTTCCGATTTTGGCTCGTTGTTTATCATGGAAACTCCCTGTTTGGCTAAAAAAGTTTCAAAGAAGGGTAAGGGCGCTTGCAGTCTTACGCAAAAAAATCACTCCTGGCACTTTCGGCTCGTAGAGCCCCGGTGTCTCCACGAGCCTGCGTTGAGCTAGCCCACAACTTCATGGTGTACGCATACTCGCCGAAGCATCAGGCGGTGGGTCTGCTGCTGCCGCCGCCCGAACGCTCCTTAACGCACAGTAAACTGCCCAAAGTAGTTGCTAACCTCTTCAACGAAGGACTCTATGTCGTCCGGAGCAGAACCCGTCTCCTGAATGTGCGATATAAGCCTCTTCGCAACTGGGGAGTGGGGTGTCTGATTTTGCTCGACTAGAGCTCTGACGAATGTGTCGACATCATCTACGCTGCCAAGCCGATAGTAGACATCCATCAGGAGGCTAAAGCTCAACGGCCGCGTCTGCCCAAAGCTTACACTCTCCGAATAGCCCTTCATGACACCTCTCAGGTCGTCAAACTCTTCGATTTTCCGATCGACGATTCCTGCATGATTCGAAATCTCTTCTGCGGAGAGCTCTCGGTGTATATCCCGCTTATCCTCGCCCTGCGCCAACGGTTCTACCGAGGAGGCATAGAACTCCTTGAACTGCTTAGTTAGAATGGCAGCCGGCGACTGGAAATCCTTCGCCAGGTCGAGCAACTGGGCCTGTAAAGCAACGTCCACGTTGTTCTCCGCTGCTAGAGCTATGATTCGAATCGCGTGCTTTACATCATTTGAGAGCTGAAGGGCCTTGGTGACCTGCTCCTCTGACATGTGGCCGTTTTCCACGATTCGTGAGATGCGATTCGCGAAACTGGTCGCCACCGTTGGGGCAAGCTGCCATTCTCTGACCTTTGCCTCTACAGACTCTTTAGCTGTGATTACGGCAAAGGTATACCCTGAGAGGTCGTGGCTCGGCACGTCTTTAGTTGCGGCGGGACGGGGCGAGTCTGCTAAAATCGTCTGTTGTACCGCAGCGACGTCGGGGGTCACTGTCACCGCATGTGAGGCTACATCTCCCTGTCTCACTAAAGCAGTTGGTCCGGTAGCGGTCGAAGTTGCTGGGACCTCGGTTGATGAGCTCTGCGACACCAGGCCCTCGCGCCACAATGCACCGACGTCTGGTGCCTGTGGGGTTACAAGAATTGTAGCAGCCTCGATTGCCTTATCCGGTGTAGTCTTTGGGTCCATTGTGCGCCTCCAGCAAAACGATTAGAGCCCGTCTCTAGCCAGCGGCGTAGAGTCCCGATCAGAGTTTCCGTGGATATGCTTTGAGTGAAACACGACGTAGCTTAACCGGACCTTTAGCAGAACGTGTGCGGGCCTGCTCGTTGAAATGGCTTGGCTTCCTGAGGAATATCGGCTCGTTGCGGGGTCGATAAAGGGGGCGGACGTGGCTGGAAAACTTGTGGTACCCTTGGCAATGCGACACAACTTGGCGATTTCGCTGCCATAGGTGCGCTGCGTTCTTTGAGAGGAGCTGGCAGTGGAAGAGAGCAAAGGAAATTCTAGGCGCTCATGCCGCGAAGCGGCGCTTCAGGCTCTCTACCAGTTCGACTCGCTCGGTGAGTTTTCGCCCGAGGCACTACAGTTTTTCCTCAATCACTTTCCGGCTCAGCAAGAGCTAGACGACGACGATGCCGCAGAGCGTGTGGTAGCGGATGAGTACTGCCGCTCATTGGTGCGTGGTGTGGTGGAGAATGTGACGTTTATTGACGGCGAGATCTCAAAGGCGTCTGCCCACTGGAGCATTGAGCGCATGGCTCGGGTAGACCGAAACATTTTGCGGCTTGCTATCTTCGAGATGGCCTTCCTGAGCGATGTCCCCCACAAGGTCAGCATCAATGAGGCGATTGAGATCTCAAAACGATTCTCTGCGCCGGATGCCAAGGTCTTTATAAACGGCGTGCTCGACAGGGTTTCAGCGCAGCTGCAGAACAGAGCTACAGAGTAGGGGGTTGCTCATCCCAAATCCATTCGCTGGGGCTTCTCAGCTTGGCTCTTAGTTCGCTTTGCGGATTAGCTCAACGCCGTGCTGCGCGAAGAAGGGGTCGAAGTTGAAGACTGCCTGAGAGAAGTGCTCGATCGCGCGGGCGTTGTCCTTGTCGTTCAGCGCGTTTAGCCCCTGAGCGAGCCTGGTCTGGACCGCTTCTAGGTCTGTTGGTGAGAAGGTGATGTAGTGCTGTGAAGCGGTAGCTTTACGCTCCTCGTACATCTGGAGGCTCGAGACGAGGTTAGCTACCGCTCCGAGGGTTTCGCCATTTGCATTCTGCATAAGCCCCTTCAATGCGAAGTAGCGCGGGCTGTCCTC
>CAZZJR010000094.1:0-2186 GCA_964654585.1 uncultured Bdellovibrionales bacterium
GCGAGACGCCGCCCCCGACCATGTCGGAGACGCTCTCGGCCACGCGGCCCACCCTCGAGCAGGCGGCGACCATGCAGCAGGCGCAGACGAAGGTCGATCGTGGCGACTACGAGGCTGCGCTGAACCTCTTCAAGGAGGTGCTGCGCGAGAACCCGAAGCTGCCTGATGCGTGGGTGGGCGTCGGCGACGCGCACGCCGGCCTGAAGGAGTGGCAGGACGCCGAGCTCGCGTACGGCAATGCGACGAACATCGACAACGGCAACTTCGACGCGCACTTCGGACGAGGCAAGGCACTGCAGGTGCTGAACCGACTGGTGGACGCGATCCGCAGCTATCACCGCGCACTGCTGATCCGCCCCGACGACTTCGACGCCAACCTGAACATGGCCACGGCGTACCTGCAGCTGGACGAGCCGAACAGTTCGCTGACCTACGCCGAGCGCGCGGTGAAGCTGAAGCCCGACTCGGGGCCGGCGCGCATCAACCTGGGCGTGGCGTACGAGCGCGCGGGCCGTTCCGCGGACGCGGTCATGCAGTACGAGACCGCAGCGGAGCTGATGGAGCCCACGCCGCAGCTGCTCATGAACCTGCTGAACGCCTACGCGCAGAGCAAGCGGTACCGCGAGGCGGTGAACACGGCCGGCCTGCTGGTGCGCCTGGCACCCACGGCGAACAGCTACGAGCGGCTGGGTTGGGCGTACTTCCGGCTGGGTGACTATCCGAAGAGCCTGGAGAGCTACCGCGAATCGGTGCGAGCCGACCCGCAGCACTGGCCGGGCTGGAACGGCGTGGGCGTGAACATGCTGAACATGTGGCTGCAGGGCGACCGCAAGGACGCCTCGCAGATCGAGCAGGCGAAGACCGCCTTCCGCCGCTCGCTGCAGATCAACCCCGATCAGCCGAAGGTGCAGAAGCTGGTCGCCGCCTACGCCGCGAACCCATGAGCGACGCCGTCACGAGCGCTCCGGGCGACTTCGAATGGTCGCTCGCCATGGTCGAGACGGGTGCGACGCTTCCCACCGCCGTGGCACAGCGCGCGATGGAGTGCGTGATGCGTGGCCAGGTGCCCGAACCCATGCTGGCCCGCTGGCTGGGTGCGATGGCGCTGCGCGTGCCGACCCGCGACGAGCTGCTCGGCTTCGTGAAGGCGTTCCTGCCGGGCATGGTGCGCGTGCCGACGGCCACGCCCCCCGAACGCATCCTGGACACCTGCGGAACGGGCGGCGCCCCGAAGGTCTTCAACGCGAGCACGCTCGCCGCGCTCGTGGCGGCATCGGGCGGTTCGCCCTGCGCGAAGCACGGCAACCGCTCGCGTACTGGGTTCGGAAGTTCCGAGATGCTCGCGGCGATGCGCGTGCGGATCGACGCGGAACCGGCGCAGCAGGCCAAGTCGCTCGATGAACTCGGCTTCTGCTTCTGCCTGGCGCCGCGTCATCATCCGGGCGCGGCGCACGCGGCGGCCGTTCGCCGCGCCATGAGCGTGCCGACCATCTTCAACGCGATCGGTCCGCTGGTGAATCCCGCCGGTGCGCTGCGACAGGTGATCGGCGTGTGGGACGAACGCCTGCTGATGCCGGTGGCCGAGACGCTCGCCGCCATGGGTGCCGCGCAGGCGATGGTGCTGCACGCCTTGGACGGCCTGGACGAGGTGAGCGTGAGCGCCGGCACCCGGTTCGTGCATGTGGAGCGTGGAAGCGTGATCGAGGAAGGGCTGCTGGAGCCGGCGTCGTTCGGTCTTTCCAGCCACGCGCAACCGCCGCAGCGTGCCGGAAGCCTGGCCGAAGCGGTGTCGATCGCCACCGCGCTGCTGGAGGGGCGCGACACCGGAAGTCGCCGCGACATGCTGGTCGCGAACGCGGCCGTGGCGTTGGTGGTGTCGGGTCACCGGCTCTCGTGGCGCGACGCGGCCGGCATGGCACGCGACCTGATCGACAGCCGTCGCACGCTTCAGCTGCTCGAGCGCCTGACCGCGGCCGCGTGATTCAGTCCGCTTCGCCGAGCAGCAGGCGCACCGCCAGGTTCGCCTGCATGTGCGCCGCGACGCCGACGCGGGGCGCCATGAGCCCACGGCCCGGTTGCGCGGCGCTGACCTGGTCGCCCACCACATGGATCCACCTGCCGATGCGCTGCACGCGGATGGTCGCCTCGTCGCCCGTTCCCGCCACACCGGACGCGGCGACGAACGG
>CAZZJR010000094.1:2286-9822 GCA_964654585.1 uncultured Bdellovibrionales bacterium
CGCAGGGCGCCGAGCGTGGTGCCGCGATCGATGTCCGTTGGATGGCCGTTGACGATCACCTGCATGCGATGCGCCGGCGGCGGCCGGCGCGGCGATTATGGCAGTTCGTGCGCGGGAAGTTCCCGCATGAAAAAGGGCATGCGTCGGCGAGGACGGCGCCCGCCGACGCCACAGTGCGACGGTGCGTGAAGGCGTGCCCGGACTCTGCTGCGCGATCGCGCTGTTCATCGGCACCTGCGCCGGTCTGTCGCTGTCGCCGGGGGACGACGCATGGTTGGACGCGGCGCTGTTGGCGGCGATCGGGCTCTCCCTGGCGGCGTGGCTCGCGCGCCACCTGACGATGCCTTCATGGTGGATGGTGCTGCTTGCCGTCGGGCTGCTCGGCATGGTGTCGGGGGGAACCGCTGCGACCGACCGGCCGCCCGACGCGCTGCAGGGTCTGGTCGACCCCGAACCGACGCTGGTTCGATTCGAGGCGAGGCTGCTCGAACGATTCCACCCACCCGACGCCGCGCGCACGGACGCACTGGACGCGTTCCAGCCGGACGCCGAGTCGCCGCCGTGGAGCGCGACCGCCCAACTGGTCGCGCTGCACGGAGAAGAGGGGCGGAGGCCGGTCACGGGGCGCGTGACGATCTCGGCGCCCACCGGACCGCATGACTTGAAGCCAGGTGATCGTGTCGAGGGTGTCGGCTGGCTCGCTGGACCTTCGGCGCCCATGAACCCCGGCGAAGGCGACATGCGCCGCGCGACATGGAATGCCGGCTGGGTGGGGCGACTGCGCGTCGACTCGGTGCCTGCATGTCGCGAACCCGCCGGGCCGCTTGACCTGTTGCTCGACGGCGTTCGACGCTTCGCCGACCAGTCACTGGTCGAGGCGTTGGAGGGTTGGTGCGACGGACCGACGCAGGCGCTGGTGGTGGCGATGACGACAGGGCGTCGACTTCCCGGCTACGCGGCACTTCGGCAGACCTTCGCCGCGACGGGCCTGAGCCACTTTCTCGCGATCAGCGGTTTCAACATCGCGATCCTGTTCATGACATGCGGTGCGTTGATGGAGGCGTTTCGCGTGCCCGGCGCGGCCCGCGGCTGGGTGCTGGCGGGACTGGCGGTGATCTTCCTGGCCGTCGTGGATGTCGAGGTCTCGGTGTTCCGCGCCGGCGTGGCGGGCCTGCTCGCCGGCGCGTCGATCGCGCTCGGCCGCGGTTGGCGCTCGAACGGTCTGCTTGCGACCGCCGCCATGCTGACGCTGGTGACCGACCCGCACGCCGCATGGAACGCCGGATTCCAGCTGAGTTACCTGGCGGTGCTCGCGCTCCGGTACGGGTCCACTCCCGTCGAGGCGTGTCTGCGTGCGCCGTTTCTCGGCGTGCGATGGCGCGTCGCGCCTGTGTGCATGAAGGCGCTGCACGCCTGCTGCGTCGCGCTTTCCGCGAGCCTGGCGGCCTCGATCGCCTCCACCCCCGTCACGCTGGCGTGGTTCGGCTCGATCAATCCATGGTGCGCTGTGGCAAGCACCTTGCTCGGACCTGTGGCGGCGGCGTTGACCGTGGTGGCGACGGCGACGGTGGTGATCGGCCAGCTGCCTGGTCTTGGTTGGGTCGCTGGTGGCCTGCTCTCGGCGCTCGCATGGGTCTTTCGTGCCGGCGTTTCATGGGTGGGGGCGTGGCCTGCATGCAGCGTCACCGTCGATCCTCTGCCGTGGTGGTGGGCGGTGTCGACCCTGATCGCCACCTTCCTGTGGTGGTTGCGACCAACGCCAGTTCTTGGGCGCCTCGCCATGCTGCTGGTGCTCGCAAGCGCCGTGGCGGCCGCGGCAGCGAGCGCAGCGCCGCGTTCGGTCACACCGGCGCTGCCGGAGGTGTTCGAGTGGGTGTCGATCGCGATCGGCGACGGAAGCGTGCACCTGCTGCGAGCGGGGGATTCAAGTGTGCTGTTCGATGCAGGGACGATTTCGCGACCCAGCGCTGGATCGGGCACGATCGTTCCGGCGCTTCGTGCCTTGGGCGTTCGGAGCGTGGACACGGTGATCGTGAGTCATCCGCATCTCGATCATTTCTCCGCGCTGCCGGAGGTGGTCGATGCCCTCGGCGTGCGGCGCGTGCTGTTGACGGAACCCTGGTTCCGCGACCACGGCCCCGGCGGCGCGACCGCTGCACTGATGCATGCGCTGACCAGCCGAGGCATCGAACCAGAACGGTTGGTGGAGGGTGTGGTGCTGCGCCAAGGCCCCGTCCACTGGCGATGCGTGCATCCGCCGCCAGGTTTCCGTCCGACCGCTGTGAACGATGGAAGCGCGGCATTCGTGCTGCACCATGATCGAGTGATCGACCGGCCGCTCGCGTTGCTGCTTGGCGACGCCCAGGACGAGTCGATCGCGCGCATGCTGGCACGGCGCGACATCCTTCGGCCCTGGGTGATGGAACTTCCGCACCATGGTGGCTGGCGACCGGTCGCACAGGCGCTGTGCGAGTGGGTGCGACCGTCGTTCGTGGTGCAGAGCACCGGCTCGCGAAGGCTTCGACGCGATCGATTCCAGCCATGTCTGCAGGGCGCCGTGCGTGGCGCGACCTGCCGAGACGGCGCGCTTCGTTTCAGCCTGGACCCGGAGAACCCGCCGCCCCGGCTGGAGCACTGGTCGGCGCAGGGGTGGACGCCCCTGCATCCGGAGTGACCGGAACGAACATCGCACCGTCGAGACGCACCGCCGCCCCCAACGCCCCGTGCGCCGAGTCGGAGATCACCACACGCAGGTCGCCTCCTTCCACGGTGGCGTGCACTGGAACGGGCTTCGAACCAGCCTCGAGCCGCGTGCGCGCAAGTTCACGGTCGCCCGCGAGCACCTGCACGGTGCAACCGACGCGCCCCGCGAGTGCCGGCGGCGCCGCGAGGGTGAGGTCGAGCGTCCATGTGCCGGGCGGAACCTTCGTGGTGAACGAGCCTGGGCCGTGCAGATCCACAGAGCGGATGGCGAACGCGGTCACCGACGGGTCGATGCGGATCTGTGCGGGTGCAAGGCGCGCAGTGTCGGCGGAATCCGTCGCCTTCCATTCGAGGCTCGCAAGCGACAGCACGGCCTGCCCGTTTCGCTGGATGCCGAGCACCTCGTCCCATGCGATGAACACACGGGACGCCACGCCAGGAAGGTGGAGGCCCTGCAGCAGCATGCGCGAGCCCTCGCGCTTCCACGCATCGACATCGACCACGCTTCCATCGCGAAGCCAGAAGCGCCAGCCTGTGGCGGCACGCGGACGCGGCGAGAGCTGGATCGACGCCACCTTCGCGAGCTCGTACCAGGTGCGTGTGGGTGTGCCGGTGCCGGTGCCCGACTCGATCTCGATTCCGCGATCTGGATGCAGCGCGTTGATGAATCCCTGCACACGGTCCCCGTTGACGAGCGCGATCAGGTCGCGTGCGGGGGCCGGCTGCGAGGCGATGGTCGGAGGGCCGATCCACGCCACATGTTCGAGATCCACCTGCATGGCACCGAAGGCGCGCGAACGCCACCAGAGTGATTCCGCCACCACATTGAATCCGCCACCCACGACCTGACCGTCGTCCAGACCAAGCATGCTCGCCGCCTCGTCGTCGGCTCGCACGACCAGCGAGCGCTGCAGCGCGATCCAGCCAGGCCATGTGGTGTCGCCCAGGTTCACGAGCATCGCGTCCTCGACGGCCATCCACGAACCATCGGGCTGGATCGCGCGATCGGCCACGCTCGTCGAGACGACCATGACGGCGACCAGCGACAACCATCGTGTGTGCGCGAGTCGTCTCATTTCTGGAAGATGGGCAGGTAGCGGTTCGGCATCTGCAGCACGATCAGCCCCATCGCCGTGCTGTACGCGGGACCGGCCTGGAAGTCGGACCAGCTGCCCTGGTCCGTCTGCTTCTCGATCAGCTCGTCACGGATGAGCGGCCACCATGCGTTCCAGTGCTCGCCTCCCGCGAGATACATGCACTGCACGGCGTAGTAGTGGCCGTAGAAGTAGTGCGCCTCGGCGTTGGGGCCGCCACCATCCGGCGTGGCGGTGGTTCGCAGGTAGCCAAGGCCGCGTCGGATCGAGTCGTCGCTGTAGACGCCCGCGTAGAACAGGCTCGCCACACCCGCCGCGGTCCGGGGCCAGGCGCTGGTGCCCATGACGCTCATGTACCGGAAGCCGCCGTCGCCGTTCTGGCAGTTGCGCACATAGACGATGGCGCGGTCAATGGTCTCCTTGGGGACCTTGATGCCCGCGTTGCGCGCGCTGCGCAGTCCCATCACCTGACAGATCGTCACGCTGACGTCGGCGTCGTAGGGCACGGGGTTGTAGCGCCAGCCGCCTTCCTCGTTCTGGCTGTTCACGATGAGCTCGACGGCACGGACCAGCGCGTCGCGCACGCGTCCATCGTCGGGGCTCATGCCGTACAGCTCGCCCAGGAAGAGGGTGGCGAAACCGTGGCCATACATGGGTCCGTGGCTGTTTTCGGCGGCGAGCAGCCCGGTCTCGGTGGCGTTCTTCAGCACGAACTCGGCGGCCTTGCGAACCACTTCGCCGTAGGCACCCCGTGACGGCAGGTTGCCGTCAGCCATGAACGCGAGGCCGCACAGCGCGGTGATGCCGACATGCTTCGCGAACCGTCCACGACCGAACGAGCCGTCGTCGTTCTGCATGCTCGCCAGGTATCGAAGACCTCGTCGGACGGCTTCCACGCTCTCGGGCGTGATCTCGAGTTCCATGGGCGCGTTCTGCGCGCTCGCCCCGGCCTTCGAAGGCCGCTCCGGTTCGCCCTCGCCACGCGGTATCTCGACGGCCGCGGCGGGTGGAGCTGTCGGCCCGGTCGGCGGGACAGGGACCGCCTGCTGTAGAGCCATCGCGAGCAGGAGCGCGAGCAACCTCATGGTCCGCGCTCCTCGGCCATGCGCCGGTAGTAGGCCTCGGTCGCCTGCTGATAGATCGCGCTGATGCGGTCGCGACGCGCCTGCGACATGATCTCGCGGATGCGCTGGGGAAGCCGACCCCACTCGCTCCGGCCCTCGACGAGCGTGCCTTGCGCGGCGATCGCGGCCTCTTCCGGCGGTGGCGGCTCGATCTGGTCGCCGGTGTTGCCTTGTGGGTTGCGCTTGCCGCCGTCCTTCTCGCCCTTGGTCTGCTCGCCGGCCGGTTTCGGTTCACCCGCCCGCTCGGCACCCGGCTCGCTCGACTGGCTCCGCGAAGACTTCGAATCCTGTGAACGGCTCTTCGAGCTCTTCTGCTGCTGTTGCTGCTTGTTGAAGCGCGTGGCGGCGTCGATGAGCGCGTCGAGATTCTCGACGGCCTGGCGCTGCACGCGCTGCGTGCCCAGGCCGGTCTCCTTGCGATCTCGCACCAGGGTGGCGGCCAGATCCATGCTCTCGGTGGCGGCCTTCGCCAGATCGTCGAGATCCTCCTCGTTGAGCGATCGCTTCAGCTGCCGCTCGCGCTGCTCGCGCGCAGCGTCGTCCGCGCCACCGTTCGATCCGCCGATGCCCAGGAGTTCGTCGAGGGTCTTGGGAGGGGCCGTCGTGGCCGGTGGGGAGGCGGGGGGGCGCGCCGGCGTCTCCGTGCCTGGGCCACCCGCGGGCCTGGCGGCGTCGTCTCGCATGCCGAAGAGGGGCGGGTACGCGTCCGTGGGTTCGATCACGGCCTTCGGAGGCGCACCAGGCTTGCCACGCTTGCGCGCGGCATTCTTCTCCTCCATGCGACGGATCCAGTCTTCGCCAAGTCGACGGATCTCGTCCTGAAGCGCGGCGAGATCGCGAAGCTCCGCGTCGACCGGCGTGCCTGACGCGCGCACCTCGTCGAGCGTCTTCGTCTGCTGGAGCACCTGCTGCTGCAGCTGCCGGACGAGCTTGATCTCGGCGATCGGCGGCAGCGACGCTTCCTGACCGCCACCGCCACCCGCAGCGCCCGCTTCGCCACCCTGCGTCGCGGCGTCCGCGAACGGATCGTCCGGCTCGTCCGGATTCGCGAGGGCGGCGGCGAGCGCCTCGAATCCATCGGCGACCAGATCGAGTCGACGGACCGTGGAGGCGTCGCCGTTCATGCCCTCCAGTGCCGTGCGTGAAGCGGTGAGTTCGCGATCGATGCGTGCATGCACGGCGACGAAGGTGGCCGCTTCCTTCACGGCCTCGCTGGCGCGCGGACCCGACTCGAAGGTGCGCTGCACGCCCTGCAGTCGCTGGGCCTGCTCTCGCTGCACGGCCGCGCCGCGACGGTCGAGACGACCACCCGCCGGTGGAAGCGTGCCGGCCGTGGCTTCGCGCACCGAACGCACCTGCGCCGCCAGTTCACGGTACTGCTTCTCGAGCTGGGCCCGTTCGCGCTCGGCGGCCTTCTCCTTCTCGCGCTCCTGCGAGGCCTGCACGATCTTGAGCGCCTCACGCAGCAGATCCACGCCGCGCGAGACGGCGTCGCGCGCGGCGGGTGCGTCGGCCGGCTCGGCACGCAGCGGCTTCACGCCCGCCTCGAAGCGCTCGACGGCGCGGTCGATCGAGGCGGCGGCCTTCTGCAGCGAACGCTCACCACCGTGCGCCTCCTCCGAGGCGGCGGCGGTGTTTCGGGTGAGCTGCAGCAGACGCTGGGCGGTGGCGTCGCCAGGACGCTCGATGTCGCGCAGCACCGATTCGCCCTCGGTCACCAGCGCCTGCAGCGTCTCGGCGAGGCTGGCGAGCTTGCGACGAAGATCCTCGGTGCGTGCGCGACGATCCTCGCGAAGGGCCGCGCGCATGCGGTCGACCGCTTCCGCGGCGGCCTTCATGTCCTCGTCCGCGGCCGTGGCCTGGTTGCGGTCGGTCCGATCCGCCGCCTCGTCCATCCGCCGCGACGCCTGGCCCCGCTCGCCTTCTTCGGCCGCCTGACGCAGCGACTTCGCCTGCGATCGATCCTTGCTCTCGATCTTGTCCGCCCGCGCACGCAGGTCCTCGATCACGGCGGCGGCCTCGTCCGCGGCCGTGCGCTGACGCGCCGCCTGCTCCTGCATCGCCTGACGCTCCTGTGGCGTCAGTTCCTCCGGCGACTTGCCGGCCGCCGGTCGAGCGGCCTGCCGAAGATCCTCGCGCAACTTGGCGATGCCTTCGGCGAGTCGATCGGCCCGTCGCTGCGCGGCGGCCGCGTCGTCGTCCCGGTCGAGCAGATCGACCATCTCGCGAAGCGCGTTCTCGGCGGCCCGCTGGCTCTCGCGGGCCTGCTGCATCGCCTCACGCCTGCCCTCGGCGGCCTGGCGAAGCGCGTCCTGCGCGCGGCCAGCTTCCTGCTCCGCCTGGTCGCCGAGTCGCGCGGCCTCCTGCAGGGTCTCGGTGAGCGGAAGATCCTGCAGGCCGTTGCGCTTCAGGCGCTGCACGAGCCTGCGGGCGGCGTCGTTGCCCTGGTGCACACGCTCCGCCAGGCCCGCCTCGCTGCGCGAAGCGGCGGCTGGATCGGTCTCCTTCGCGATCTCCTGCTGCGAAGCCTCGAGTCGTGCGGCGGCCTGACGCAGCGCGACCGCCTGCTGGCGAACCTGCCGCTCGAACGCCTCGCGCTCGACCACGCGCAACTT
>CAZZJR010000095.1:0-1888 GCA_964654585.1 uncultured Bdellovibrionales bacterium
GAGAGCCCGGTGTTGATCCGCTCGTTGTCGAGGTCTACCAGCGGGAAGTGAGAGAAGATGAAGGCGCCGGTTGAGCGGGAGAGCGCCTCCTCGAGAGCCTCGATGGTTTTCGGCGCTATCTCGCCAGTAGCCTCGGCCCCCGTGCGCACATCGACTGAGATGAGGTCTACCCCATGAAAGGAGAATGTGGAGACTCCGTCTTTGCGGGTCTGCCACTGGTTGGGGAAGACCTCGTCCATCAGCTTCGGATCGTCGTGATTGCCTGGGACGGTTAGGATCGGGGCGGAGATCTCAGAAGCTAGTGACTTGGCGAGTTCGTACGACGACCGCGAGCCCACGGCTTTGGTTCGGTCCGGCTCAAGCGTTGTGTCGGCCAGGTCGCCGAGGGTCACCACAGCCTGCGGAAGCCGCTCCTGCGCCAGCGAATCGAAGGCGCGCTTGGCGCTTCGGTTCGTGTCGAGGCCGTACAGCTTCGTCCCCGGCTCGGTCACGTGCTGGTCGGTGATAACTGCTATGTAATTGCGATTCGGCTGTGTCATATAAACTCCCTTCTGAAAGCCGACGGGGCGGCTAGTCGAACGGCGTCATAACACGCTAGGGTAGAAGGAGCTGGTATTGTCCGGAATGCCTCCAGAATTTGATTCAGAGGAGCCTTCAGCAACGAGGCTTCCGCTCAGATTAGTAGTCAGCCGCCAGGTATATAGAGTCAGATGGTATCACTCAACGAAACAGAGCGGGCGATCGTCTCGTTAGCACAGCTCGATGCGGATGTGCCGGTGGCGCAACTAGCAAAACAGCTGCAGCTCAGGGAGCACACCGTTCGGTACACCCTCGCTAAACTGGAGGAAGCCGGTGTCATCACACGGCTGCTGTACGTGAACCTCTACCGGGTTGGGTTCGTTGAGTACCAGCTCTTCATCCGGCTCGCGAGCAACACCCCAAGCGAGGAGAAGAGGCTCATAGACACGCTCTTGAGCTCTGAACGGGTCTCATGGCTCGTTCGTGTCGGTGGGACGTACTCAATAGGCGTGGCTTTCATGGCGCAGTCAACTGCCGACTGCGTCTCCTTCATCAACCAGATGATTGAGCGAAGCGGGGTGCAGCTAGCCGAACGCGCCTTTTCGGTTCTCGCGAGCCGAACGTACTTCGGCGTAAAGCACCTCACCTCGCAATCCTCTGAGTGTCGCATGGTTGACATGGGAACTGTCGGCGCCGAGGTAGTCCCATGGGAGGAGCTTGACCACGAGATACTGAAGCTCCTCGCTGACAGCAAGATGAGCAGCTCTGCCTCGATAGCACGTGCTCTCGGAAAACCAGAGTCAACTGTTCAGTATCGACTAAAGACGCTCAGAGAGCGGGGAGTTCTTTGCCGCACTGTGTACTTAGTGAATCCCGATAGCTACGGGATGTCGGCGTTTCGATTGCGCGCCGTTGTGCGCGCGCCAACAAAAAAGCTGCGAGACAAGCTTCACGCCTGGGCCTTCGGCCACCCGAACGTTCTGAGCTGCCTGCACTGCCTCGGACCGTGGGATTTTGAGTTCAGGGTCGAGGTGGAAGACCCCAAGAGTGCTATCGCTGTGGCCCAGAGCCTGTCCGAAGCGGGCGCAGGGGATGTTACCGGCACAGAGATCGTTCCAGCACTTCAGACTATGCGGCTCTTGCACTACCCGTTCAAGCAGTGGCCGGTGAATCGGGAGTTCTTCTAGCGCAGCGAAGAAGGTATCCGTCCCCTTTCTCGCCTCCCCCTTGACCTTATCCTCTTCCTCCTGCACCTGCACTCGCTCTTAATCCTAATCCTTATCGGGACATTTCCGAGACTTTGCGGGGAGATCCTTTTTGAGAGAAAAAGATGAGGACCAGGAATCTAGTGCAGGTGCAGGAGGAGGAG
>CAZZJR010000095.1:1988-9761 GCA_964654585.1 uncultured Bdellovibrionales bacterium
GCTTGGCGCACTGCGTACTCCTGGTACAGCCCGCGCCTGCTCTTTAGGTCCTCGTGGGTGCCCTGCTCAAAAACCCGTCCGGCGTTAATGACGACGATTGAGGCTGCGCCCCGCACTGTTGAGAGACGGTGCGAGATCACAAGAAGCGTTGCTTCTGGTATCGTTGCGCGGATAGCTTCCAGCACCTGTGCCTCTGTCTCGCTGTCGAGCCCAGAAGTCGCCTCGTCGAGAATGAGCAGGCTCGGCTTTCTCAGAATAGCACGAGCAATCGCTAGACGCTGCCGCTGCCCGCCGCTGAGCTGTGTTCCCTGCTCGCCGAGCTGCGTGTCGATGCCGTCGGGTAGCGCCGCGACGAAATCCATAAACTTCCACGACTGCACGAGGCGCTCCGCCTCTTCGCGCAGCAGCTTCTCATTTCCAAAGATCAGGTTTTCAAAGACGGTGAACCCGAACAGGCACGGGTCTTGCGGAACCCAAGCCACCGACTCGCGCACTGCGTCTTCGCTGATGTCAGCGAGGTCGACGCCGTTTAGGATTATGTGCCCGCGGCTCGGCTCGTAGAACTTGAGCAGCAGCTGCGCGAGCGAGCTCTTTCCTGACCCAGAGGGCCCCACGAGCCCCGTCACCTGTCCGGCCTTGATCGAAAACGTCAGCCCGTCGAGCACCGGCTGGCTCGGACGGCTCGGGTACGAGAACGATACGTCACGAATCTCAACTGTGACTGCTTCAATCCGGGCCGGCTCCCGCACCGAGGGGGCCTCAAGCAGCGTTGAGCCCTCGATCAGCTCGAATACCCGCTCGAGCCCACCGATGCTCTGAACAAGCTCCGCGTATGCGCCCACAAGGAACGAGAACGAAACCGCGACTATCGCCCCATACAGCGCGAAGGCAGCCAGGCTGCTCAGCGGAAGCTGGTTGCCGCCAACGAGGTAGATGCCGTACCAGACCACTACGAGCAGCAAGAGATTGAGCAGCAGCCCAGCCCCCGAGGAGAAGCTCGCGCTAACCCGCACGCGGCGCTCGCCGTTCTCAAGCACTTTCCGATTCATCGCTCGGAAGCTCTGGCGCGCCGATTCTTGAGCCCCGAGGGCCTGCACGATCTTTGAGCCTGCGAAACACTCAGCGGCAAATGACGTGAGAGCGGCAAGAGCACCTTGGTAGGCCCGCGATGCCGACCGGAGGCTGCGCACGAACACCGACGAGACGGCCACCATGCACACAACACTCGCTACTATTGCGCCTGTCATTCGCCACGACATCCACGCCATGAGCGCGGTGCCAAGGAGAACTTGCAGTCCGTACCGCAAGGTGACCGAGAGCTTTACTGAGACAGCGTCCTGCACGAGAGCCGCATCAGAGTTGATGCGCGAGGCGAGGTCTCCTGATCGGTGGCTGTCGAAGAAGAGCGCATCGCGCGCCATGATTGACCGAAAGAGCCGCTCCCGAACATCGGAAAATACGTACTGCCCTATTGAGCCGAAGAGCAGCGCTCGCATGTAGAACGCGCTGGCCTGAAGGACGAACAGCAGCGCGAGCGCCCCAGCGATGAGACCGACGTTCTCTCTAGCCCACGGGAAGGTGGCCTGGTCGAGCACCCGGCGCACGACCTCGGGGAAGACCAGGTTGATACTGCTGCCGATGGCGAGTGCTGCCAGGGCGCCTAGGAAGCGGCCCCGGTACGGCTTGAGCTGCGCCACTAACACCCTGAGGGATGAGAGCACGCTCGGGCGCACGCCCTTGGCGCCGCCCGAAATAGAACGGCTTTTTCCTGCTTCGGGATTGGGCTGATTTTGGTCTAATGTCATGTCGGTTTCGGCACGATACCTTACTCAGCGATTGAGGGTCAAAAAGACCATGATGGGGAACGAGACAGCGGGGGAGAAACAGCCGAACCACGGCCAACAGGGCTGTTTTGGCCCTGTCCTCGCCCGCGTCCAGAAGCACCCGCTGGTGACCGCGGCGCTTGAGCTTCTAAAGGAGCAGCTGCCAACCAACCTCACCTACCACGCCAAAAGCCACACGGAAGATGTGCTCTCGGAGGCGCTGCGATTCGCCACGATCGACGGGCTCTCTGACCGCGAGCTGGAGCTCTTGGCGATCGCCGCGGCGTACCACGACACGGGCTTCACTCGCAGCCCGGTCGCAAATGAGGCGATCGGCGCCGATCTGGCGCGGAAGGCTATGCTCTCTTCGGGCGGCTACACTGATGCTGAGGTGGCGCTTGTAGAGCAGATGATCCTCGACACCACTCTCGTTGAGCTTCCAAACGGGCCGCAGCAGATCCCTTCAACGAAGCTCTCCCGCTACCTGCTCGACGCTGACTTAAGCAACCTGGGGCGAGACGACTTCTTCGACAAGGGAGAGCTGCAACGACGGGAGCTCGGGATCGACGAAGCGCACTTTCGCAAGCGCTCGTACCAGCTCCTCCACGCTCACCGCTGGTACACCGACGCAGCACGGGAGCTGCGGCAGAAGAAGAAGGAAGAGAACCTGCTGCTGCTCAAGTCGATGCTCGAGCCAGAGGGCGTTGGTGTCACGCTGAGCTTTGACCGCGTGGGCTTCCTCGCTAAGCTCCCGCTCGTGCTCAACTCAAGCTTGGACGCACGCAAAGTAATCAAGGCGGCGCTCAACGAGCTTAAGACCCGTATCGGCGCAGAAGCCGCAACGATCTTCCTCTTTGACCACTCGGACAGCACGCTGTGCTTCTGGGCGATGCAGGGGCCAGACAACGAAGAGCTTGAGCGCGCAAAGATCCCGGCTAATCGTGGGTTCGTCGGCTGGGTGCTCGACCACCAGGAGCCGATCCTGGTGAACGACGTGCAGAGCGATCCGCGCTTCTTCCGAGAAATTGACGAGACCACAGGCTTTAAGACCCGAAACCTAATCTGCGCGCCCCTCACCGTGCGCATCGCAGACAAGCTCGGCGTGGTTGAAGTCCTCAACCGCCTCCCGGGTGACTTTTCGGCGGAGGACCTAGAGTTCCTGAGTCAATTTGCAGCGCAAGTGGCCCTGGCGCTCGAGAACGCCAAGCTGTACGAGTCGGTGAAGGAGCACAGCCGGCAGCTTGAGATCCTCGACCAGCGCAAAACGCAGGTGATGAAGCTGATCGCACGCGAGTTTCACGAGCCGGTGGACATGATAGGGCAGTCGGCCAAGGGGCTCGCTGATTCGGGCAGCACCAGCTCTCTCTCCGCGGTGAAAGAAGATATCCTCGCAGGTGTTGAGCGGCTCTCTTCGCTCATCTCCGAGATTCGCAACATCTCGGTTGCCAGCTCAACCGATTTCACCCTGCGGCGTGCTTCGGTAGCGGTCTCAGGGCTCGTTGAGGGAGCCGTGCGCTCGTTCTCTCGCAGCGCTGCTGACCGTTCGATAGCTCTCACCCAAGCCGTCACAACAGACGCGGGAACGGTCGAAGCAGACGAGGAGCTCTTGTCGCTTGTCTTGAGCCACCTGGTCTCAAACGCCCTGGCTTACACCCCTGACGGCGGAAGAATTCACGTCAAGGCGTACCGCAACGGGGGGCTGGTGCACATCGAGGTGCGCGACTCTGGGATCGGAATCGCAAAAGAGCAGCAGTCTCTCATCTTTGAGAAGTTCTACCGCCTCGAAGAGTCTCCGCACGGCGAACGGATTCGCCGCATCGGCCTCGGTCTCGGCCTTCCCACCGTCCAGGCGATCCTCAAGGCGCACGGTTCCTCTTGCAAAGTCGAGAGCTCTCCAGGAAGCGGGAGCGTGTTCTCGTTTGCGCTGCCGGCTGAGGCTACAGGAGCGGGCTCCGCAGGATAGGTTTTGTGGCGGGGCTTTCAGTCCGTCAGCATTGGGACCAGTAATTATCTTCAGATGTTATAGCTAGTTAGATTAGATCCATAGGAAATGTCTTGCTTGGGCATTTTATCCAGTTAAAATAGCCTTGCATGTCTGATTTTCCGAGATTACTGCAACTTCCCGACCTAACTCAGCAAAATGTCTTCTTATGGGGTCCCCGTAAAGTTGGAAAGAGCAGTTGGATACGAAAGCATCTCCCGGATGCCGTTTGTATCGACCTGCTAAAAAGTGATGTGCTCTATGAGTACGCAAGCCGGCCCTCTCTCCTAAGGGAGAGGTACCAGACCGTTCCGGCGTCATCCCCGGCCGCTCCCATCGTCATAGACGAGATTCAGAAGTGTCCCGCTCTATTGGATGAGGTTCACTGGTTAATTGAAAACTCGCCCCGGCGATTCCTGCTTACCGGCTCAAGCGCTCGAAAATTACGGCGGGAGCACGCCAACCTACTCGGTGGACGGGCATGGCGCCGCGAGATGCGCCCCCTCACTAGCGCTGAGATCAACTCCGGGGCCGGAGAGCCGTTCAATGTTGAACGCGCAGTTCTTACCGGACTTCTCCCGTCACACTACCTCTCAAGCAACCACGCGGAGGATTTACGCGGCTACGTCTCTGACTACCTCGTTGAAGAGATCGCAAACGAAGGCATGGTGCGAAACCTTCCTGCATTCTCGGAGTTTCTCCGAGTTGCAAGCATCACTAATGCCGAGCTACTAAACTACACAAATGTCGCTCGAGAAGTTGGCGTATCAGCCAAAGTCGTTCGTGGATACTTTCAGATTCTTGAGGACACCCTACTCGGCTTCAGGCTCTCTCCTTGGTCAAAGAGCAAGCATCGCCGCATGGTAGAGACCGAGAAGTTTTACTTTTTTGATGTTGGAGTCTGTAATTTTCTCGCTCGGCGGGCGCCAGCTTTTGGAACCCCCGAGTTTGGTAAGAGCTTCGAGCACCTCATACTCATGGAGCTTCAGGCGTACCGCGCGTACCGGGCTCCTGACTCGGAGATCACGTTCTGGAGAACCTCAAATCAGCAGGAAGTCGACTTCGTCGTCAATGACAAGCAGCTGGCGCTTGAGATAAAGGCCTCTGAAAGAACCAGCCAAGCGGACTGCAGGCACCTCTCGACGCTGCGAGAAGATGGCCCGATCAAGCACCGCATCCTCGTATCATTTGACCGGGCGCCGAAAACCTTAGCCGACTCCTTCGGCACCATACAGGTGCTGCCGTGGCAGGAATTTTTAGCCAGGCTATGGCAGGGCGACTTCTTCTAGACGGCCTCGTTGACGCCGGAAATGACTCCTTAGGAGTGTAATGAAACATCTTCGGAACTGCCCCAGTCTGCTCTTGCTGCGGGAGGCGCACGGTTCCTCGTGCAAAGTCGAGAGCTCTCCAGGAAGCGGGAGCGTGTTCTCGTTTGCGCTGCCGGCTGAGGCTACAGGAGCGGGCTCCGCAGGATAAGGTTTGGGTTCGGGCAGAGGCGGAGAAAATGCTCTCGCTCGGCCTCGGTAGAAACGCCGGGGAAGTCGCCGGCTTTGCCGAGCATGTCGAGAATTACCTGAAAGTGCAGGTGCGAGGGCCATTGGCCGTTAACGGCTGGTGAGCCCAGCGTGCCGATCTCCTCCCCCTTCGAAATGCGGGCGCCCGGCTCCTTGCCGAGCAGCGAGTCTCGCGAGAGGTGCCCGTAGAGCGTGTAAAACGTCTCTCCTTCCAGGCTGTGGGCGAGGATTACCGTCGGCCCGTAGTCGCCCAGAAGATCGTTGTCCTGCGCGCTGTGCACGACTGCATCGTACGGCGCAAATACGGGAGCTCCCGCTGGCGCCCAGATATCGACCCCAAGGTGTACCGATCGCACCTCAGTTCCAGCCGAGAACTGCTCGCCGCGGGCGTACCATCCGCGCTTCTCGCCGTACCCTCCGATGCCGACCGTGGCGCCTGCTTGCTCAAGGAGCGACTCCACGAGTGTGGTCATAGCTTGCGCGCTGTTGAAGTCAGTGGCTGCGACGACAGGATTAGCCAGCGAGAGGTCAAGCCTCGCCGCAGCCGGGGCTGCTGTCGGAACCTTCATCACTGCGGCGGGGTTGCTCGCTTCAATCGCCGCGATCACTCTCTCGGGTCGTGACAGCTCGCTCGTCATAGATCTATCTCCATAAAGGAAACGTCCGTGCTCTCATGAAACCCCTGCCGCTGCCAGAAGCGAGTTGCCCGGTCGTTGCCAGAGGTCGTCATGAGGTACACGTTCCGGGCACCAGCGGCGTAGAGGGCCTCAAGCGAAGCGGTGCTGAGGGCCTCGCCAAATCCCTGGTTTCTGCTCGATGGCGCAACCCAGGTGTGCGAGATCGTGCCCTGTTCGCCAAAAGCTCCACCAATGGAGGCTCCTACGATATCTCCATTTACCTCTAACACCTTAAAGAATCGATCGGTACGGCGCAGCTCTTGCCGAATCAGGAGAAGCTCCCAACCCTTGAACTCAAGGGTCGAAACTTTGCTCAACGTCAGCCCTATTCTCGCTAAATCCTCGGCGTCTCCGTCACGAACTGAGAGCGTCTGTAAGGCTCCCCGGGCTGGCTCCGGCAGGTTCCCGAGCTCCCTGCTGAGCAACGTTTCGCCGGGACAGTGTCGGAAGCCAACTTCCTCGGCCGCCTGAGCCAACCTGTCCGCAGGGTCTACTAAGATATGCGCCCGCCGCACACCGTCGGCACGAAGCGACTGAACTCCCTCTCCGAGCAACTGAACCGTCTCTTCGTGGGTCCTCCCTCGCACCTCCGAGATGAGCCCTCTGACCCCCATAGAACCAGCGACCACCCGCCCCTCTCGCTCCATGCTACGGAACGACCCCGGCTGTCGAGAGTGGCGTGCAGGCGTTTGTGCTTCAGGGCTTACTTGTCCCGTGGTGTCGCTGGGGATCTCTGTTCGGGTGGCTGATAACATTGGGAACTCTTGCTGGGCTGTCCTTGGAGTGTGGGGGTGCTGCCGATTACTGCGACCTGCGCTGCCTACCGGGTGGAGGCTGCGCGTTTCTTCCCGCCGCAGGTGAGCGCGGGGGAGGAAGCTTTCTTGTCGGGAGTGGTCCGTTTCATCTGAACACGTTTTGGAGCGCGCCAGGCGCTGATTTCGCCCAGTTTCGCGGAGAACGTGTCCGTGGTGCAAGGCGGCAGAAAATGTTTTTCACATATCCTACATTTTGTAGTATTTGATACATTTATGAGTTCGGTCGCAAGCTGTGTCCGCCAGGTGTTAGATGAGTCAGACGTGGCCCTCTCTGCCCTCGTCGGCGGGTTCCTAAACCTCTCCGCGTACGCCAAGAAGATCCGGCCAGAGGTCGCCCGGCGCACGCGCCGCGACGTCTCGGTCGGCACAATCGTCGTCGCGCTGTGCCGCTACGAGATTGACGCGCGCAAACGGGCTCCGCTCACCCCTAAGGTGCGGGTTGAAAGCATCGCCGCTCGCTCCGGCCTGACAGAGGTCACGTTTGCAAAAAACCCCGCAAACCGCTCGAGGCTGCGAGCGCTCCTTGAGCGTGGAGAGTTCTCGGACGCAGAGGTTCTGACGGTGACGTCCGGAATGAAGGAGATCTCGCTCATCATTCCGGCAGGGCTCAAAGCGGCAGTTCTCAAGGTGTTCAAAGGAGAGGTCCCGGCACTGGTGGTAGAGAATTTAGCCGGCCTCACGGTGCGCTTTCCGGCTAAGTACCTCACGACTCCGAACACGATCTTTGCGCTGCTGCGGCCACTTGCTATCGCGCGCATCAACATCGTTGAGGTGGTCTCCACCTACACTGAGCTGACTGTTGTTGTGTCACAGAAGGACCTGCAGGCGGCGTTTGCGGTCTTGAGCAGATTGCCGACGATTTAGGGCGCGGCGTGCAGCAGATTTTGTGTCTACTTTGCCCCTCTGCCGCGCCTCGCAGCTTCCGCGAAAACTGTAGCTCGTAGCAAGGCATAGCCCTTGCAC
>CAZZJR010000096.1:0-9569 GCA_964654585.1 uncultured Bdellovibrionales bacterium
CGGTGGCGCGATAGCACCTGCCCTAGTTCCGCGCCATTGAGGGTGCGCCCGTTCTCTTCGATCCATCGGTTGTCGCAATGATGCCACGGGTAGTGAGAGAGGATTACGCAGCGCTGCGTCCCCTTGAGCTGCCGCTCCAGCTCTTCAGCGGTTTCCGGCCGAAGCTGCCCCGTAGCGACCGGGCCAACACGGAGATCGAGCCCAATCAGGGTTAGGCCAGGGATCTCTTTTACCGAGCAGCCATCTCTTGAGGAGTCCCACACGCCAGGCAGGTGTTCACGCATGAGAGTAGGGGTGTCGTGATTGCCTGGGAGGTAAATTGTCTTTCCGGCGAGGGGCGCGAGAATCGAGGCTGCATGCTGGTACGCTTCGGCTGACGCTTCTGCTTTGAGCCGGACCGGCTCTGACACCGTGTCTGCAACGTCGCCGAGATCGGCGATCACTTCAATCGGGACCTGCTCGGAGAGGATCTTCTCAACGGCCAGCCGCGAGCGCGCAGCCGTGTCGATCCCCTCTAAGAGGTGCCCAGGCTCAACGATGTGGTGATCGGTCTTTACGATGAAGTAGCGCATAGAGCTTTCATGGCCGGCATGAGCCGATGAGCCTAGCTGTTTGTGCTCTCTGCTGGCTCACCGTTCGGGGTCTCCACCGGTGCCGTTTCAACTGGCACCGCTTCTTGTTGGACCGGCTCGGATGAGACGCCTTCCGGAGCTACGCTGTCTGAAGCGACCATCTGCGCAGGCACATCCTGGGGCTCTTCGTCGCCTGGACCATCTGCGACCCTCACGCGCTTGCCGCGAGGTGCGATGATTGAGGCAGCGAAGATGAAGATCAGCGGATAGAGGGGGAGCAGGTAACGCGGAAACTTAACCTGAAAGCGGGCTGTAGCTATGAAGAACACCGCCATAAAGATCAGCGGAATAATCTCTGGGCTGAATGGAGAAGTCCTAAGCTCTCGCTTGAAGAGCTTGTCGAAGAACTCGAGGATGCAGCGCAGCGAAGCAAGTGTTACCCCGAGCAGGCCGGCCAAGAACACAGGCCACCCCATAGTGTACCAGAGCATCTGTTTGAGGTGGTAAAAATACGGAACCGTATGCGCGTACTGAATCGTGTAGGGAGGCCTCCACTGGCCCTGGACCATCGCAGTTTGCTCTCGCGTGTGCTTGGAGAATGTCTCGAAGTCGATGATGGCGTACGGCTCTGCCATCACAAACACCGCGATTCCGAGGGCGACTGCTGCCGTTAGCTGCGACAGGGGACGGGAGTACCGCCGCATCATAACCGCAGCGCCCACGATGAATGGAATCGAGAGGGGAATGAGGGTTGGCAGCGGCTGAAGCCTCTGGCCGTATACCCGCGGCCAGCCCTTCCAGAATAGCAGGAAGTCTGCGAGCGCCGTCAGGGCGAGTGCACCGACCACGAGACCGATGCAGGCCAGCGGCTTAGCGGAGGAGGAGAGACGCCCCCACTCCTTGATGGTTGAGAGGAAGACGACGAAGAAGAGCGGGACGAAGAGAAAGGCTGAACTTATCTTCGTTGCCGTTGCCAGCCCTGCACAGAAGCCGAAGATGAGGTACGAGCGAAGCGTGCCCTGCTCGTAGGCCTTAACGAGCGCGATGAGAGAGATGAGGCAGAGCGTAGTGAGCGTTATGTCGGAGGTGAAGAAGCGAGAGAGCTGAAGGTGAAACACATTGAGCGAAAGCAGCGCGGCAGCCACGAGGCCCACAGACGAGCGCCTGTACAGCAGCACAGCCAAGTACCAAGCGAGAGGAATAGCAGCCCCTCCGACCACAGTGCAGAAGATGCGCCCCGAGATAAATACGCAATCGTACGAGAAGCGCTGACACACGCCGAAAGACACCGCATTGTTGGGAGAGATCGACCTCGTTGCCCATTCCACGAGGCTAGAGAAGAAAGCGATGACGTGCGCGAAGCCCCATGCCGCGTAGAACGAGAAGCTGCCGTAGGCGAAGGACTTAGGGTTCATGTGTTGGACGCCAAGCTTCTCAGTAACCTGCGCCATGTGGCGCTCGTCAGGGTGGAAGCCAACCCCATGGAAGATACCGGTCGAGCGAAGCCCCACCCCTAAGATAGTAAGCCCAACCAGGATGGCGATATCAGCCCGACGAGAAACGAGCCAGCTAATAGGGGTCTTGAGAGATTTGGTCACCATGCCAGAGAGGGTAGCCTCTGAGTAACAGGGTTGTACAGGTGGGTTTTCTGTTGCTTCACTCCCTCAGCGCCGCTTCCACTCCGGAACCGGGAACGGCCCCGGTCCCGGCGCCGGCTCCGCCCCCGCGCCCCGCGACTCCACATCACCCATCCACCGCACCCCTCAAACCGCCAGCGCATACTTGACCCCGCTCTATCATTCGCACCAGACCAGCACCGGCCACGCGACATTCTTCCCCCTCGCCAAACTGAGCAGAACGGTGAAAGATACCCCCCTATGGGAATAGTGGAATACCTTCAGCGTAACCTGCGCCGAATCTGCCTAGTGGTGATCTTGGCGTACTCGGTCGTGTACGCCTTCGCATTCGTGAGCCTGCACTTTAAGGAACACCCGTACCACGCCGCCTCGCGCTGGATGCTTGACAACTTTCGAGACAAAGTTCGAATCGTGGGCCCGCACTGGGATGACAGGCTTCCATCAGGGGTACCGGAGCATCGGCGTTACCCAACGGTTTTCAATTACGACGGCAGAGAGAACGAACTCCCGCTGTATGAGCCCGATACGAAAGCTAAGGTTGACATGACCCTTAGGCGGGTGAGCGATGCCGACTACATCGTGTTCGGCACCCCTCGCATGGCAGACTCCCTGCCGCGTATTCCAGATGAGTATCCGGCGACGGTTGCCTTCTTGAGGCTGCTGTGGGGCGAGAAGCTCGGCTACAAGCTGATCAAGACCTTCAAAAATCGGCCCACATTCCTCGGCTTCACCTTCAACGACGATCTCGCCGACGAGAGCTTCTCGGTGTACGACCATCCGAAAGCTACTATCTTCGAGAACGTTGAGCGGCTTCCGGTGGACGAGCTTAGGCGACGAATCGAAGACGCTGAGAGTTTCGGCCCACTGCCAACGATGAACGAGATGCTGCTGATGGACGAGGGCGGCTGGGTTGGGAAGCCGCCGAGCGCGACTGCTGAGCGTCTCGTGCCGCTGGTCTGCGCCCTTTTCTTCATCCAGCTTATCGCGCTTGGCTTCTGGGGCGCCTCAATCAAGCTCTTCGGCTCGCTCCGAGATCGTGGGCTTGGGTTGAGCCCACTTCTCGGCCTGATAGCCGCTGCTGGGTTGAGCTGGGTTCTCGCGCTGTTCAAGATTGCCCCGGTGAACCAGCTGAATGTGTTTGTCATCAGTGCGAGCTTGGTCGTGCTCGCCGTGCTGAAGTTCGGGGCGAACAGGGACGCTCGATCGCTGATGCTTGAGGCGTTGCGCAAGCACGGCCTGCGGGTGGAGTTCGGCTTCTTCTTTGGCGTACTGGTCGTGTTGCTGGGGTGGCTTGCGGATCCGCAGTTCCTCCTCCTCAGCCAGCAGGTAGATGGCTCATACCTGCAGTACTTCATCCGGAACGAGTCGATTCCCCCGGTAGATCTCCTCGATCCCTCGAAGCGCATGCAGGGCTTCTACTTCGACCGCTACGTGCTCGGCTGGTTTGTGAAGGGTATCGGCATCGACGGACCACTCGCTGTGCAGCTTTGCATGTTGCTGGTCGGCGGAGTAGTCGGCGCGGCGGTGTACTCGCTCGCTGCCAACCTCTTTAAGAGGCGGAACATCGCTTCGATGGTGACTTCCGTGACGGCTATTCCGATAGTGCTTGGAGTTTTGGTGCTGCGAGAGTCGCGCGAGGCCTTGCCCGGAGCGATGGTCGACCAACTCGCGCCTGATCAGACGAAGCTGCTGCGTTGGCTCTCCAACTCGGTTTCAGGGGCGCCGGTAGTGGTCGATGCGTGTGTTCAGGGGGCCAGCTCCGGCCTTCCCAGGCTAGCCGGGTTGCCAGCCTACCAGAAGGTTCAAGCGCAGGGGCAGGCGGATGCTGTTTGCGGGATCAGTGATGCAGATAGGCTATTTAGCTCGATGATAGAGCATGGGGCTTCTCTGTACGTGATTGCGGCAGCGACCGCCTCAGATCCCGCTGCGGCAACTGCAGCGATCTCGTCGCTGGAGGGGCGTCCCGAGCTATTCGCTAAGGTGTATGACGGGGCCGGCATGATGGTCTTCGCTCCCGCATTCTCTAGCCTGTACCGATTCGAGACGAACTCGTAGGGGGCCGCGCAAAAATCTGTTATAACTTCGCCGGGGCCCATTCAGGGGCGCCCGGAGAGCAGTTACGATGGGAATGGAAGCAGAGCAGATCGGTATGCCGGATACTACGAGTCGGACGAGTGGTGTGCCCGCGCTTGCTCTGGCCCAGCACGAGGCAGGATTCGATGCTTCGACTCCCGGAATCACGCCGCGCAGCAGCAGCAAGCCCTGGTGGATGGCGACTGGTCTCCTCGCGCTCATGACGGTCGTGTTTGCGGTGGCGACTGCCCTTCACTGGCGCGAGGGCTGGCTCGGCAGCCTAAGAGCCTTCGCGGAAGCCGCGATGGTGGGAGCGCTCGCTGACTGGTTTGCGGTGACAGCACTCTTCCGCCGCCCGCTGGGGCTGCCGATTCCGCACACCGCGATCGTGCCCGCCAACAAGAGCCGTATCGGCCGGAGCCTGGGGCTCTTCGTTCAGCACAATTTTCTCTCGGAGCACGCCCTTGAAGGGGAGCTCGTAAACATCTCAGGCGGCCTGGCGCGCTGGCTTGGCGAATCCGAGAACCGGTACCGTGTTACTCGCCGAGTTCGGGAGCTGCTCCCCCAGGTCTTGCAGACTCTTGACGAGGACGAGGTGCGGCGCTTCATCGACGTTCAGGTCGAGGATTTCGTGAGCCGTGTCGACTTTGCCCGGGCGGGCGGGAAGATTCTGAGGATGCTCACGGCAAACGGCATGCACGAGGTTTTAGTTGATGAGGTCGTGCAGCAGTCGCAGATATTCTTCCGTACGAACAGGGATTGGTTCCGGGGGCAGCTGCGAGAAGCGAGCCCGTGGTTCATCCCTGAGTTCGTTGACCGTCGCATCTTTGAGTCCATCGTCAATCGGACAGAAGAGACCTTCTCGGGCGCCCTCAAAGACCGCAATCACGAGCTTCGGCTGCGGATCCATTCAGCCCTGGTCGTCTTCATTGAGAAGCTTGAGCACTCAGACGAATTGCAGGAGAAGGGTAGGGAGTTCCGCACCATGCTGCTCTCAAGCGATGTCTTCCGCACCTACGTTCGCAGTGTGCGGGACGCGATCGTCCAGGAGATCCAGAGCGACATTCGGCGCGAGGACTCGACGCTGGTCGCCTCGCTCGATCAGGCGCTGTCTACGCTCGTTACCTCGATGAGCGCTTCTCCGGAGCTCCAGACGAAGCTCAATCGGCTCATCCGCGGGGTGCTCCGGACAGTCGTGGGCAACAAGAGCAACCACGTCGCAAACCTCATATCGCGCACCATCGACTCTTGGGATACCACGACACTGGTTTCGAAGCTCGAAGAGCAGGTCGGCCACGACCTTCAGTACATCCGGATAAATGGAACGATCGTGGGCGGTCTTATTGGAGTGCTGCTGTACCTTGTTAGTGGCGAGTTCTAGCGAAGCTACCACCGTCTTAAGCTGTTGACGTGGCACGATGGTCTCTCAGCCCGAAGAAAATACGTAGTCTGAGGCGATCCGATCAGGCACAATTACGGTGTGACAGTCGTGAAGGAAAGAAGCGAGCTAAATCGCTCGAAAAGCGCGTCAAAAGAGCGCGGCGCTAATCTCGCTGAGTACCTGGTGCTGCTGATCTGCATCGTAGTGCTGTGCATAGTTGCCATCAGCTCAATAGGGCCTCTAAACCCACCTGCTTTCGAGAAGGCTACCAGAGGGCTGCAGAATGACGCTCCCGACTCCGGCGGGGGCACCTCAACAGGAGCCGAACTGGATTCGGGCGGCTCGCCCCAGGACGGAGCCGAGGACGGCGCTGTCCCGCAGTAGCAACCCGCCTGGCGCGGCTACGTCTTACTTGCGCGTGCTGTAGAGCTTAGCCACAACATCCCAATTTACGACGTTCCACCACGCATCGAGGTAGTCTGCGCGGCGATTCTGGTAGTTGAGGTAGTAGGCGTGCTCCCAGACATCAACGCCAAGGATCGCATGCTTCCCTTCCATGAGCGGGTTGTCCTGATTCGGGGTCGATGTGATAGCCAGCGAGCCATCCTGGTTCGCCACTAGCCACGCCCAGCCAGAACCGAACCGGCCGAGGCCCGCAGTCTTGAGCTTCGCCTTAAACTCATCAAAGTTGCCGAAAGCGGCGTCGACCGCCTTGGCAAGCTCGCCGGTAGGCTTGTCGCTTCCGCCTGGAGTCATCAGGTTCCAGAACAGCTCGTGGTTCCAGTGTCCGCCACCGTTGTTCCTCACCGCGGTGCGGATCGCCTCTGGAACCTCGCTTAAGTGGCTCAGTATCTGCTCAAGCGAGCGGCTCGCCAGTTCAGGCTGATCCTTGAGCGCATTGTTGAGGTTAGTCACGTACGTTGCGTGATGCTTGCCGTGGTGAATCTCCATCGTTCGGGCATCGATGTACGGCTCCAGCGCGTCAGACGGGTAGGGTAGGGGCTTAAGCTCAAATGCCATACGGGACTCCTTTAAAAGGCGGACGTTGCTGAGAAGACCGTGCCCCGGACAGGGAGGCCGTGCAGCAATCGCTGTTTTTGTAGCCCGGGTCGGATCCTGATGCAACCGGAAAGGTACTTTGGAGGAGCCCTCTACGAGGGTTTCGAGCTGTCCTTTCCGCTCGGTATGACCTTTCGCATGGCAGTTATTACGGCGCGAAGAACCTTGCTTACCTCGACAGATGAGCGCTTGCCGCGAGCGGTAGTCTCTACAAGGATCGGGCATGTCTGGTGGTGAGGCGTCCCAAAGAGAGTGGTTGCTTTCCCCTGGCCACGCAGGAACGCCAGCCGGTCGTCGGTAACCTGCGCGACGATCGCTTCGGGCAGCTCGGCCTTTATCCCCTGACGCAGCGCTGCGGTAAATGCAACCTTTTCAAGGTGGATGAAGACATCACCTTCAGCGAGTCGGACGGAGAGAATTGCGCTTTGAGCCATAGGCGAGAGCGTAGCACGGCATTCCGAATATGCAACGTTCAGGACTGCACGGGGGCAGGGAAGGATCGGCTTTCGAGCCTCGGCATGTGTCCGTGTGCTACCCTGCTGCGGGTTATGCCCTGGAGGCTAGCCACTCCCCTCGGGACAGGCTGCACGTGACGATATCAACGAGCCCCTCGTGCTTAGGGCGCTGTTGTTGCGACACCCCAACGCGGCGCATCCCCAACTTCTCCATCACCTTCAGTGAGGCTGTGTTCAGTGAGTTTGCATCCGCGGCTACCTCTTCGAGCTGGGAGAGGCTCTCGAAGCTGAGATCGACGATTCTGCGCGCGGCTTCCGTAGTCAGGCCTTTGCCCCACACGGCGGGTACGATGCTGTATCCCATCACTCCACGGGCAAAACCGCTCTCGAACCTGATGTTTATTCCGCCAACGACCTTCCCCTCCTATTCGATAGCCCAGCGTGGCGCGGTGATCGTATCCGCCTTCGCTTGCAGCTCAAGGAAAGTGATTCCATCTGCCCGTGTGTAGGGCTGCGGGACGGGCAGAAATCTCGACCAGCGCTCGTCAGTTGCGTACAGCATGATGTCATCGATGTCGCCGAGAGCGAACGGGCGCAGGGTGAGACGTGCTGTGTGGACTCGGTCTGGAAGTGAGGTTGTGGTGTTTTGCATAGCGTTGGTCGCGAGCTCCTGCTCTCCACCAGAGGGCTGAGGCTCACTGTCTTTTTTCAGCAGGCCTGGGGAGAAGCTCATGGTGCCCAGTATATCGCATTTGGTTGTCGTGTTGGTTCAGACGAGAGAGCGGACAGGGGGAGTTGTCGCCAGAGACGCCTGTTTTCAGCAGCCTACCCTTCCGCCCGTGCGCCGCTTCTGACGACCAACGAAACAACCGGCCGCTGCCCCTCGATACTAACGTAGGGCAGAGAGATCCCCCGAGGAAGGCGCGTAGGCCCGAGCGCTCTTGGAGCGTGCCAGCTAGGTAAAGCTCTTATTCGCAAGCCGCTAACGAGATGTTCAGTGGCAGAGTGGCTTCAGCGGGCAGAGCTGCTTCAGTGGGCTACGAGCCCTTCGAGGGTTGTTATTGACTACAGTTTGCAGTAACAATTACTATAGTAAGCACGGCTATAGGAAAGATGCGCACAAAGCGTTTAGTGCGAGGAAATTTCTATAGTGGACAGGTATAAGCTCAAAGATTTCGCCAAGTGGGCCAAGAAAGAGAGCATCTCAGACGACGAGCTAGCAGCCGTGGCCTCAGAGATGAGCCGAGGACTGCTTGGGGACAGACTAGGAGCACATATCTACAAGAAGCGCATTAGAGTTGAGGGGCGAGGCAAGAGAGGCGGAGCAAGGGCGATCGTGCTGTACAAGGATCAGGACGTAACGCTCTTTCTCTACGGATACCTAAAGAACGACCAGGCCGACTTATCGCAGAATGAAGAGAAGCAGCTGAGACTATTCGCCAGTGAGTTTATGAGGCTCTCCTCCGCTGAGCGCACCAGACTTAAAGCGCAAGGAAAGCTCATACCGATAGAATCGTGAGGGCTAGGAAGAGCCGTAACGGAACGACGAAGAGCACCGGTCCGAAAATCAAAGAGGAACCGTCCCATGAAGAGAAAAACCCTTTCACAAACCCTCATCACCGCTGCTAAGGAGCTGGGCTTCTCGAAAGCCACAGTAGCCGAGCTTGAGCAGCTCGATATCCCCGAAGCGAAGATGTTTAGCCCGAAGCAGATTAAACAGATCCGAGACAAGATTCGAGTGAGTCAGGGGGTGTTCGCGGCGCTCCTGAACGTGAACCCATCGACCGTGCAGAAGTGGGAGCAAGGCAAGGTGAGGCCGCAGAATGCAGCGCTTAGACTCCTTAACATCATCGACGCCAAGGGGGTTGATGTTTTGAAGTAGGCGCGAGTCGTGCCGTTGGAAAGTGGTGGAAGGGGTATGCCAGGCGTCCGCGGATAGCCTTATGCTCCAGTCGTTATCCACCATCCCGCAGAATAGCGGGTATCGCTGGATACTTTCGGGTATCCGAGCTGAGCGTCTCGGGTCTCGTGGTATCAAGAAGAGGCAAGGGCATCCGGTCCGGATGTGACGCCCTGTAGCCGGATTCCAGAGGAAGAAATCATACATACGCGATATTCCAGCGGTTTGCGGAATCTTAGTGGCTTACAGAGAGCACCGCTCCCACACCCTCAATCACACCGCCCGCACAAGTTCCCATAACTGTGGCGGGTCAAAACGGGTTCTCCGCGGCCTTGAGGGTGTAAACAGTGGTGAGGGTTGCATGTCCCCTGGAGTAAAAGAGCCGAAACGAGCTCCTGCTAAACGGGACCTTGCGCTGCCTGAAGACACAGCTCAGAGCCCCTCTCTGAACGAGGCCCAATTCTACTCCTGGCCCTTTGGGATGACAGACCG
>CAZZJR010000097.1:0-9402 GCA_964654585.1 uncultured Bdellovibrionales bacterium
CCGCCGACGGCCGGCGCGCCGCATCGAATCCTCGTTTGACCGTCGCGTCGAGCGACCCGTATCTTCACGCCACCATGCGATCGCAGCGATTCAACCCGGGCTGGGCCCGCCGTCTCGGCACGCTTCTTCTCGGTCTGATCGCCCTGCTCGCGCCCGCTCGCGCGGCCCACGCGCAATGCGCGCAGGCCGCGAACATCTCGTCCTTCACCTTCCAGAGCAAGCGCTACGAGATCGTCAAGGAGAAGCGATCGTGGACCGCGGCGGCGGCCTGCGCCGTGGCGCGCGGCGGACATCTGGTCTACATCGAATCCTCCGCGGAACAGACCGCGGTCTACAACGCGATCGTGGCGGCCGGCATCTCGCCCAGCTACGGCAACATCGACGACGGCGGAGGCATCTCCTACATCTGGATCGGCGCCACCGACCAGTCCGTCGAAGGCGACTGGATCTGGGACGGCACCGACAGCGGCACCGGCACGCTGTTCTGGCAGGGCGACGCCACCGGCTCGCCGGTGCTGGGTCGTTACAACAACTGGGGCAGCGACGGCTCCACGCAGTGGGAGCCCGACAACTTCGCGGGCACGCAGAACTTCGCGGCGATCGGTCTTGCGAAGTGGCCTGCCGGCGTGCCGGGCGTGACCCTGGGCACCGCGGGCCAGTGGAACGACATCAACGGTGCCGGCCCCTGCTACTACGTGATCGAATACGAGGCTGGCGCGCCGACGATCACCTCGATCACGCCGACCTCGGGCCCCGAAGGCGGCGGCACGACGATCACGATCCAGGGCACCAATCTCGCGGGAGCCTCGGTCACCGTCGGCGGCAGCGCCGCATCGAGCGTGGTGACCACCGCCACCAGCCTGACCGCGGTCACGCCCGCCGGCAGCCCCGGCGCGGTCGACATCGTGGTCACGAACGGCGTGAGTTCGGTCACGCGGACGGGCGCCTTCACCTACATCGCGGCTCCCGCCATCACCGCCGTCACGCCGTCCTCGGGTGCGGTGGCCGGCGGCAACACGGTGGTGATCACGGGCACCAACCTCTCCGGTGCGTCGGTCACCATCGGTGGCGCGCGCGCGACGGTGCTGGCGAATTCGAGCACCGTCATCGGCGCGGTCACCCCTGCCGGCACCGCCGGCGCGCGAAACCTGGTCGTGACGACCAGCGGCGGCTCCGCGACTCTGGTGGGCGGCTTCACCTACGTGGCCGCTCCCACGATCACCTCGGTGACCCCCGCCTCCGGGCCGCTCGGGGGCAACACCTCGATCACGATCACGGGAACCAACCTGGCCGGCGCGACCTTCACGGTCGGGGGCGCGGCAGCGACCAGCATCGTCGCGTCCGCGACCAGCGTGACAGGCAAGACACCGGCCGGCACGGTGGGCACGAAGAACATCGTGCTGACCACCGTCGGCGGAAGCACGACGAAGACCGGCGCCTTCACCTATGTGGCGGCACCCACCATCACCGCGGTCAGTCCCGCCGCGGGTCCATCCGCAGGCGGCACCAGCATCGTGGTGACCGGCACCAACCTCGCCGGCGCCACGCTGACCGTGGGTGGCACCGCCGCGACCAGCGTGGTCGCCGGTGCCAACAGCATCACGGCACGCACGCCAGCCGGCATCGCAGGCGCCAAGACCGTGGTCGTGACCACCGCGGGCGGCCTTGCAAGCAAGAGCGGCGCCTTCACCTATCTCGACCCGCCGGTGGTGACGGGCATCTCGCCAAGCACCGGTCCGGCGGCTGGCGGCACGATCATCAACCTCATCGGCACCAGCCTCACCGGCGCCACCGTGAAGGTGGGCGGCGTGGCCGCGACCAACGTCTCCACCAGTCCGACGCTCGTCTACGCGACCGTTCCCGCGGGTTCCGCGGGTGCCAAGACCATCGTGGTGACGACGCCCGGTGGGTCGACGAGCACGCTCGCTCCCGTCGGCGGAACCAGCAGCACGCTGGCCTTCACCTATGTGTCCGCGCCGACCATCACCACGATCAGTCCGGCGTCGGGCACCACCCGGGGCGGCACCACGATCATGGTCAGCGGAACGAACCTGACCGGCGCCACGCTCACCATCAACGGCGTGCGCGCGACGATCTTCGCCTCCAGCGCGACGGTGCTCGGCGCGACCACCCCCGCCGGCTCGGCGGGCGCCAAGGACGTGATGGTGAAGACGGCCGGCGGTTCGGCGACCAAGACAGGCGGCTTCACCTACGTCGTCAACTTCACCGGCGAAGACGACGGCGACGCTCCGGTGCGCCGCGCGGATCGACCGGGACCCCGCAGCGCCTCGCCGCTGGAGGATCCGGCGACGCCGGTCCCGACCATGGGCCGCTGCATCCAGCTGATCCTGCAGTCGAGCTTCCCGATGCCCGACTGCGCGCCGACCGCCTGTGGTGACATGCCTTCGCTCTCGGTCGACCCGCTCACCGACGGACCCGAGGGACCCGACCTCGACGGGAACGCGATGCCCGATCTCTGTCAGCTGCGCTGCGGTGATCTCGACATGAACGGTCGTCTCGACGCCGGCGATGTCGCGCTGCTGACCATGCTGATCGGTGACGAGCCGGTGCTGGGAATCGGCGATCTCGATTCGAACGGCGCGATCGACCAGGCCGACCTGGCGGAGCTGCTGCTTCGAACCGGGGATCGCGAGGTACCGGCACCGGACGAAGCCGAGGCACCGCCGACCGGTACCTGACCGACCGTTCGCCCCCCCGGGGGGGTGCTGGACACGCCCGCGTACCGCCGGCGAACCCCTCCGACGGCCGATTGGCGGCCGCCGAGGCGATCCTGCGTCAAAATCGCCGTTCCGGCGCATCCGGCGCGCCCTCGGTGCGGATCGTGCCGATGTCCCGGCTGTGAGGGCAGGAGATCGCCCCCGATGAACCGATCCGGCATGAAGGCCCACGACCCATCGACCGACCGCAGTGCCGGGAATCCCCGTTGGCGACGGGCCGTGCTCATCACGCTCCTCACCTGCGGCGCATCGCACGCGGACGATCTGGTGCAGTGGGGTTTGCAGCGATACGACCGCGGCGACCGTCGAGAGCCGATCGTTCAGGTCGCGGCCGCCGAGGAGCACACTCTTGCGTTGCGTTCGGACGGCACGATCCTCGCGTGGGGCCTCGTCGGTGCGGGTCGCGCCGATCCGCCCGCGGGCCTGACCGATGTGGTCCAGATCGCCGCCGGCTCGCTGCACGGCGTTGCGCTGCGACGCGACGGAAGTTTCGCCGCATGGGGCCGCAACGACTCCGGTCAGTGCAACACGCCCGCGGGCACGGTCGGCGGCCGCCAGATCGTCGCGTGCAACCTGCACAATCTGGCGCTGCTGCGAGACGGCACCGTCGCCGCATGGGGCAGCAACAGCAGCGGGCAGTGCAGCGTGCCGGCGGGCCTGACGGGCGTGACGCAGATCGCGACGAGCAGCGCGCACTCGCTCGCCTTGAAGAGCGACACCACGGTCTCCGCGTGGGGCTCCAACACCTGGGGCCAATGCAACGTGCCCGCGTCGTTCACGGGTGCGCGACAGGTCGCCGCGGGCGGCGGCCACACCGTGGTGCTGCGCACGAACGGATCGATCGCGTACTGGGGCTCGAACGCCTCCGGGCAGTGCAACACCCCCGATGGACTTCCACCGATCGCGCAGGTCGCGGCCGGCAGCAGCTTCACCCTGGCGCTCTCCACCAGCGGCACGGTGCACGCCTGGTGGGAGGCGAGCTACGGCCAGTGCAGCGTGCCGAGCGGCCTGACGGGCGTGACCCAGATCAGCGCCGGCACCTCGCACATCGCGGCGCTGCGCGAGGACGGATCGATCAGCACCTGGGGCCTGAACGCCGGCAGCCAGTGCGGCGCGCCCGTGGTCGACGACATCGTGCAACTCGCGCTGGGCGCCGAGCACCAGGCGGCGCTTCGATCCGACGGATCGCTGCTCGTCTGGGGTTCCGGCAGCTATGGCCAGACGAGCGTGCCCCCCGGGCTCGCCGATGTCCGCCAGGTCGCCACCGGCTCGTCCCACACGGTGGCGCTGACCAAGTCCGGCGCGGTGAGCGCCTGGGGCCGCAACGATGCAGGCCAGTCCTCGGTGCCGGCGGGGCTCGGCGCCGCGCTGCAGATCGCGGCGAACGAGAAGAACTCCATGGCACTGAAGGTGGACGGCACGCTCGCGGCCTGGGGCCAGAACACCTGGGGCCAGAACGGCGTTCCCACCGGGATCGGCAGCGTCGAATCGATCAGCTTCGGCGCCTCGCACGGCATCGCGGTGCTGGCATCAGGCGGCATGGTCGCATGGGGCCGCAACGACGCGGGCCAGTGCAATGTGCCCGCAGGTCTGGCCGACATCGCGCAGGCGGGTGGCGGCGCCCTGCACACGGTCGCGCTGCGACGCGACGGCACCGTCGCCATGTGGGGCGACAACGCGTTCAGCCAGCTGATCACGCCAGCGGGCCTGGTGCACATCACGCGCATCGCGGTGGGTGCCTATCACGCCCTCGCGCTGCGCGACGACGGAACCATCCTTGCCTGGGGCTTCGACAGCAACGGACAATGCCGAACGACCCCGGCCATGCGCCGTGGAACCGTGATCGCCGCGGGCTCGACCCGCTCCGCCGCGATGCTCGTGTACGCCGATTGTGACGGCGACGGCCAGCGCGACAGCTATCAGATCGGGCGCGGTGCTCCCGACCAGAACGAGAACGGGAAGATCGACGGCTGCGAAATCGCCGCCGGCGACCTGGACCTGAACGGCTCGATCGACTTCGGCGACGCGGTGGTGCTGCTGCTGGACTACGGTCCGTGCGAAGGCTGCCCGGGCGACCTCGACGGCAGCGGCGAGACCGACTTCGCCGATGTCGCGCTGCTGATGCTGAATTTCGGACCGGCGCCCTGAATCGGTGGCCGAACCCGGCGCGCCGGACCCCAAAATGGCGCATTTTCCAACTCGGGCGTTTGTGCGCGGGGCACGCCCGCCCATAATGGCCCAACCCCTCCCCGAGCCCTCCAGAGACCCTTCCGTGGCCCTTTCGTCTTTCGCTGTTCGCGCGCTGCGCATCGCTCCACTCGCCCTGTCGCTGAACGCCGCCGCGTTCGCGCAGCTCGACGCCGACATCGTCTCGTGGGGCTCCAGGCAGGGCGATCAGTCGATCAGCCGCAGCGCGTTCACCGAGATCGCCGCAGGCATGTCGCACACGGTCGCGCTTCGAAGCAACGGCGCCGTGGTCTGCTGGGGCAGGAACCACAACGCGAGCGACGCCTTCGCGGGTCAGAGCGTGGTGCCGGGCGGTCTGGGCACCGTGCGACATGTCGCCGCCGGCAACTACCACACCCTGGCGCTCCGCGACTCGGGTCTGGTGCGCTGCTGGGGCGACAACACGCTCAACCAGTGCACCGTGCCCGTCTCGCTGACCAGCGTGATCGGCGTCGCAGGTGGCGGCGCGCATTCCATGGCGCTTCGCAGTTCCGGCCAGGTCACCTGCTGGGGCAGCAACACCGACGGCCAGCGAACGGTGCCGGCCAGCCTGAACGGCGTCTCGCAGGTGGCGGCGGGTCTCGCGCACTCGGTCGCGATGAAGAGCGACGGCACCGTGGTGTGCTGGGGGGCGAACACGCTCGGCCAGGCGACCGTGCCGGCCGGCCTGACCAGCGTGATCCAGGTCGCCTGTGGCCAGAACCACACCATGGCCTTGCGCACCGGCGGCACGGTGACGGTGTGGGGCAGCAACGCCGATGGCCAACGCACCGTGCCCACGGGCCTCGCCGGCGTGATGAAGATCGCCGCGGGCGGCTCCCACTGCGTCGCCGTGAAGGCCGACGGCAGTGCGCGACTGTGGGGACGCAACGCCGAAGGACAGTGCACCGCGCCGCCCAGCTCGGTCTCGATCGACCTGGTGGCCGGCGGCGGCCTGCACACGGCGGTCCTGCAGTTCGACGGCCTGCCCCTGTGCTGGGGCAGCAACGCCGACGAGCAGTGCAACATTCCGACGCTCGTGGCGCCCGTGGCGGAACTCGCGAGCGGCTTCTCGCACACGATCGTGCGGCTCGAGGACGGTCTGGTGCAGGCGTGGGGCCGCAACACCGACGGCCAGTGCAGCGTGCCCGCCACGCTCGGCATGGTCACCCAGGTCGCGGGCGGCGGCTTCCACTCGATCGCGCTGAAGACCGACGGCACCGTGGCGTGCTGGGGGCGCAACACCAGCGCCCAGTGCACGGTGCCTTCCGCGCTCGCTGGCGTGGTGCGTGTCGCAGCCGGCGGCTATCACTCGATCGCGCTGCGTGACGACGCGAAGGTGATCTGCTGGGGCAGCGACTCCGACGGTCAACGCGGCGTGCCACCGGCGCTGGCACCCGCCGCCGACGTGAGCGGCGGCAGCTATCACACCACCGCCCTGCTGGTGAGCGGCGGCGTGATCGCCTGGGGCGCCAGCGGCGACGGCCAGGCGCCCGCACCCTCCGAGATCTCCGGCGTGCGACAGGTCGCGGCAGGCGGCTTCCACAATGTGGCGCTGCTCGTCGACGGCACGGTGCGTTGCTGGGGCCGGCTCGTCGACGGTCAGTGCTTCCCGCCCTCGGGCCTCGAGGGCGTCACGCGCGTCGCGGCCGGCGGCTACCACTCGATCGCGCTGCGCGCGGACGGCTCGGTCGTGGCGTGGGGTCGCAACACGAGCGGTCAGTGCTCGACGCCCGGCGTGCTTTCCGACATCGGCCTGATCTCCGCGGGCGAGACGCACACCACCGCCATCGGTCGCGTGGTCGACTGCAACGGCAACGGCGTGAGCGACGCCGCGGAGATCGCCGCAGGGGCTCCCGACATCGACGCGGACGGCCGTCTCGACAGCTGCGAGATGGCGGCGGGCGACCTGGACCTGAGCGGCTTCATCGACAATGGCGATGTCGCGATCATGCTGCTCGACTTCGGCCCCTGCCCCGACTGCCCCTCCGACCTCGACGGGGGCGGCGAGACCGATTACGGCGATGTGGCGATCCTGCTGCTCGCCTTCGGCCCGGTCTCCTAGGCGGGCATCCCCCATCCTCGTTTTGGGGGGGTGGAAGCCCTGGCGGCCCCGTCCGGGGGCCCGTCGCACGCGAAGGTGCCATTTTCCTGAATCCCGGGGTCGTCTCTTGCGGATGAAGCCGTACCGAGGTCGTGCCCTGCCAGAAAGGACTCTCGATGATCCGACATCGTCTCCGAGGCACCCGGGTCGCCGCCATGCTGGCGGTCGTGCTCGCCTGTTCGGAGTTGGCGTGCGCTGGTGAGCAGCGGCTGATCAGCTGGGGCGCGCAGGATTTCGACCAGGGCCAGATGCGCAACGCGGTGTCGATCTGCGCCGGCGGCTATCACACGCTGGCGATCCGCGGCGACGGCTCGGTGGTGGGCTGGGGCTGGACCGACGCCTGCACCGCGACCGAATGGCGTCTGGTGCGCAGCGCTCGACAGGTGGCCGGCAGTCTCTACAGCTCGTTGGTCCTGCACCATGACGGAACGGTGACGCATCTCGGCCGCCCCTACCCGAGTTCGCTGGCGGCCCCTTCGGATCTTCGCAACGTGCGCTCGATCAGCATGAACAGCGCGCACGCCATGGCGGTGCTCGAGAACGACGGCATCCGCGCCTTCGGCAGCAACACGGACGGCCAGCTCGACACACCGACCGACCTCGCCCCGGTTCGCTCGGCCGACTGCGGCAGGTACCACTCGATCGCACTCTGCCAGGACGGCTCGGTCCGCGCCTGGGGTCGCAACACGACCGGACAGTGCGACGTGCCGGCCAGTCTGGGGCCTGCGCAGCAGGTCGCGGGCGGCACCGGGTACTCGCTGGCGCTCGGCACGGACGGCACCGTCCGCGGCTGGGGCAACAACACCAACGGCGAGACGACCATCCCCGCCACGCTCGGACGCTGCCTGCAGGTCGCGACCGGCCGAGGTGGCGCCAGCACCAGCATCGCGCTGCAGGTCGATGGCACGGTGGCGACCTGGGGCTCCTGCTCCAGCGGCTCCTGCAACATCCCCGAGGGCCTCGACGCCGTGGTGCAGGTGAGCGCTGGAGAGGGGTTCTGCGTCGCGCTGCAGGCGGACGGAAACATCGTCGAATGGGGCTGGAGCGGGAACGGCCAGTGCGGCGCGGGCAGCGGCGCACGCGTCGCGCAGATCGCCACCGGCTCGCAGCACGGCATCTCCCTGCTGGAGAACGGCACCGTGCGCACCTGGGGCTCGAACGCCGCGATCGGCGGCTTCACCACGGGCATCGTGAACGTCCCAGCCGGTCTCAACAGCGTCGCGGTCGTGGCGGCGGGCTCCGATCACTGCATCGCGGTGCGGCGCGATGGAACGGTGGTGTGCTGGGGCCTGAACTCGGACAAGCAGTGCGAGGTGCCCCTGGGCCTGACGGGCGTGGTGGCCGCGGCCGGCGCGAGTCGCCACACCGCCGTGCTGAAGTCGGACGGCTCGGTGACCGGGTGGGGCTCGACCTGGCGTGTCGCGCCGACCGGCACCACGCCGCTGCGTTCGCTGGCATGCACCAGCGCGAGCACGATCGGCATCCGAACCTCGGGGGCCGTCGTGATCTGGGGATCCAGTTCCTCCAAGTCCGAGACGCTTCGCCCGGGCGACCTCGCCGATGCGCAGCAACTGGCCGCGGGCACCGACCATGTCGTGGCGATGCGAGCCGACGGCTCGGTGCTCTGCTGGGGAGACGATTCCCGTGGTCAGGCGACCGTTCCGGCGGGCCTCGGCATCGCCACCCAAGTCGCGGCGGGGGCGCGACACAGCATCGTGCTGCACCCGGGCGGCACGGTGAGCGCGTGGGGCGACAATGTCGGCGGTTCCCTTCGTTCCGACTGGATGCAGTCCACCGTGCCCGGATGGGTGCGGGGCGTGAGCTTCGTCGCCGGCATGGAGGCGTCCACCGTGCTCGTGATGGAAGTCGCCGACTGCAACGGCGACGGCGTGCAGGACAGCTGGTCGATCGGCCATGGCGCCTGGGACTTCAACCGCAACTGGGTGATCGACGACTGCGAGCGCGCCCCGGGCGATCTCGACCTGACGGGCGTGATCGACGAGGGTGACGTGGCCCTCATCCTGCTCGACTTCGGCCCGTGCGCGGGCTGCTCCACCGACCTCGACGGCAACGGCGTGGTCGACATGGGCGATGTCGCGCTCCTTCTCATCGACTACGGACCGGTGGCCTGACGCGGCATCTTCGATGGGCCCTCCTCGAACCATCGCAGCCTTCGCCTCGCTCGCGCTTCTCGCGGCTGGAGCATCCGCCGAGGGAGACCGGGGGCTCGTGGGATGGGGCTCCGTCCGCTACGACCAGTTTCAGCAGCGCGTGCCGGTGATCGATGTCGATGCAGGCTACGGCTACACCGTGGTGCTTCGCGCCGATGGCTCGCTGGCCGCGTGGGGTCGTGAT
>CAZZJR010000098.1:0-9277 GCA_964654585.1 uncultured Bdellovibrionales bacterium
TCATGCGCCAGCTCTCAGGCAACAAGCGTGGGAAGCCACACTGCGCGGCGAGGTGCTGAACCTCTTGCCGCAAAATCGAGTAGGCTGCTGCAACATTCTCTGCGCCGCCGGCGCTTCGCTCAATCGCTTCCTGCTTCTGCGCGCTGAGCCTTCCTGACTCGCGCGCCACTCGCAACACCTGCAGGAAGCCGTCGAATGGATTGTGCTGAGCGAGATGCAGGCCGAATCGTTTGGCGAGCTGTGCTTCGGCCACGCGACACTCGATCTCTAGATCCTCCGAAACTAAGCAGGGCGGAGATTTTAGGCACGACACGAGCACCCACCACAACTCACAACGCAGAAGCTTCTCGTCGAGAGACAAAGCCGCGGCTGCTGCGCCGACAGGAAGGGTAGGCAGGCCCCAGTCCCCAACGGCGCTGCGCAGTGCTTCTTGCACTCCGGAAAGGTCCGGGGAGTCTTTAGTCTCCGACCCTGCCACGGCAGATGCAACACTCTTAGCTAGACTCTCCAGATCCTGTAAAGCCCGGGCCTCTGGGGTTTCAGCGAGCACCACCGGAGCAAAGCCGTATTTCGCTGCCCGCTGCTGCGCGGTCGACAACGCGCCGACTACTCCAGCACGAGTCCAACCGAGCGTCCTCGCAAGGTCCTCTACGCTTGGGTAAGCCGAATTCGCTTTGTGCAGCTGGTCGAAGGCTAGCCGGAGCTTTCCTCCCAAGTGACTCGGGAATCCGAGAATGACAGCGCGGCGAAACTCGTTTCCACGGTGGCGCTTGGCGGAGCCAAGGACCTTGGCAAACTCTTCCGGCGTCATCGGGTGGCCGTCTCTGCTGAGAGCCCCACGAACTTCAGCACCAAACGGGCGGCGCCCAAGGATCGGCTTAAGCTCCCTAATTTTCTCTGTGACAAGCCTCTGCGTCTGCTTAGTCAGATAGTAGTCACTGGTGAGCCGCACGCTGAGGCGCCTCAGTCGTCGATGCAACGTATCGAGAGCTATGTTGGAGCCTGGAATCAAATCCAGAGCTAAACGCTGCACCTCCTTCAGCGTCGGGGCGCGCCGAAGCTGCGAAGCCCCCTCTTTAACAACCCGCAGCAGGTCGTGGTCGTAGATACCCGATCCGAATGTCACCGAGAAAGTCATCTGCTTGTCGCTGCGTAGTGAACGATTGAGCCTTTTCACTCTCATCCAGACAGCGTCAGGCGAGGCTTGAACGAGGGAGATGAGGTTAAATTCTGCTGCAAGCTCCTTAGCCGTTGGCGGCCGGTGCAGCTCGCGGCTCAGGCGCTGGTGAGCTTTTGGGAGTATGTAGTCCGCCGGATCGAAGCCCGACGAGGTACTTAAGCCTCGCAGGCTCGGGGTGCTCTTGAGCCGGTAGGTAAGCACCTTGTGGCTGATCCTATGCCCTTGAGCCTTGAGATAGTGACTTATCAGGCCAATGCTGGGCTGCCTCTCTATCCCGCAGAATTCAAGGTATCCCGCGGCTTCCCCGTGCGCTGCACGAATCACCTCTGCTGTGAGGTGCTTCCGTCGGCGACTGACAGCGAACGACTGCGCTCCGGCTGCTTCGGTCTTGCGCAGGTGCTTGAGGATATTACCGAGCGAAGTTTCGGTAATTGAGTGCCCGAGCCGGTCCACAAGCTCTTTGAGCTCTCGTACCGTCGGTGGCTCTTGATGAAGCCGGCGGAAGGAATCGTACGCCGCCGCCACAACTCCCTGCTCTCGGAAGAAGGCGCGGTCGGTCGTGAGGAGAATCCTCTCCTCGGGCGCCGGGAGGCGCTTATTTAGGTTAAGGAGAATCTGACTGAGCCGGTCCTTTGAGAGCGCCTCAAGCGGCGTACTCACCATCGACGCCCGAAGCTCACGCAGCGTCGGCATACGCTCAAGCCTGTGCCGTGCCAGCTCAAGTACCGACACAAAGGTACGCTCCTGTTCTGTGCGGCAAACCCCTCGCAGCACTGCCCCGATCTCCGCGGCGCCCTTGAGCCCCTCACGAGCCGGGCCGCCCGCCCTTCGCAGGGCGTCAGGCATGAAAGGCGGCCTTAGTGGCGCCCCAGCGCTGCCGGCATTCCGCTGGCTCTCTGCTCGTTGTTTCTCTGTTCTACCGCGCTGATCCATGCGCGCCAGTCTTTAGCGCGATATCGCGTTTACCGCAATAAAACGGGCCCTCCGTGTCACTAAGAGGAAGCAGTTGTCGCTTTCAGTCTACTTTCGCGGCTACCTAGCCGCAGAGGCTCTCAAGGTCCGCCTTGAGCAGGTCATTTAGGCCGTCGAAGGAGCCGTTGGACATCACGAACACCACGTCCCGAACCTCGCTAACGCCCGCTGTCGGCTTCACCTCGCTCCAGATGTGGTCACGGATAGCTTGCACATCTGGCAGGCATGCCGATGGAACACCGGCTGCGGTTATCTGGTCGCTTAGCACCCCAACCTCGATGAGCTCGACGCCCGAATCGATCGCGCGCGCAGTCACGTTCTTGAGCACCACCCTGTCTGCTCCCTTAAAGGCAGCGACATAGTCGTTCTGGAAAACCTTGCGACGGCTCGTGTTGGAGCGCGGCTCGAACACTGCCCAGAGGCGTGCCTTGGGAAACGCCTCGCGCACCGCCTCTACTGTTTGCTGAACAGCCGTTGGATGATGTGCGAAATCCTCTATCAGAACCACCCCGCCCTTCTGCAGCTTAACTTCCTGGCGCCGCTTGACCGCCCTGAAGCCCTCAAGGATTGACACCGTCTTTCCAGCCTCGAGGCCAGCGATGTGTGACACGATCAGCGAAGCGAGCGCATTGCGCGCGTTGTACTCCCCAACGATCGGCAGGTTCATGACAACCTCACCGAGTCCCGGACCACGAACTGTCACGCGCTGTGACATGCCCACTGAGTCGCGCTTCACTATCACGAAGTCAGCCTCTGGATCGCGCCCGAACGTAACGATCGAGCACTTCGCCGCCTTGCGCCACTCCGCCACCAGCCGCTTCACACGCGGGAAGTCGATGCAGCACACGGCCGTGCCCCCAGCCTTGAGCCCGAGGACGAGCTTCGTGAATTCCTGCTCGATCACCTCGACGTTTGCGTAGATATCGGCGTGGTCGTACTCGATCGCATTTACCACAACCGTGTCTGGTGTGTAGAAGGAGAACTTAGGAACCTTGGCAAAGAACGCGCTGTCGTACTCGTCTCCCTCGACCACCGAGAAGTCGCCTTTTCCTACCTCGAGGCTGTTCGGAAGTCCCTGAGCGATGCCGCCAACGAAGTACGACGGCTGCTTACTACTCTCGACCAGGATCGTCGCGATCAGCGCCGTGGTCGTCGACTTGCCGTGCGTGCCAGTCACTACGATCGAGTGCTTGCCGGCGATCGCTGTCTCTTGCAGGAGCTTCGGGAAGCAGGTGTACGGGAGCCCCAGCTTCTCGACGACATCCACCTCGGGATTGCCGTAGCTGATTGCATTTCCGATTACGACGAGAGCCGCGTCAGTGGGCACATGCTCAGCGGCGTAGCCGGTCAGGGTCTTGACTGCGGACTTTGCGAGCAGGCTCTTCATCGGCTCGTAGAACTCCTTGTCGCTTCCTGAAACGGCGAACCCACGCGCAGCCAGGGCAACCGAAAGCTGCGCCATGGCAACGCCACACACTCCGATCACGTGAATCTTCGCTCCCGGTTTAAGGGAAGTGAGGCTCGTGGTGCGCTCTACTGAGAAGAAATCTTTCGGCATCGTCAATCAATGAAAGAGGGATAGGTACACAAGCTTGAAGCGCGGGACCTGAACAACGAAGAACCCCCCGTTCGAGCGGCGAAATACGTAGCTGCCCTTCATCGAGCCGATCGGGTCTTGAATCACGACACTGCTAGTGTACTCAAAACCTGCTCCTGGCTCGATCACCGGCTGAACCCCGACAACACCGGCCCCGGTTACCTCACCAACCTGCTTCTCGGCTGACTCGATCACCCAGTGACGCTCCATGAGCTGAACTGTGTCCTCTGAGTCGTTGAGAATCGATATTTGGTAGGCAAAGGCGTAGACGCCCTCTTCTGGCTTCGACTCGCTTTCAAGAGGGGACGGCTCAACCGAAACAGTTATTTTTGCGGTGGTTTCCGTAAAGGATCGCATTGTGAAACTGTAGCCCAGAAAGGCTGCGGGGTGAAAGCGAATTTGTTGCCTATTAGCGCGCTGTTCTGCGCTACCTGCGACCCTTGCCACCACCAGGGCGGTCCGGAGAAAAAGGTTCCGGAAGGAAGGAGCTGTGTGCAACCTTTCAAGCGGAAGCTTGGCGCAAGGATAGAGATTAATCTAGACCTTGCACCTCGCTTTCACCCGAGAACTAGCGTTCAGTTTCTAGTTCAGACGTTTTTTAATTCCGGAGCGCACAATTGGAATTGTTCTGGGGGCCGTAATAGCCACCTTTACCTCGCAAGAGCGCACTTTGCTGAACTTGATGACAACCGCGAACGGAATCGAGATGCCAAGCTTATCACCCTCAAATTGGGTAAAATGCATTGCAACTCCCGGTCCGATGAGGGCGACGTCCACATGAATTCCGTCGATCTTTACAATCTCGAGAATCCAGGTGTCACCGATGGCGATGTACTCACCCTCTTTTCGGGCCAAGAGCAGCCGACCATTCTCAACCTCACCGACATTTTCGGACTCCAGCATAGAAAGTTCCTTTCATGGAAAGCTGGTGTAGTGGCACTCCGCTCCGTGCTTAGCAGCACAACAAGAACGGATACCTGTTCCGAATTCAGAAAACCTACCGAGGCTCCTTCCTCCGGGTATGGGAGGAAACACTGGAGTTTACACAGATACCAAATAGCTAATCAAATCGGGCTTTTTTCGTGTTTTTGGTAGTGCCTCATACCGAGCCGTGGTACCCCTTTATGGGTGCGAAACCATTACCCTCTTCTCTCAACGCTAGCTCCCCTCTTTCCGTACAAGACGGAAGTTTCCGCCCCCCTCTTAGCCCCTGAAATCAAGCGAATCTGGAAGCAGGTGCTCCGCTCGCAGCACTGGAGCGAGCTGCGCCGGAGCCTGCGCTCTGCGCAGGCACAGCGGCTCGGCTGTAGCAGCCTCAACATCTCCGAAGACGCCATCTCCGCCGCGCTCGCTTCGGACGCTTCACACAGCATGCTGAAGGAAGCCGCGTGGGCCCTCCGCCCGTGGCGAATTGGGCCGTACCGCCTCGGCGAACTTGAGATCGACTCCGAGTGGCGCTCTCAGCTCAAGTGGCGCCGCCTCGAAGCTCTGCTCCCAAAAGAGAGCGGGCTGCGAGTCGCCGATATCGGCTGCAGCAACGGCTACTTCCTCTTCAAGCTCGCTCAGTACCAGCCGGAGCTAGCTCTGGGCTTCGATCCTGTTGACCGCTGCTGGTTGCAATTCGCACTCCTGCAGATGATCTTCAGGCTGCCGAACCTTGCCTTCATTCCAAGCGGCCTCTCCGCTCTCGCGGCGTTCCCGGGGTTCTTCGACCTCATCCTGTGCATGGGAGTCATGTACCACCAGCGAGATCCCCTGGCCGCAACGCAGCAGCTCTTCCGCGCCGCGCGCCCAGGCGCCCGCGTGCTGGTAGAAAGCTTGGTGATAGACCGACCCGGAACGGAATGTCTCATTCCGCAGGAGCGCTATGCGAAGATGCGAAACGCGTGGGTCATACCCACAGCCGATGCCTTAGCCTCATTCATGGATGAGGCCGGCTTTTGTGACATCTCAGTACATCGCTTCGGTCCTGTGACGCCGGCGGAGCAGCGTCGCACCGAGTGGGCGCCATTTGAGAGCTTGGCTGACTTCCTCGACCCGAGTGACAGCTCGCGTACGATAGAGGGGTATCCAGCTCCCCATTCTGCCGCTGTGCTTGGCACCAAGCGCTAGCAGAACCCGAGAGCTACCCGGGAAAGGCGATCTGCTTTAGCACCCTTAGCTGCTGCACCGTCTTGAGCGAGCCAATCCCGTTGCCGAACGTGTCGTAGAGCAGCTGACAGAAGACGTCGATTTCAGCTACGGACTCGGACTCAAAGCGAAGCTCAAAGTCCCAGTCTCCGGTGCAGCAGAGAAACGCCACAACATTCGGGTGCCGTGAACAGACATCAAAGAGCTCCTGCCGCTGCAGCGCGGTAAGCCCTCGGTCGACGAGCAGAAGCCGCTGGTTGCTGACGCCCAGCAGAGGAGTCTCAAGCATGTAGCGGCGACCGTGTATTACTCCCTGCTTCCGAAGCTGCTCCATGCGGTAGGCGAACGACGACGCGTTAATCCCCGTAATGCGGGAGCACTCAGCAACGGTCTTCGAGGGAAAGTCGCTGAGCACCCGGAGCACCTTGCGGTCCGTTTCATCGATCTCAACCACAGACTCGCCTGGCCGGAATGTGATGCGGCCGCGTTTCTTCGTGTCGCCGGTGAGGTACGACGGTGGATAGATCGTCCAATCCATTCGGATTCCGAACGACTTGTCGAAGTGGGTTCCAGTCTCAGAGGGGCGAAGGGCAGAGAAGAGGTCGCCCACGAGGTGCGTCTTCGACGTCACGAAGCTCAGCGCGTACTGGTACGAGCCGCCAGTCTTTGCCACCCAAAAAACACCCGGAGCTTTCTCCAGCTGCGCCTCGAATCGCCTCCGGCTTCCAGAATTCTCGCTGCCGCGGCTGAAGTAGACGCCGAAGTCATTGAGTCCGATCTTGAAGTAGTTGATGTGGTATACCGGACGAATGATTCCGCGCTGGATCAGACCGTCTCGCATGTACCGGACAGCGTGCTCACGCACGCCAATAATCTGAGCTATCTCTTTTGCGCTTGAGTCGGCTGTCAGGGTCGCAGCTACAATGAACTGCCGCTCTTTGGCCGAAAGCATCACAGGTGCTTTTGGGAGACTCTCCATACGAGGGGAGTGTGGCAGAGCAAATGCCCCGAGACAATGAGGATCTAGCCTGCTCTATTTCGCCGCAAATGGCGCCTTGCGACGGGCTGCGGCTAGTAGTCTGCCCCTATCAGGAGCTCCTCAATCGAGAGGTCCAGCGCCTTTGCCAGTTTCGATATAGCCCCGATCGAGATGTTCTGCTTTCCGTGCTCGACTGCGCTGATGTAGGCCCTATCGAGGTCTGAAGTTGTGGCCAGCTCCTGCTGGCTCATTCCTCGAAGCTTGCGGTACTCGTGCACCGAGTGGCCGAGTTTGCGCAGGTATACTGCAAGCGCGTTCTCCGCGTTCAAGATCCCGCACAGTTGGCGCGCTACCGTGACGGCTTCCTGCGGGTCAGATGTGTACGCGTCTGCGCCCAGCGTGTCGGCGATTGCAGGGTTAGCAACGAACGCAGAGCCGCCAACGATGATCTTTGGAGGCGACTTGAGCTTCTTGAGCTCAGCGATGAGCTTCTGTGCTGTGGGCACGAGCGAAGTCAGGGCAACTGATACGCACACGAGCTGCGCTTCGCGCGCTTTGACGTACATCACCATGTGGTCGGTCGGGATATCAGCTCCGAGGAAGTCCACTTCCCAGCCATCCACCATCAGGAAGTCAGAAACTGCCTGACCGCCAATGAAGTGCTGGTCTCCCTCGACTGAGCTGACCACGGCCTTGAGCCCAAGCTTCAGGCGGGTCTTGAGCATCGAGCGGAGACGCGCCATCTGGCGCAAGGTGATCTGCGTCGCGATATGCTCCTGTGGAATGGTCACTTCCCCGCGGTGCCACCGTGCCCCGATCTCGATCTGAACCGGCATCAGCACGTCGAGATACAGCTTTGAAGGGATTACCCCTGCCGCCAACCCCTGGTCGATGACCTCAGCCGCCCGCTCTGTGCTGCCCTCAAGGATCGCCCTGCCGTACTGCTCTCGAAGCTTCGCTAGAATCTCAGGACTCATGAGTGCACCCGTTTTTTTGTGTTGGAATCACTAAACACCAGGATACCACGTGTCGCATTTAGGCGCTACTATTAGCGTTTCTGTGGCATAAAACTTACACTTTGGCTTCAAGCCCTGTTCGGGATAAAGATTAGCGGACTGTTTTAGTCACAAACGACCGAAAACGCTCAATATCTCTGCCGTATGGAATCGCGTGCGCACTACCTTGCTGTTCTGGGTCTGCCCCCAGAAGCCTCTAATGAGGACGCTACGGCTGCGTACAAGGACCTAATCCGGGTCTGGCACCCCGACCGATTCCAGAACGATGACCGGCTCAGGCGCAAGGCAGAGGACGAGACGAAGAAGATTAACGAAGCGATCGCCAAGGTTAAGAAGCTCCCTCGGGAGTCGTCGAAGCCGAAACGCACCGCTTCTAACAACAGCTCACCTCGCAGGCCGCACCGAACAGCGGGACGCAGCCGTGGTCCTGAGCAGGAAGATTACTTCGCGAGTGCCTACGGCCCTCGCACCGCTACCCGACCGGAGATCGAGCTCGCTCCCCTCGATGTAAAGCAACGGCCAGGGACATCGCTGTTTCGGTGTCTGCTTGGAGTGCTCGTTATGACGCTCGCCGTCTACACACTGCTCTCTCCGCCGACAACGGAGTTCGAGAGCGCCGCGATGATCACCCTGACCTTTATCGGAATGAACATGACGCTGTCGAATTTAGCTCTGCTCTTCTTCCGTCGGCAGCGAGTTCGGGTGGACAAACTCGGTATCTACATCCAGGGCATCGGGCGCCTCTTCTGGCCAGACGTACAGCGTGTTTGGGTAGACCGGCTCGCAAAGGTTTCGTTCCTCTCGGTAAACTACTCAGAGGAGTACCTGCGCAAACAGAACCACTTGCTCCAGCTCGTGTACCGGCTCCGCACTAAGCTCAAGCGCGCCCACACGACGCTCTCGTTTTCTGGGCTCAACTCCGACGCCGTCCAGGTAGTAGACGCTATTACCCTACGCCATCATACGGGTCACATCGCTGTACCGAACGTGCGAACCGCCCCCTCTACCAGCCTCTTCTGGTGCAACCTGCTCTCGGTGCTCTGCCCGGCGATGGTTGTGCTGCGCTGCCTGACGCAAGAAGTTCTGGAAGCCCCCGACTACGTCCCCTACGCAGCGATCTTTATCGCCTGCCGCCTCTACGCAATCGGCGTCAGCATCATCTTCGCTAAGCCCGAAGTAGTTCGATAGGAGGACCCTGGCGCGTCGTCGGCGAGACCCTGTTTCGCGCCCCCCAGGGGTTCACAAACTCGGCAAAAAACTCCCCCCTCCGCACAACTTTTCGGCGCGGCCCTGCATCTAACCCTCAACTGGTTGAAATGCCCCGCCGTTTGGGGATATATCAACAACAGGCAAGCCGCTCTAGCTCAGCTGGTAGAGCAGCGCATTCGTAATGCGCAGGTCGA
>CAZZJR010000099.1:0-9207 GCA_964654585.1 uncultured Bdellovibrionales bacterium
TAGCGCACATGAGTCACTGCACCGAGGAGCATACCCGGCCGATTTAGTGTAAGATGGGCGGCCGGATCGGTTAACTCATGGAAGTAAAACATAAAAACCACGAAGCGAAGACGAGCCACGGAGCCCCCTCCGCTGCTTCAACCCAAGATGCCCTAGGCCAACTCCGCGCCCTCCGTCTGGAGCTGCTCGCGAAGCACCCCGGCCTCTCCAAGCGGGCCCAAGAGCGCCTTGAGGCTGAGCCGTTTCTTCGGGAGGGGCCCGACTGGAGCGCGTACGACCTCTCTGTGCTCACGATGCGCCTCGGCTACCGCCACCGGCGAAACTCTTCTGGCGCGTACCTCTCTTCTGAAGAAACCCGTGCGCGCGGGCAGCTCGGATTTCCGGAGCGCTTCGCCATCCGATGTGCGCTCAACGAAGCGCTGCCCGTCAACGACCTTAGAACCCTTATGCTGCGCGGGATCCGGGAGAACCGTGATTTTGCGGGGCTCCTCCACCGCTCCTTCTACAATGTGGGGCACCCCGAGCGCCAAGAGCGGCTCGACGCGGACCGACACTACCTCCAGGTGTACGCGCGAACAGCGATCGCCCGCTCGTGTCGTTTGCTGGGGCTAGATGCGATGCGGCTTGGACAGCAGTTCATAGAGAGCTTCTCAAGCCACGCGGCTCGCGCGTTCCAAGCGCCGGTGTTCCACCGCGCAGTTGAAGGCGCGCCGAGGAGCATCGAAGCTGAGCCTCAGTTTCGGAGCTTCCTGCGCTCCCTCTCACGAGAGAAAAACATCACTGCCTGGATAGAGAGCCAACCGGACGTAAGCAGATCGTACGGCTGCTCTCTCGTCCCTAACAAGAGCATCGTGAACCTGGAATTCACCGCTTACGACACCAGCCGCGTGAAGGAGTTCACCCTCTCAAACGCGCGTGGCTCAGAGCTTCAGGTCGTCTCAAAACGGCTCGGGCCTATAAAGTCTGCGACCGCAGAGCTAGAGTTCGAGCGCAGCAAGGAGCTCTTCGCGAAGGGCGTTCCGACCCCGCAACCGGTCGCCATCATCCACGACCGCGGCAACACCTACTTCCTCTGGAAAAAGGTCGAGTCAGACAGTGAAATAGCAATTAACTTTCCGGACGAAACCACCGAGCAACGGCAAGATATCCTGAAGCAGATACACTCGCTCGGGTACGTGCACCTCGACGTCGCTGAGCGCAACTTCCTCTTCACGATGGAGGACGGAAAGCCGAAGGTGTGGATTATTGACCTAGAGCGGATGAGGCGCGCGTAGCTGCTGCCACGGGCCTTGTTCTGGCTCTTCGGGAAATCGAGGGGGCATGAATCCGCGTGGTTCCCAAAGAAATGCGGGAACGATAATTGTATACAAAGAGACCAGCGAGAGCAGAGAGGGGAAATCATCAAGAAGCTCACTCACCCTCGCTGCTCTCACCGCTCTCTTTGTGAATCATAATCTCCCGCCAGGTAAACGTGCACGTCCCCCTACCTCTGTGCCCGTTACCACCCACTCGATTCCTCAATGAGCTCTTTTTAATCGCCTCTAATTCCCTCCCCCAGCGAGCCCATCCAGCTCATACCGCTCCGATGGCATAAACCGCTACGCTCCCACCCCGATGCAAGAAGCCCGAAACCTCGCCGTTTTTCTCATCACCTGCCCTGACCGAAAAGGGATCGTGGCGACCGTGAGTACGTTCTTTTTCGAGCGCGGGTTCAATATCGTGCACTGCCAGCAGCACACCGACCGGCTTGAATCGCGGTTCTTCATGCGGATCATAATCGACCTCGATTCGGCACCGTGCTCCCGTCGGGAGCTCCTCGACGGGTTTAGCGGTGTCGCAAAGCCCTTCTCAATTCAGTGGTCTGCACACTTCTGCGCCGACTCACAGCGAATTGGCATCCTCGCTACCCGAGAGCCGCACTGCCTCCATGACCTCCTCTCACGAGCCGACACTGGGGACCTGCCTAACGCAAAGGTCTCCCTAGTTATCTCTAACCACCCGGAGCTTGAGTCCGTAGCGGCTCGCTTCAGTGTGCCCTTCTTCTGCTGCCGAATCGACCGCAACGACCGAAGGCTGCAAGAGACTGAAGTCATCGGGCTGCTGCGCAAACACCACGTGCAGCTTGCGGTCTTGGCGCGCTACATGCAGGTGCTCTCAGGCGAAATGCTCAGTGAGATCGCAATTCCGGTTATCAACATCCACCACGGGTTCCTCCCTGCCTTTGAGGGCGCGGGACCGTACCGGCGCGCGTGGGAGCGCGGCGTTAAGATGATCGGCGCGACCGCTCACTACGTCACCCCACAGCTTGATGGAGGGCCGATCATCGAACAGGACGTGGAGCGCGTGACACACGAAGATGGAGTCGAGACCATGCAACGAACGGGGCGGGACATAGAGAGCATCGTCCTCGCGCGCGCTGTAAAGGCTCACCTTGAGCACCGGGTGATGGTTCATGCGAACCGCGCGGTGGTTTTTTCAGCGGGGGCATGAAAGGGAAAAGACAGTGGAATCCTGCTTAAAGCTACCCTCGCACCAGCCGCTCAAGCAGCTCAACCACGTGCCCGTCACCCCACGCCTCGCCGCTGAAAATTTCAGAGGCGTGCGCCTTGGTCGGCTCGCAGAATTCGGTGTGCATCGGGTGAACAGTGTCGTTCCACTGCGTGCGGACAGAGTCCTCTGTGCGGCCGCGCTCGCGGATGTCACGCGACATGCGGCGCGAGAAGCGCAGCTCGTCTGAGGTGTGCACAAAGACTGACGCCGAGTAGATTTGACGAAGGCCCGAAAAGTGCAGCGCGAGGATCCCCTCTACCAGGATTATCTCTGAGGGCGACGTGCGGTGGGTTACCTTTGCACGCGAATGGGTCGAGAAGTCGTACTCCGGCACATCTACTGCCTCGCCCACCATGAGCGATTGGAGGTGGCGCTCAAGCACATTGATCTCAAATGCGTCGGGGTGATCGTAGTTGCAGCGGGCGCGCTCATCTGGGGAGAGGTGCGCGTTGCACCGGTAGTAGGCATCGAGGGGAACGATCTGCACCCGGTGCGCACCGCCGACCCGCACGAGGTCACGAGCCAGCGTAGTCTTCCCGCTCGCAGTTCCGCCTGCCACAGCGATGATTCGAGTTTTGCCCATCTCCCTGCCTGGTTAGAGCTTTTCGTAAGGGTGGCTACCCCTGCTCAAGCTTAAGCGAGAGACATTTAGCAGCTCCTCCGGCTTTAATAAACTCCCCCAAGGGCACCGGGTACGCCGTGAATCCGCGCTGCGCCAGCATGCCGTAGGTCTCCGGGCAGCCAGCCGGGAGCACCACGTTTGAGCCCAAAACCACAGCATTACAGACGAAATGTAGGGCGTCGTGCTCCGGCACCCGGATTAGCTCAAGATGCCGCTCAAGGAGCGCCAGGTCTTGAGCCGAGAAGGCCCCCGGATAAATAAGTGCCAACCGCTCCGAGAGCGGGCAGAAGCATGTGTCTAGGTGGTAGAAGCGCGGGTCCTGGAGCTGCACAACGACCAGCTCCTCTGCCCCGAGCAGCTTCCCGACCTCATGGTGCGCCTCAACGTCAGATCGGAAGCCGTAGCCGCAGAAAAGCCTGCGACCAGAAAACAGTGCGTCCCCCTCCCCCTCGAAGCTGCCGCGCGTCACCTCATGCACTTTGAAGCCGTTGCTCTCGAACCAGGCGCGGAAGTGACGCTCCTCCCCTCGCCGCTCGGCGTGGCGAAAGCGCGAGAGAACAACATCTGAGCCACGCACCAGTCCGGCATTGGCGGTGAACACCATGTCAGGCTGCCCATCAGCATGCTCGACGTACTCAAGCCAGGCGCCGAGCCGCAGCAGGTGGTGGTGCAGGTTGCCCCACTGCTCTCGCGCGAGGGCTTTCTCTGGAACGACCGCCGTGTTCATCCACGGGTTAATCGAGTACCGAACGTCGTAGTCCTTCGGACGACAAACGAGCCAGCGCCCGCCGGGGAAGAGATCTTTTGTGAAGCCGAGTGATGTCATGAACCGCCACAGAGAGCCACAAACTAAAATTGCGGCGACACCTCCAGTATACCACCCAGAGGAGCCGCCAATCGAGTGAGATTCCGCTTGGTGCGGCAGCCTCAAGCGCGGAGCGCGGAAAGCGAGCTGCGTTATGACTCTCGCAAACAATGTACTGATTGGCGAGAAAAGTATGCTTGAGCTCTTTCCCCATAGGCGTTCCCGGAGCCGGTATCAGTGTCGGAAGCGGATGGGGCGTGGAAGGAAGCTCAAGCAGGGAAACAAAGTTATGTTGCGCTTCACCTGGGGAATGCCGCACCATGGAGGTCGCTGTATGAGCACACCCCCCTTCTCGCCATTCACAGTGTTTGCGCACCGCGGCGCATCAGGCCTTGAGCCAGAAAACACCTTGCGCAGCTTTCGCCGTGCGATTGAGCTGGGGCTTGAGTGGATCGAGCTCGACGTGCGCATGGTTGAGGGAACTCCGGTTGTGTTCCACGACCGCACCCTGTCGCGGCGCACCAAGACTCGTGGAGTTGTCGAGCGGCAATCACTCAGCTTCATTCGCTCGCTCGACGCGGGACTAGGCGAGAAGATTCCAACGTTGGCTGAAGTGCTTGAGCTCGTGCGTGGCAGGGCCCGCACACAGGTAGAGCTAAAGGGCCCGGGCTGCGCGCCTGCTGTGGCACAGCTCCTCGGACGGGCGATCGCTGAAGGGAGCGCGCCCGACTCTTTCCTCGTCTCTTCGTTTGACTCCGAGCAGACGACCCTCTGCAAGCGCCTCCTTCCGGAGGTGCCGGTTGCCTGCCTGACGTACGGCTATCCGCGAAGAGCAGCGGAGTTTGCCGCCTCGCTTTCAGCTATCTCTTTTCACCTTAATCTCGATGCAGTCACTTCAGCTCGCGTCAGAGAGCTTAAAGATGCTGGGCTCAAAGTTTTCGTCTACACCGTCAACTCAAATGACGACTTAGCTTTCGTTAAGAATGCCGGAGTTGATGGGGTCTTTACCGACTTCCCAGACCGGATCCGTTAATCAGATGGGTTTCCTCATCCGCAAGCGCCGACCGAGAGCCTCGGCTTGCTGGTTAATTAACGCGGAGGCGCGGAGAATGCAGAGGGCGCAGCCGTCAATGACGAACATCCGGATGCCCCCTCAAGTCGGCTGCTCTGGTGCATCAGCTTTTTGAGCACCGGAGCAATCGCCATTCTGCGATCTCCGCGTTTCCCGCACCTCCGCGTTACATAACCGGAATATTCGAGCACCAAAGCACTTGGGTGCTTACTGAACGAGGCTTAGTGACCAAACAGGGCTTACGCACCTAGCCCCTGAACGGTTAGAGCGCAGGCAGATACGCAGTGCGCCAAACGTAGTACGCGTCGATCACACCTCTGCGACCGCGACGAACGATCCTCGGGCCCTTGTCGAAGAGATCCAGCGGCGAGGCGAGCTTCGCCCCGCGCTTGAGCGCACGCTTAGCGTGGAAACGTCCCAGCAGCCGGAAGACCCGGTTGATGCAGCGCTCGGTCAAGATGCCGCCGCGCTCCTCCCCCGCAGAGATCTCACTTTGGTAAACCGACACACGCTCAAAGAACGACGCGAAGTCATCATCCGAGAAGAGCCGCTGCTCGCGGCGAGAAACGGTCACTGAGGCCTCTGACCCACACAGCCGCTCGTGGATGTAGTCGCGCAAGTCGTCGAGTAGCACCGTCGGCAGCGCGTACGGAGTGCCGGCAATAAGGACGCACCTGGCCGCGAAGTTAATATCTCGCACCCGCACGGCCTTAAGCTCTGAGACGCGGACCTTAAGACCGTACGCGAGGGTCGCTAGGATAAGGTCTACCCCGCGCAGCTTGCTAAAGAGCGGCTCAAGCTCCTCAGTCGAGGGCAATCGCCGCAGCACCTCACCGACGCGCCGGGCGAGCGCGATCGCCACCTGCGGCGTCTTGTTCCCAGAGCTTCTATCCTCTGAGCTTTTACCCTCAGGAGCATCGAAAGGAGCCTGTAAGCCGCTCGTTTCTATGATCTTAGAAGGCTTCTCGTAGCAGCCCGGAAAAAACTCCAAGGCCTTGAAATAAGGCGACATCTCAGAGCAGTTCATGACTGGGTACGATGCCGTGTCGAAGGGAGTAGATTCTGTTTTCATACCAGTATGGAAATATACTAGAAATACCGGCAGGTCAAGCGCGGAGTTTGCGAAAAAGGGGACAGTGCCGGCGCCGGTTCCCAAAAAAGACTAAGGGGCTACAGATACCCGGCAGGAACAACGACGGTGCGGTACGACGTCTCCTTCGTGGGGCTGGTGAGCTGCACCACGAGGTAGGTTGAGTCCCCTATCCTCACCCCTACGGCTGCGGTCAGGGTGTGTCCCGCTGGAACGTCGGGCACTGTAATCCTCTGCCACTTATTCGTGCGGTCGGAGAGCTGCATCACTCGTCCCCTTCCTAGCCGCGCTATGACTGCCACGGTCGGATGCACACCGCTCGCGCGCGGAACCGGGATGAGGATGATTCCGGTCGGAGAGAGCCTGGTGCTGAGCTCCCGCGATCGAAGTATCGATCGTGAGCCCACTTTCCCCACAACACTGAGCGTCTTCCGTGTCGGGTTCTGCACCAGCGAGAACACCGCGCTCTTCCCTTCGACCGGCGAGCCGCAGCGCGCCAGCAGCACTCCTGTTGGGAACCTTACCACTGTGTCAGGCGAGCCCGTGAAGAGCTTCATCGTGCTCGTTGTGCGGCTGAAGGTGAACGACGCCGCTGTGTAGGTGCCGTCGACGTAGCACCCCATAACCGGCTTGCCGGTGCCCACCGTTGTCTTGAAGCTCTCTGAGGCGCCGCTCAAGAGATCTGTTGCCCTCCACACGAAGCTCTTCGCTGAACTCGCAACAGAGATGAGCCGTGACGCGCTGCCGTTTGGCGGCACACCGATGTCGGTGCCGAGGAAGGGTCCACTTACCGTTATCTTTGTCGGAGTGTCCCCGATGTTGACAACAACATCGGCCGCGCTGCCGGTGCCTACGAACGCAACATCAGGGAGCGCGTCGTTGTCGATGTCGCCGGGGACTGGGGTTGGGGTTGGAGTATCGGTGGCGTTTGGCGTTGCGGTTGCATCAGGGGTATGAGTCGATGTCGGCGTGTCAGTTGCAGTGCCCGTTTCGGTGGGTGTTGCTGTTGGAGTGTTGGTATTGGTGGGCGTGTGAGTTGGAGTGCTGGTGATCGTCGGGGTATGCGTTGGAGTGTCGGTATTCGTAGGCGTGCGAGTCGGAGTGTGAGTGTTCGTCGGGGTATGTGTTGGAGTCTGAGTGCTCGTCGGGGTATGGGTCGGGGTGGTGGTGCTGGTGGGAGTGTGAGTCGGAGTGTTGGTATTCGTGGGCGTGTGCGTTGGAGTCTTGGTGCTAGTCGGCGTGTGCGTTGGAGTGGCGGTGTTTGTGGGCGTGTGAGTCGGAGTGTTGGTGTTCGTGGGCGTATGAGTAGGGGTGTATGTGGGGGTATTGGTGTTTGTCGGGGTGTGTGTTGGCGTTCTTGTGCTGGTTGGCGTACTTGTCGGAGTGGCCGTTGCCTCGACAAAATAACGCACGTCTCCGGATTGCTTTGCGTTTGAGCTAACGGAATACCAAGGCGAGTATACCTGCGGAAATGTCTCGGTACGAACACGCCAGTGGTTTAAGTTGCCCACTCCGAGACCGGAAACGGTTTCTGTGATGACCGTTCCGGCTGTGCCAGAGTTGGTGAAGGAAGCTCCCTTCCCGAGGCTTGTATTATTGAAAGCAGAATTGAATGCTTTATTCTCCCAGATCAGCCTCACGCGAGCGCGTCCCTGGGTCGAGCGGGCACGAAGCTGAATCTTATAGGATGAGGCCCCGGCATTTCCGAGTGGCTGAAGAGGAACATCAGATGTTGTAAGCTGTCGTGGTGCAACTCCGATTCCAAGCCCCTCGTTTCCGTAGAAGAGGTACGCTGCTCCCTCAGTCGCTTGGCCATTTCCGTATCCGGTCGCGCCAATGATGGCGTCGGGGTACCCGTCACCGTTCACATCGCCGGCACTCGCGACATCTGCTCCGAATCGTGCGGATGCATAGTCTGATTGCCCTAGCCACGCGGTCGTTGTGGCGAGGCCACTGGCAGACCCCAGGTACAGGTACGCTCGTCCCTGCTGGGACAGTCCGTTGTTGTAATACGACGCACCCACCAAAACATCAGAGAATCCGTCTCGGTTTACGTCTCCTGCGGATGAAACGCTGATACCAAAATAGGCGGTTGCTTGGTTAGACTCCTGGCGCCATGCATGTGCCCCTGCCAGCCCCGAAGCTGAACCGAGGTACAAGTACGCAGCCCCTTCGGAGCTTTGCCCTGACGCATAGCCCTTCGCGCCAACTAACAGGTCAGAGTAGCCGTCCCCATTGACGTCACCAGCAGACGCCACCCTGCCCCCGAACTCAGCTCCCGTCAGATTCGACTCTCCGGTCCAGGCAGCCGTTGTAGCAAGACCGGAGGATGAACCGAGGTACACGAACGCCTGCCCCTCACCACTCTGGCCATTCGTAATGCCACGCGCGCCAACGGCGACATCCGAGTATCCATCTCCGTTGACGTCCCCCGCGGATGCTACGCTCACGCCGAAATATGCGGCACCGAGGTATGAGGGCTGATTCGACTCGCCCGTCCACGCAGCTACCGTGGCTAATCCAGAGGAAGAGCCAAGGTATAGAAACGCCATACCCTCATCCGTGTCACCATTGTCGTACTTATGCGCGCCTACTAAGACATCAGCGTAGCCATCGCCGTTGACATCGCCAGCGGAAGCCACGCTGATCCCGAACTCCGCAGAGGTCTGGTTAGACTCAGCGATCCATGCCGGCGTCGTAGCAAGCCCAAGCGAGGACCCCAGGTACAAGTGGACTATGCCCTCGTCTGTCTCCCCATTGTCGAAGAAGGGCGAGCCAACAACGACGTCAGAATATCCATCTCCGTTCACGTCGCCGGCAGAGGATACCGAGTACCCGAACTGGGCGCTGTCCTGGTTCGACTCAACCGTCCAAGAGGGCGTTGTGAGGAGCCCCGAGGCTGCGCCGAGGAAGACGTACGCGCGCCCTTCATTAGTCTGCCCGTTGTCAAAGTTGTCTGTGCCCACGATCACATCGACATATCCATCACCGTTAACGTCGCCAGCCGACGCTGCGGAACGTCCGAGGTTTGCGCTGGCTTGATTGGATTCGATGATTAAGCCGGAAGT
>CAZZJR010000100.1:0-9162 GCA_964654585.1 uncultured Bdellovibrionales bacterium
TGCCAAGATTCGAATGACGGGCAGGGGATTGGCCCCTGCACCCCAGGGAGAGCTGCTACTAGCTCCTATGCAAACTTGGCTTTGCCAAGATTTGCATGACGGGCAGGGGCTTTGCCCCTGCACCCCAGGAGAGGTGTGCTGCGCAAGATTGGCTCTGTCGAGCTAGGTCCGCGCAGTCTTGGCTTTGCCAAGATTTGCATGACGGGCAGGGGATTGGTCCCTGCACGCTGGCGAATTTGCTTGGGGGGAGTTACTGGGGCGCGTTTCAATCCACTCATCTGGTGAGGTGCCCGAGTGGCTAAAGGGGGCAGACTGTAAATCTGCTGGCTCCGGCCTACGGGGGTTCGAATCCCTCTCTCACCAATTTCTTTTCGCTCGTTCTTTTCCCTCGTTCGAGGGAGCTGCTCCTAGCAGGGTTTACGTACACTCTGACCGGCACCGGCACTGGGCTGTTCTTGGGTGCTGGTTTTTAGGTGAACCGAAACCCGAGCCCTAGCCGTTTCCCTGGCCGGTTCCGGAGCCGGGCGGGTTGCCTAACAGGTCCTACTTCACTTCAGTTTCAATTCCCCTCCAATATGCTACCATCCCCCGCACTTACGGTCGTAGCTCAACTGGTAGAGCAGCGGATTCCAAATCCGCAGGTTGGGGGTTCGATTCCCTCCGACCGTGCATAATCTTCACGGTTCCCTCTGCGGATTCGCAAATCGCGCGCCTAGTTCCCATTCGACTCGTATAATCCGCTGCTGGATAATCTCTCTTCTCTCGATTGCAGGGGAGTGTTACCTCTCAGCTCAATGACACCGCTCGATGAGTTATTGGTTGCGGAAACGCATACAAATGACAACGCGCACTCGCCCCTCTGGATGGTGAGCCAAGAGCCGCTGCTCAATGAGCTCGTGCTGTACCTCGGCCGTTTTCGCGGCGAGCTTCAGAAAAATCCTGGCGTAACGCACGAGCTCCGATTCTCTCGCGACCGGCTGCGTGAGTGCAGAGCGGCTTTCGATCGCATGATCATCCGAGGGGAGGAGGCGCTTCATCGCCTGTGCGAGCTTCTTTGCGACTCATTCGTGGGGCCATGCCACTTGCAGTCAGTTGCGATCGGAGAGGTGCCGACGACAGGCGAGCGCTTCACGCTCTCTCAGATCCTCTCTCGTGCCGACCTGTACTCGACGATCGACCTCGACCTCGGCACCAGGCAGCTAGGAAAGCTAAAGTACTTCGATGGGTCAAGCTGGGTGGCTCCCCAGCTCGTTGCCAACGTCGTCGAATACCAGCCAGCAGAGCCGAACAAGCGCGGGGTTCATAAGATCATCAGCCGCATCAAGGCGGAAGAAGAGATCTGGAACAAAGTCGTCGATGAGATCTTCGGCCTCGATTCCCTCGTTCAGCGCGACAAGCAGCTCCGTCACCTGAGCCGGTACGTCAAAGACATCTTTGGAATCAAGATAGTAGTCGGTTCGGCAGCCGAGGCTACTAAGTTGCAGGCTGCGCTTAAGTCCCTTGAGTGGGACGAGGCCGCGCTCGCCAAACTTTCCCTGCCGCGCACGCCTGAGAGCGAACGCCTCGCCTTCATCGAAACCAAGAACTACCTGCGCGACGCAGAGAAGGAGAGTGGCTGGGAAGCTGTTAAGTCAGTTGTACTTTGGTGTGGCAAGATGTTCGAGATCCAGGTTCAGCCGCTCGGAAACTTCTGGCGCGAGCGAGAGCACCTAACGCGAGAGAGCCACGCTGGCTTCAAGAGCCGGCGCGAGCAGGTGCGCCAGAGGGTGGCCGAGCAGATCCCGCTATTCGGTTTTTACCAGGAGCTGCTGCGATGGCTCTTCCAGGACCCAGAATCCGCCGCCCCCGTTTTCCCCGGCGTTTCGGTCTCCGTTGTCGAGTAACCCGCCGTGCCCGACAATTGCCGGCACCGGCACCGGTGGTGCGTCTCCGCACTCGGACTACCCACAAAAACAGATAATTTTCTAAGCTCTAGCAACCACTTACCCTACCTCTGAGCCCCGTCACGCTGAGCGCGAGAGTTGAGATTCCGCGCTCGGGTGCCACCGTTGTTGCCCATATGAGCCAAAATATCTTTGCATTGCAGATACTTAACTTGCCTCCTATACTTGAATAAACGATTCAAGATTGCTACCTTCTCCCAACTCCGAAAGGCGCTATGAGGTGTTGAGACCCGCGGCGGGACTTAGGGTCCGTATTCCGGTATCCTGTGGAGCCTAAAAATTTTTGGATGCCCGGCGAATATCCGTCGCTTGGGTCCCGGCAGCAGGTAGCGACCTAAGAACTTCGGAATAGAGAACCGGTTTCGAGCGGCTATGAGCACAGAGATTTTAGAAGACTTCACCAGCCAGGAATATAAATACGGCTTCTACACGAACATCGAAGCTGACGAGGCGCCTCCCGGTCTCAACGAAGATATCATCCGATTCATCTCAGCGAAGAAGAACGAGCCCGACTGGATGCTGCAATGGCGCCTCAAGGCGTTCGCGCGTTGGAAGGAGATGACGGAGCCGCACTGGGCTTTCGTGAATTATCCGCCGGTGAAGTACGACGAGATCGTGTACTACTCAGCCCCGAAGCAGAAGAAGGGGCCCGCCAGCCTTGAAGAAGTCGACCCTGAGATCCTCAAGACCTACGAGAAGCTCGGCATCCCGCTCCACGAGCAGAAGGCCTTGGCAGGGGTAGCAGTTGATGCGGTGTTCGACTCAGTGTCGGTTGTAACGACCTTCAAGAAGCAGCTCGAAGAGGTTGGCGTAATCTTCTGCTCGATGTCTGAGGCGATTCAGCACCATCCGGAACTCGTCAAGAAGTACCTCGGGTCAGTCGTCCCTCACAGCGACAATTTCTTCGCGGCGCTCAACTCTGCAGTCTTCACTGACGGCTCGTTCTGCTACATCCCGAAGGGAGTTCGGTGCCCACTTGAGCTCTCGACCTACTTCCGCATCAACGCGGCGAAGACTGGACAGTTCGAGCGCACGCTGATTATCGCGGACGAAGGAAGCTACGTGAGCTACATGGAGGGCTGCACAGCCCCAATGCGCGACGAGAACCAGCTCCACGCTGCAGTTGTAGAGCTCGTGGCTCTTGGCGATGCGCACATTAAGTACTCCACCATCCAGAACTGGTACCCTGGCGACAAGGACGGGAAGGGCGGAATCTACAACTTCGTGACGAAGCGCGGCCTGTGCGCCGGCACGAACTCCAAGATCTCTTGGACACAAGTTGAAACGGGATCGTCTATCACCTGGAAGTACCCGAGCTGCATCCTGAAGGGCGACAACTCAGTAGGCGAGTTCTACTCGGTTGCGATCACCAACAACAAGCAGCAGGCCGACACCGGCACGAAGATGATCCATATCGGCAAGAACACCAAGAGCACGATCGTCTCGAAGGGCATCTCGGCCGGGCGCAGCCAGAATGCGTACCGGGGGCTTGTGAAGATGATGAAGAGCGCGGACGGCGCCCGAAACTTCTCGCAGTGCGACTCGATGCTGATGGGCAACAACTGTGGCGCCCATACCTTCCCGTACATCGAGGTGAAAAACCCGTCGGCCACCGTTGAGCACGAGGCATCAACGTCGAAGATCGGCGAAGACCAGATTTTTTACTGCAACCAGCGCGGCATCTCGACCGAAGACGCCGTGTCGATGATCGTGCACGGCTTCTGCAAGGAGGTGCTCAACGAGCTTCCTATGGAATTCGCCGTGGAAGCGCGTCGATTGCTGGAGATTAGTCTCGAAGGAAGTGTTGGATAACGAGGAAGTATGAGTTTGCTTAAAATTACCGACCTGCACGCCCGTGTCGAAGGAGAAGGACGCGAGATTCTCAAGGGGATCAACCTTGAGATCCGCCCAGGTGAAGTTCACGCCATCATGGGCGTTAACGGCTCTGGCAAGAGCACGTTGGCGAACATACTCGGCGGAAAAGAGGGATACGAGATTACTGGCGGCTCTGTAGCCTTTGACGGCAAGGACCTGCTTGAGCTCGACCCCGAGGTTCGCGCCCGGGAGGGGCTCTTTCTTGCGTTTCAGTATCCAGTTGAGCTGCCGGGAGTCCTCGCAACCTACTTCTTGCGCACAGCACTCAATTCAATCCGTGAGCACAGGGGCCAGCCAGCGATCTCGGTGCGCGACTTCTCGACTCTCGTGAAGGAGAAGGCGAAGGCGCTCGAGCTGAGCGACGAGATGCTCAAGCGTGCCGTGAACGAGGGCTTCTCAGGCGGCGAGAAGAAGAGGAACGAGGTGTTCCAGATGGCGGTTCTTGAGCCGAAGCTTGCCATTCTCGATGAAACCGATTCCGGCCTCGACATCGACGCCCTCCAGATCGTGGCCGAAGGCGTTAACCGCCTGCGCTCAAAGCAGAACGGAATGCTCGTCATCACGCACTACCAGCGCCTCCTCAACTACATCGTGCCAGACGTTGTGCACGTCATGATTGATGGCCGCATCGTTGAGTCCGGCGGAAAAGATCTCGCGCTCAAGCTTGAAAGCCAGGGCTACTCCGCTTTCAAAGAACCAGCCGCAGCGTAACCTCAGGGAAGTGCCATGACTGTTGCCGCAAAGAAGATAGCTGTTACAGAGCAGCGCCAAACGTGGGCCGACAGCGCCATTAAGGCGGCTGCGGAGCGCCAGGTGAAGACGCTGCCGCAAGCAGCCCTCAAGCTCGCTCAGGACGCCAGGGCAGTGTGGGCGAAGGTGCTCTTCCCCACGCCTCGACAAGAGGAATGGAAGTACACAAACGCAGAAGCGATCGCCCTTGGCTCTTTCTCGCTCGCTCCGACCACAGCTGCGGTCCTGCCAAAAGACGCGCTCAGCGCGATTGAGATCGCAGGATTAAACGCCCACCGCATCGTGTTCGTAGACGGAGCCTTCTCAGAAGAGCTCTCATCGCTGCCGAACGAAAAGGGGCTAGTCTGTGCCCGCCTTCAATCTCGCGAAGAGGCGCCGTTTGGGGCGCTAGGAAGCCACAGCAGCGAGGCCTTCGCGGCTCTCGCAACGGCTCTCATGAGCGACGGCATCTCCGTTGTTGTTGCGCCTAACGCGTCGATCAGCGCCCCGCTTCACATCATCAACGTCGCCACGCAGGCTGGAGAGCAGAGTGTCGTTGCTCCGCGCCTGTTGATAGACGCAGGGGAGAGCGCTCAGGTAACAGTCGTAGAGTCCCACGTTTCGATCGGGGCTGCGAAGTACCTCTCACTCCCGGTGACAGAGATTCGCGCCGCACAGAACGCAACAGTTGATCACTATCGACTCCAGGATGAGTCGCTCGAAGCCTTCCACGTCTCTCAGACTGACATCGAGCAGGGGAGAGACTCCCAGGTTCGTTCACACGTGTTCTCGTTCGGTGGAAGGCTCGTCCGGAACAACGTGAGCGTGCGGCTGCTGGGAAGCAACTGCAACTCAGTGATCAACGGCCTCTCACTCTTGGCGGGAGAGCAGCACGTCGACAACTCGACTTCAATTCATCACGTTGAGCCATCGTCGGAGAGCCGTGAGCACTTCAAGGGCGTCTACGCCGATGCGAGCCGCGGCGTTTTCTCGGGGACGATCACCGTTGATCAGATCGCGCAGAAGACCAACGCCTTCCAGTCGAATCAGGCGCTGCTTCTCTCGCCCAACGCGAGCATAGAGACTCGCCCACAGCTCAAGATCTGGGCTGATGACGTCAAGTGCACTCACGGCGCTACCGTTGGGCAGCTCGATAGCGACGCAATGTTCTACCTTCGCTCACGCGGTATCGACCGCGAGACCGCCAGGAACTTCCTGGTTCACGCCTTCGCCAGCGAGGTTCTGACCTCGGTTCAGGTTGAGGCGCTGCGGCAGCACGTTGAGGGCTTCGTGACTCGAAAGCTCGATGGCGTGCAGGTTGGGGAGAGGGAGTAGGGGCGTTTGCTCGGGGGCTGGATTTCTGCTAGCTTCCCGGCTTCGTGATCCGCGGCTGTGGCAGCAGTCGTGGTGAAGGTGATACGCGTTACCATTACTGTCAGGTGCATGGCGCGCTTAACGGCGCGGCAGAGACAGGCTTCTTATTGAGTAACCTATCGAAATGGCTAGGGATCTGAGATGAGTGAAAGGGTTGCGGAAACAGGCGCAGCGGTTGGTCGCAAGCAGGGATATTTCTCGGCAGCGGTCGATGAGCTGAAGAAGGTTCACACCCCGACCCGTCAGGAGACTACCCGCCTTACCGGCGTGGTGCTTCTGATCATCGTGTTTATCTCGATGTGTCTCTTCGTCATGGATCTCACGTTTAACTGGCTGATGTCGAAGATGATCGGCTAGTGAAGGAGTAACTGGATAGGAACCGGTATGGAGACCAGCACCTCAGCTGAACCGAAGCTACAGTGGTACGTTGTTCAGGCCTACGCGGGCTTCGAGATGAAGGCTAAGCAGGCCCTCGAGGAGCGTATTCGGCTGAATAAGCTCACGAACCTCTTCGGTGAGGTTCACGTCCCGCAAGAGACGGTGGTGGAGCTCGTTAAGGGTCAGAAGAAGACCTCAACGCGCAAATTTTTCCCCGGCTACATCCTGGTCCAGATGGTCCTGAACGAGGAGACCTGGCACCTGGTTAAGGAAACCCCAAAGATTAACGGCTTCGTCGGAGACCCGACGAACCCCCAGCCAATGGGCGAAGATGAAGTGCAGCGAATCTTCAGCCAGGTAGAGGAGGGGGCAGCCTCGCCTCGTTCGAAGATGAACTTCGAGCAGGGAGACGCCGTGAAAGTGATTGACGGTCCGTTTGCGGACTTCAACGGCACCATCGAAGAGGTCCGACCAGAGAAGGGCAAGGTCAAGGTTCTGATCAGCATCTTCGGACGAGCTACTCCAGTCGAGCTCGATTTTATGCAGGTAGAGAAGTGCTAACCAACTGGTAGCGCTTACTTTTTAGCTTCCAAACGCGTGTAGTTAGAGGTGTTCAGATGGGCAAGGAGATTAGTACCTTTATTAAGTTGCAAGTGACGGGTGGACAAGCGAACCCGGCGCCTCCTATTGGACCTGTGCTCGGTCAGCACGGCGTCAACATCATGGAGTTCTGTAAGCAGTTCAATGCTAAGACCCAGAAGCAACAGGGTGAGACGGTTCCGGTTGTTATTACCGTGTACAAGGACCGCTCGTTCACTTTTGAGCTCAAGACGCCGCCTGTTTCGTACCTGATCAAGAAGGCTCTCAAGCTTGAGAAGGGCTCGTCTGTTCCGAACAAGGAGAAGGTCGGCAAGATCACGAAGGCGCAGGTCTACGAGATCGCCAAACAGAAGATGCAGGATCTTAACTGCTACGATGAGGAGGCAGCCTTCAAGATCGTTGCAGGTACCGCCCGCAGCATGGGCGTAGATGTCATTTAGGGCTGGAGATATTGACTTATCAGGGGCAACTCCCTAGTCTTACGCCTCCTTCCGCCCTGGCCGCACTTTTCGGGTGATTTTGGCCGGTTGGAAAGGGTTGGAGAGAGATGCGGCGGAGAGCCTCGGTAGCGAGACAACCCAGCAGGATTAAAGAATTTACTGAAGTCTTAGAAGTTTTATATGGCGCGCAAGAAAGAAGGAAAGCGGATACGGGCAGCGCGGGCAAAGGTCCAGGCCGAAAAGCTGTACAGCTTGGAGGAGGCTTGCCAGGTAGTTGCCAGCACAGCGTCGGCTAAGTTCGACGAGACCGTTGAGGTTGCAGTGCGACTGGGCGTTGACCCGAAGAAGGCTGAGCAAAACGTACGTGGATCGATCGCGTTGCCGCACGGTCTTGGTAAGTCAGTTCGCGTTCTCGTGTTCGCCAAGGGCGACAAGGCGAAGGAGGCGAGTGAGGCAGGTGCTGATTTCGTCGGCGGAGACGACCTCGTTGAGAAGATCAAGGGTGGATTCTTCGACTTCGACAGCGTTGTCGCAACGCCAGACATGATGGCGCAGGTCGGAAAAGTCGGAAAGCTTCTCGGGCCGCGTGGACTCATGCCATCGCCAAAGGTTGGAACGGTTACGTTCGACGTTGGCGAGACCGTCAAGTCTGTTAAGTCGGGTCGTGCTGAGTACCGCGTGGACAAAGCGGGGATCGTTCACGCTTCGATCGGCAAGGCGTCGTTCGGCGGCGGCAAGATATTAGAAAACGCACAGGCGCTCTTCCAGGCGATCAACCGGGCGAAGCCTTCGACCAGCAAGGGCGTGTACCTCCAGTCAGCGTCGATGGCGCTCACGATGGGTCCGGGAGTTGCAGTCGACGTTTCGGCGCTGAGAGCGTAACGGTTCATTAGGGAGTTTGAAGTATGGATAAGGCAACGAAAGCAGCTGAGCTTGAGAGCCTCGTAGCCAATTTCTCGGCAGCGACGGTTGCGGTTTGCGCCGACTACCGTGGCCTGACGGTAGCGCAGATCACGAAGCTTCGCAGAGACCTACACGAAGCCGGCTGCGAGTCAAAGGTGGTTCGCAACACCCTGGCGCGACTTGCTGTCAACAAAGTTGAGAGCGGACGCGGCGCGAAGCCGGGAGAGGTTGAGAAGTTCCTGGGCACGATCAGTGGTCCGACTTTCGTGGTGACCTCGACGAGCGATCCGATCGCTCCGACGAAGGTTCTCATGAAGTTCGCCAAGGGGAATGAAAAGTTTCGAGTGAAGGGGTGTTGGCTTGATGGCGCGTACGTAGACGCGGCTGGTGTTGATTCGTTATCGAAGATGCCGGGCCGTGAAGAGACGTTCGCCATGTTGCTGAGCCTGATTTCCGCGCCCGCAACCCGGTTGGTCCGAGTTCTCTCGGAGCCCGGCGCGCAGGTCGCTAGGTCGATTGAGGCTTACAGGAAGAAACTCGGAGGGGAGTAGTCGGCAGCCCTACGTTAGGGGGCGGTCGGTAAGTTTGTTTAGTTAATTTTAGTTGTAACGTTAGGAAAGGAGTAAAACCATGTCTGAAGCGTCTGGATCGTACACGTTCGAAGGCGTTGTAGATTTCATCAAGGGTATGTCCCTGATGGATGCTGCCAAGATGGTGAAGAAGCTCGAGGAAGAGCTTGGTGTTAGCGCTGCCGCTCCGGTAGCAATGGTTGCTGGTGGCGCTGGTGCGCCGGCTGCTGCCGCTGCTGAGGAGAAGACAGAGTTCACCATCATGCTCGATGATGCTGGAGCTGAGAAGGTTAAGGTGATCAAGGTCGTTCGCGAGATCACCGGACTTGGCCTCAAGGAGGCTAAGGACCT
>CAZZJR010000101.1:0-9064 GCA_964654585.1 uncultured Bdellovibrionales bacterium
ACTCCTGCTCATAATCAAGACGTAGCCCTGAATAGCCTGCGCTATTCGTGTCGGACGGCCAGATGAGGATTAGGAGTCCAGTGCAGGTGCAGGAGAAAAAAGATGATTAGGAGAGGGATTTGGGAGGGAGCGCTCAGCTACCAACTCTCTCCGGGGAGAGTAGTTTCTCTAGAAGGTATGTTTGGGACCTTTTACCCTAGTTCGTGCGAACGAGTCGGCGAGCCTCCCAAGCGAAGGTCACCTGCGCTGTTCCGCCCTCAACCGCCACCTCTTCCGTTGTCGACCCTGTCAGCATCATGCCATCAGCGGAGAGCTTCGCCGTCGAAGAAGCGGATGGACCTTTGCTGCCCCTGACCTGGAACGCTACATCTCCATTGCCGAAGCTGCCGGTGATCGACGCCGCCGAGATCTCCTCGTAGATGCCGTAGATGTTCGGACGGAACTGAACTGCCGAAAAGCTCTGCCCCCGCAGCGTTTCTCCCTCCTGTGTTAGCGCCAGGATTCCGCCGGGTCGCTGCTCAGGGAGGAGAGTCTTGTCGTCTGTTATGTGCCACTGCCAGATGCCGCTCACCGTGGTGCTCGGGTCCACTACGTCAAACTCCTCAGCGGCTGCGAGGTCTGCGCGGGCAGCCGGTGCTGCAGCTGAATTCTGGGCGCTTCCTCCTGCTGCCTCGCCGAGCAGCTCCGGCAACTCTCCCTTCACTGGGCCAGAGAACCAGTCAACGGAGCCGCCGACGATCTCCTTGCCATCAACGCGGCGCTTGAACCCACTTGACGCGAAGATGCTCTTCGTTTTCTCGTCGACGCGGTCTGACTTAACCCCTATCGCGAACACGCTGGTGTCGATGAGGCGCTTCACCTCGCCCTTTTGGCTCACGCCATCCTGGTTGACGTCGAACCAGAGCGCAACTGCGTTGAGCTCCTCACCCTCAAGCCAGCCACTCTTGTCGATATCGAGCGAAGCGAGCGCATCGTAGCCGTTCTTCCACTCCTTGCCGAAGGTGTAGTTGCCGAAGAGCTGCGTGGCGTCCTTAATCTCGCCGAGACCAGTTGAGTCGTACACGACGAGCGGCGTCATGCCCGAAGCGCGCCACTGGAAGAGCTTCTTCTCGTTGCTCTTCCCATCGAGCGGAAACGCGGCGAACGATGTGATGTCCTCGATGGAAACTTCTGGAGACCACAGGAGCGACACTGGAGAGTCAAACCTCGATACTGAGATCTCTTGAACATCGCACTGTAGCTGTTGCTGGACCTTGAGCAGATCCCGATCGACCGGTCCGCACCCTCCTGCGCTCGAGCGGCTTACGTAGCCACGAACCTCTCGAACCGTCGTTACTGACGCACCAAACAGGTCACTTCGCCTGTAGTTGCCGGTGTCGCCTTGGAACCCGGTTGCCGTGCTCAGATTGTCGCGCTCAAGCTCTGCACGTTGCAGCTCAAGCTCCTTCTGCGCCAGGTCTGCCCTGACTTTATCAAGCTGAGCGACGACGTTGCGACTTTTCGAGAGAGCCGTCTCTGTCTTTTTCAAGAATGCTATTTGCGCCACGAGTTCTGAGATCTTGGCGTTAGCGAGCACAAGCTTTGGCGCTAGCTCAGCGATATCACCAGGTGTCCGGAGGCCACTGAGCCACGCGAAGACGTTATTCGCGACGCACGTGTCTCCGTCCGCGTTGTCCCCAGCAATCCGTCTGGCGATCATGAGGTACTGACGCTTCTGGTTCAGGAGCTTCTCTAGATTCACCTTTGCGTTCCGGGCAACCTGCAAGGCCGCCACCTGAGCTGTTTTACTCTTCCGTTCTGCTAGGAGGAGTGCCTGCGTTGCTGTCTTACTGCGCTTCGCGGAGTCTAAGGTTGCTCCTGTGAGCGTCGGTATGCTCTTTTCAAGATCCTGAAGTGTAGCGGTGAGAGCCAGAATCTTTTCGGTCGATGCCGCCACTCCTCCCTCGCGGTTTGCAATCTCCTGCTCCTTCGCAACCAGCAGGCTCTTTAACCTTAGGTTCGCAGCACCTCCTGGCGCTTCATGCAGACATTTGTCTATCGCTTCCCCGAGGCATGAGCTAGCCAAGTCGACCTGCGCGAAGGTTCCCAGGGCGCTCCACTGGTTGCCGTTCTTAGCTTTGAAGGCATTCTCCACGTTCACCCGCGGCACAACATTTGGGTGGTAGTAAACATGCTTCACCGTCATCAGGTTTGCGCTCACGTCTGCGCAGGTGAGGCACGTGTTTGACTTAGGATTGAGTGCGCTATTTTGGGGGCATACGAGAGAGCATCGGTCGGCGCCCGGTACGCCGTTTGTCGGTCCGGTAGGCTGTCTTCCGCCAAACGGAACCCCAGCGCAGTCGAGGCAGCTTGTGTCGTCACCACACACCTTGCAGGCAAAAGCGGAGCTCGCTGGCTTGCCGCAGCCGCAGTCGGTGAGCGGCGTCGTGCCGTTCGGAATTCCGGCGCAGTCGGACTGCGACTGAGAGTGATTATTTTCTTCGCTTGCGAGGAATGATTCGGGTGATGCCGGGGACTGAGCGAGGGCGGGCTGAGTGGCGATAAGGAGAGAAGCCGCGACAGTCAGAGTAGACACGTAAACGTTCATGAACCAACTCCCTCGATGTCGAAAAAAAACCTGCGTTGAAGTCGCCTGACCGGACAACTCGGCGCGCTGCTCCGTAGCATGAGGTATGGAACGTTGGAAGTCGCGTGTGCATTAACCAGACACAAAATCCGGTGAAACCCCGAAGCTCGCCTAATTACAGGTGGTTAGCGAGACCATTTTCCAAGCTCCCTTTCGGCGATGCGCCGACCGGACGAGAGCTACCCCGCGCGCCCCCAAATCTCTATCATGCGGGCACTCGTTACTCAGATGTCTTTACCACTACGCTCAAAGCTCGCTTCCTGCCTCTCAGCACTCCTAGTGCTCTCGTCTATCCTCGCCCTCCATCCTCTCATCGTGCGCTTCTTCCCTACGCACTACATCGGAGGCTCCGAGGGCGATGGCGGGCTGTACGTGTGGCTGGCAAGCTCTTTCCACTTTAGCCCACGAACGGCACTCGCCTTCGAAACCGGAGCGCTCTACCCGTACGGCCTGACGCGCGCGTGGAGCGACTCCTTCCTGCTCCCTTCTGCCTTTGTGCACCTCTTGGCACTCCTCAGCCTCTCGCTCCCCGTTGCCTACAACGTAGTGACCCTCGCCGCGATGACGCTCAACGGAACTGCTACTGCCCGGCTTGCGCGCGCACTCGGGGCCTCTGCTCCTTGGTCGCTCGCTGCAGGAGTCTCCTTCGCAAACAGCAGCTACATCTTCGGAAATCTCGGGCACCCGCAGCTCCTCTATTTTTTCTGGGTTCCGCTCGCCTGGTCGCTCGTCGTCTCTGCGCCCGAATATCCCCGGCGCTGGTGCCTCGCTGGGCTGTGCGCGGCTGCGTCGTTTTACTGCGCTGTGTACTTCGCCGTCTTCGCTGCCCTGGGGCTCGGCCTCATCGCTGCCCTCTCGGTTTTAAGCGAGCGCATCTCGCTGAAGCAGATGACACTAGCCGGCATCGCGCTCGTGATCGGGCTGCTGCCGATAGCGTACGCCCTGCCAGCGTACCTCGCGGTGCAGGAGGCTTTCGGCGAGCGGCACCTGTACGAGGCAGCGGCGTTCGCCGCAACCGGGCTCTCGTACCTGGCGTTCTCGTCGCTCAACTCGCTGTGGGGCGTGACTGCGAGCTTCACGCAGCCGGAAGCGACTCTCTGCTCTGGCTACCTTGTCACTGCCGTAGTGCTCGTCGCCGCAATTGTCCGGAGCTGGCGCCGAGCAGCGTTCCTGTGCGCAGTAAATGGCGTTCTGATCGCCATCGTGCTCCTCGCTTCTTCTGTAAAGGGGCACGGCCCGCTCCCGCACATCATCGCGGGGCTCGCCGCTTGGGCAACGCTCCTCGCAGCAGCGCTCATGGTGTACCGACTGCGTAGCCCCGCGGCGCTGCTCTATGCAATCGCCGCCGTGTTCTTCGTGCTCTCGCTTGGCCCCGGTGGCGAGCAGGTCAAAGACGAGCCGATGTGGGCGCCGCTTGCGACACTCTGGAATCTCCTGCCAGGAATAGACGCGATTCGCGCCGTTGGCCGCTACGGAGCAGTCGTGGTGATGTCGATAAACATCGCAGCGGCGCTGAGCCTCTCGGCGCTACGCAGCAAAGCACTACAGGCAGCTCTCGGCGGGGCGCTCTTCCTGTGCACCATCGGCGAGAACTCGGTCAGCGCCTTCTCGTTTGATCCAATAGCGCCGACGCCGCCTGCGTTTGCGGCACTCAGCAAGAGGCTCAGCCCGGGTGAGCCTGCGGTCGTGCTGCCGTTTGCGAGCCGTGCCGAGAACGGCGAAGTGAGCTGGCGCAACCTCGCTCTGCTCAACACAAAGTACTCTCTCTGGGCGACTCCGCTCGGGATAAGGCTTGTGAACGGCTACTCGGGTCAGCGCTCGCGGCTGCAGTACGATCTCTCTGAGTCGCTCCTCTCCTTCCCCTCAAGGGAGAGCCTTACGCAGCTCGATCGCGTGTGTGGGCTGCGCCGGATCGTCGTGCTCCCCGGCCTGTTCCAGAACTGGGACGCTAAGCGCTTTGAGGAGCAGCTCTCTTCGTTTCCGAACCGGCTCGCCGTCGAGGAGCGGCTGCCTGACGGAAGCCTTATCCTCTGGCTCCACCCGGGGACTGACGTGCATGCTGAGAGCTCGCCAACTTTCCTCGTGCCTAGGGGCAGTTCGGCGACCCTAACCCGCCTTGCGGCAAGCGGTGAGCTGGGCTGCACATTTACGACAACAGCAGTTTCAGAGCCTGGAGGAGCGCCGGTTGCTCCTGGCCCTTGGCTCTCTGTCTTCGGGGAGCCTCAAGAGAAGAGCGCTGTTGAGCTCCCGGCTCTTGCCCAGGGTGTTAGGCCCGGCACCTTTACAGTAAGCGCAAGCGGGGGTTGCCGGGCTTCCCTGGAATGTGCCCTACCGCTCAGCCCTGTCCCCCCTGCTCAACCTTAATTTGTTTGCGGAGTAAGAGGTGTGTTCAGCGCGTAGCCGTTGAAGCTCTCATTAACCCCTGCTAGGGTTACCGCCATGAGAGCGCAGATATTCCTTCCATCCGTCCTGCTCACCGCCCTGTTGCTTGCCATGCCGCGCCTCGGGCTAGTCGCTGAGGAAGGCTTCCCCTCGGCAACCTCACCTGAGAGCTCCAACGAAGTAATTACGGTAACGAGCTCCGGCGTCTCGCCAGCTACCCTTGAGATGAAGCGCGAAGACAGCATCGTTCTCTTCCTCAACGACACACCAGACTCGCTCGTCACGATGGAGCTCACCTTCGGCAAGCTCACGTCGCACTGCGCTTCAGAGAACCTCAAGATCGGAGAAGATGGAGTCATCCGCTCAGTGGCGCCGATCGCGCCGAAAGATTTTGCGACCGCCTGCTTCCATGACCCAGGAACCTACTCGTACACCATCTACGGGCTAAAGCAGGCGCCGCAAGGCGTCAAAGGCTCAATCATCGTCAAGTAAGACCGCGCCACGCGGCGCACCGGGAGGAACTATGCACCGCAAGCTCCGCACACTAGCCCAAAAACGCTTCTTAGGAGCGGCAGTCGCGCTGCTCGCTTCCGGGTGCGGGGCAACCGTCCACTCGAACCTGCCGGCCGGAGCGCCGATGCCAGCAAGCCTCGCTCTCCTGCCTGCTGACTACTCAGTCGACATCCCGCGCGAGAGAATTAACCTCGTGCGCCAGTCCATCATTAACCAGCTCCGAAACCGCGGCTTCATCGTGCTCGACGAGCAGGCGGTCACCCTGCTGTGCTCGTCCCCTGCCTGCCCGGAGCGCGACAAGCTGGCGCAGAAGTACATCGTCGACGGCTTTGCGACGCTGCAGCTCAAGTCCTTCTCGCGCAACAACTTCGTGGCTGGGTACTACAACGAGCTCTCGGGGCAGCTCTCCGTGGCGAGTCGTTCCGGGCAAGACCTCGTCACGGTCACCAACACCGAGAATGAGGAGGGCGGGCTGCTGCTTCAATCCGGGCAGCTCTTTCAGGCGATCATCTCTTCTGTGAAGAACACTGGCGATGAGACCTTTGACAAGCTCGCCGACAAGTTCTCGCACACCATCGTAGAGAAGCTCCCTCCCCCGGCTGAGCCGCCGACCAGAATCACGCAAGAAGGCGTGCAGGTCGCACTCAACAGCGCCACTGCAACCTGGAGCTCCCCGACAACGTACCGAGTCTGCGCCAAGGGCACCCCCGTCTCCTTCGCATACCTCGTCACTGCAAAGAACCGCACCAACCTGCGCGAAGTCTCGCCGGGGCTCTACTGCCGGAACTTCTCCGCACTCGTGGCAGAAGACCCCTCGCACGACGCGTCAATCGAGCTGCGCTCAGCTTTCGGCACCTCTGTCAGACAGGACGTCTCGCTCCCCTCCTCCCCGCCGTGCGACCTAAAGAGCCGAGTCGAGGCGAACGGCGGCGAGCTGCGTGTTGCGTGCGCCAGTGTTGGCTCTTCGGTAGCCTCTGGCTGCACCGGAGCAGCAACACCGTGCTCAGCGCAGAAGGTCGTGCTCTTCACCGCACCCTCCCCAGCCGGTCCCTTCGTCAAGGCTGGAGAGTTCTCCTCTCCTAGCGCCCCGCTTCCTGCTGGAGGCGGGAACGTGCAGGTCATGACAGTTGGCGCGGGTGGTGTCGCGTCGCTTCCGGTTACAGCGCAAACGAGGTAGGAGCAAACGATGAAGAAGCTCGCACAATCACTCTGCATACTCTTCGCCGCAGCGCTCACGGGCTGCCAAGCGACGTACAAGCACACCTTAAACTTTAACCCTTCCGAGCCGATCCGCATCGCAGTGCTGCCGTTCGCGCAGGTGGACTCTGAAGGAAAGCTAACCCGCGCTGACGAGGGCTTGCTGATAGACAACGTCGGGCTCGTCTCATCGAAGCAGCGCGAAACGCCGGCTGAGTTCATGCAGTCGCTCATCCAGTCTGAGCTCTCGAACGCCTCGCTCGACGTCATTACTCCCGCCATTGTCCAAGCAGACCTCCTGCACTACGGCTACGCCACCCCCGGCAGCAACCCTGTGACGATTGACCTACAGCGAGTCTTCGCCGCAGACCCGCGCGAGATCTGCACGAAGGTGCTCTCGTGCGACGCCGTCATGTACGGCAAGGTCACGCGCTGGGACCGCTCCTACTACGCCATCCAGTCAGTCGCCACCGTCGCGATAAACTTAAAGCTCGTCTCGGCGAAGACCGGGAAGCTCATGTACGAGATAGACGCGGAGGACTCAGAGAGCCGCGGTATTACGAAGGGCCCTACCGGCTTCTCAAACCTCGCCCTTGAGCCGATTAAGGGGCTCGACAACGAGATTATCCAGAACCTGGCGCGTGACGTCGCTGACAAGGCTATCCTGCCGCTATCGAACCGCAGCCGCCCTGAGTTCCTCAAGACTGCCCCTCCCGCCATCATCGCCTCCGGCCACGGCGCACGCAGCGGCGTCGTTGAGGCCAACGGCAGGGTGGTCGTTCTGGCCTTCGGCAGCCCAGGCCAGACAGCCACCTTCTCAGTCGGAAACGTCGCGCTCAACATCCCTATGCTTGAGCGTGCGCCTGGGCACTACGTGGGTGAGTACGTAGCTCTGCCGGAGGACTCCTTCTCTGGACAGTACGTTGTAGTGTCGCTCAAGGATGAGTTCGGCCGCGCCACCTCACAGAAACTCGCCAAGACCCCGCTCAGCCGCCGGTAACTCGATGCGCCTCGTTAACCTTAGCCGCGCGCTCCTTGCGCTCACGGCAGCATTTCAGCTCACCGCCTGTAGCGCCTCTCGAGCACCCCTGGCTCCGTCGCTCGCTATGGTCGAGTCCCTCAAGCGCGCGGGTGGCTCGACCAGCGCTGCTTCAGAGCTTGAGGCGCCGGTAGTGATGGTGCACTTCTTCGCAACGTGGTGCACGCAGTGCACCTTTGAGTTTCCGCACATCGTTGGGCTACGCCGAAGCGTCGATCCAGCGAAGCTCGGAATTGTGGCTATCGCTATCGATGACTCTCCCGAGGCGGTCTCGAAGCTCGCTGCTTCGTACAGCTTTCCGTTTCCGGTTCTCGTCGACAACGGAAGCGACGCCAAGAGCGCCTTCGCTGTCACTGACCTGCCGCTGACCGTGTTTCTTTCGCGAGACGGGAAGCCCGCCATGATTCAGGACGCGAAGTCTGGCTCGGCAACCAACCGCTTTGAAGGGGCGTACGAGTGGGACCGCGGAGCCGCGCTGGCAGCGGTGGAGCGCGCGCTGTAGCACCGAAGCTGGCTAGCGCAGCACTTCTGCAAAGCCCCTACTCCTCTTCTTAATCTTTCTCCTCCTCCTGCACCTGCACTCACTCCTGCTCCTGCTCCTGCTCCTGCTCGTAATCAGGAAATTTCTGCCAGTTCAAGAACGGGGAGGAGAGGGAGCGAGGAATTAGGTGCAGGTGCAGGAGAAAGAGAAGGAGGAAGATGAAGACGCAAAAAAATTGCCCGTCTCCCTTTTTGCGCTACCGCGACAGCGCCCTCGAAAGCTCCTCAGCTATCGCGTCCATGAACTGCTCGGTGCTCAGGTAGTGCTCGCGCTTGAGCGCATCGCCGTGTACGCAGAGCGCTAGGTCCTTCGTCATCTTTCCGCTCTCAACGCAGCTCACGCAGACCTTCTCGAGCGTATCGGCGAACGCCACAACATCTGGCGTTCCGTCAAACTGCCCGCGGTACTTCAGCCCCGTGGTCCACGCAAAAATTGAGGCGATCGGGTTGGTGGAGGTCTCCTTCCCCTGCTGGTGCATGCGGTAGTGGCGAGTCACCGTGCCGTGTGCAGCCTCAGCCTCAATCGTCTTGCCGTCCTCTGTCATGAGCACGGAGGTCATGAGGCCAAGAGAGCCAAAGCCCTGCGCAATCGAGTCTGACTGCACGTCGCCGTCGTAGTTCTTGCAGGCCCAGACGAAGCCGCCCTTTGACTTCATGGCGTAGGCGACCATATCGTCGATCAGCCGGTGCTGGTACTCGATGCCGGCGGCCTCGAACTTCGCCTTAAACTCGCTGTCGTAGATCTCCTGGAAGATGTCCTTGAAGCG